>PLKG01000058.1:4564-16644 GCA_003140595.1 Acidimicrobiaceae bacterium | reverse complement strand
CCTCTTTGACACCGGGGTCGTCGAGGAGCGCCTCGAGGCGCCAAGTTGGGATCATCCCGGGTGTCTTGGGCAAAGTAGGCCGACGGCTTGCTCTTCAGTTGGGCTCGCCAGGTTCGCCACGAGGTCGCCGAGACGCTGGGAGCAGCTGATCCCGGCCGCGTCCATGAAGGCGCGCAGGCCTATCTGTGCCGCCATGGCCGACAAGTAGCTCGACCTCAGCCGGGACAGCTCGAGGCGCGCGAGATCCTGGCCGCCTGCGAGCGAAGAGACGAGGTTGGCCGTGACGTTGCGACGCTTGGCCTCGCTCCCCCCGATGAGGTAGTCGGCACCGGCAAAGCTCGCAGCTTTGACCAGGCGCTCTTGATAAGGGGAGAGCACAGGCACGGCCCGTGGCCTTTTCCCACCCACGAGAACGAGCACGCCGCCAGAGCGCGACACGACGTCTGTCCCGATAACGCCACGCAGCTCGCCAGGGTTCAGGCCGGCCCCGGCGCATAGACAGATGAGGGCGGCGGCCTTGTGGCGACGTCTCGGCGTCGGCTGGGCATCGGCCAAGGCGAGGAACAAGGCGATCTCACCATCTGTGTAGGGAGCCTTGGCGTGCTCGCGCGGACATGGCGTTGGAGATGGCTCGTGCCCGGGGACATGAGAGGCCAGATGCCACAGGTTCGACTTGAGCGTGCGGCGTGTCGGTGAGCTCATCGGTGCCTTGAGGATGAAGCGCTCGATGAAAGNNTCTGCTCTTGGGCCCGACCGAGGCGACGACGCATCTCGAAAAGGCGGCGACATCGTCTGAGAACAGGCGGGGGCGCCAGTTCGAGATGGTGTCCTCGGCTTCAGGACTTGGGCTGGTCACCGGACTGTATTCATACTGTACGCTAGAACGGTGGTGGTGGATCCTCCGTGACAAGCTTCGGCGTGGGCCTAAGTCGCGAGCAGAAAGACGAAGCGGCAAAGATCGCGTCCGAGCTCGCCCGCATCGCGAAAACCGGCGAGGTCCTCCCCGGTTCGATCGTCTCGCGACGCACCCACTGCGGGCGCCCGGGATGCCGTTGCATGGCGGAGCCGCCCCAGCCGCACGGGCCTTATTACCAATGGACCCGCAAGGTCGCCTCAAAGACGGTGGGACGCTGGCTGAGCCCCGAACAGGCAGGCGACTACCAGATCTTCATAGACAACCACCGGCGCCTGCGCGAGCTGTTTACCCGCTTGGAGGCCATCGGCCTTCAGACCCTCGAGGCAGATCCCCGCACCCGACACCAGCGCTGAGACCTTCCTTTGCTGTGGATAGCGCGTGGTGAAACAGCGCTTAAGCCGCGACGACGACCTTGATCAGCACGCGAAAGACCAGGTCAAGACCAATCGTGAAGACCTCGCAAGCAAACAAGCAAGGGAGTTTCACGGTTTGACCTGCATTGGACTTCACATTTGGGTGTAACAATTCCCGGCGGCGAAGACCCGTGTGGGTCATTCATCTTCACATCCGTGATCCCCGCCCACTGGTGGCACGCTTCCTCTACCTCGCGAGCAACCCATCATCACCGTCTACGACCGCTGAATGGCTTGTGCGACCTCACAACGGCTGGAATTGGAGCGCTTTGCCAGACCACAGCGGATCCAACCAATCCACGTCTTGGATCGTGACCTGAGGGTCCCAAAGCC
Organism: Acidimicrobiaceae bacterium; assembly: GCA_003140595.1. Classification (GTDB taxonomy): domain Bacteria; phylum Actinomycetota; class Acidimicrobiia; order Acidimicrobiales; family Bog-793; genus Fen-455. Next base: position 14,982 of record PLKG01000058.1, on the reverse strand, counting down.
CGGCTCTGGCCAACAGGTCGACAAGGCCACGCTCAAGACCTTGGACGTTGCACTCCCCCTTGGTGGCGATCGACACATGGACACCGCGTGTTGTCTGTACCACGCGGAATTCGGCGACCGTGGAGTCGCTCAAGAGAACGGTCTCCATGCCGAGCGGATGGACCGTCACGCCGTCGCCGAAGTCGAAGAAGCCATCTGACCGTCCGACCAGATCGGTGATCCGCCTGTGATTACACCCGCACTCGCAGATCCCGTCGACGACGGTCATGGCATCGGTGATCTCGTAACGAATTAGGGGCTGGGTCCGGTTGTAGAGGTTGGTGACAAGGACCTTCTCCGCTGGATGGCCAGGCGGCACAACATTTCCCTGCCCATCGACCGGCTCGATGATGACGAGGTCATCGGGTAGGTGCATCGCATCGCCGGCCTGACATGGGAAGGCGTACACCCCTTCCGAGCACCCCCAACAATCACGGACCTCGATTCCCCAAGCATCTGAGACAGCCGCCCGGGTCTCGGCCGTGCACTGTTCACCACAGGTGGAGACCCGCTGCGGGCTGATCTTGAGACGACCGCTTGCGGCCTCGCTGGCAAGAAGGCGCACCGTGCTCGGATAGCCCCGTAGCTCTGACGGCTGGGCCGAGTTGAGACCCTTCACGATCTCAGATAGCGGCAACGAGGCCGGGAGATGCGTAACCGAGGTCGCCTCGTCACCAGGCATGTCCTTCAAGAACGCGTGAAGCGCGCCCGACACGTGTTTGGAGTCGGACGCGAACAGTGAGCCCACTGACGCTTGGAGCGGGACGTTGTCACCGTTGCGGCCCTCCCAGCGGACGGCGACAAGCACAAACGTGGTCCACTCCTCCCACCCGTAGACGAACAACCCTCGAGCACCAGTCGTGCCGCTGCTGGCGACCACCCGGTACTGGTCTAGGAGGTAGTTGTCCTGCGTTGTCTTCTCAACGTGCGCGCTGACGACCTCGAGGCTGAGCTCAGGCACGGCTATCACTTGATCGAAGTTGTCCATGAGATCGGACCGCGTCATGGTCGGCAATGAGGGCAGGTCCGCTTCGGTGAAGTGGCTCATGTCGACACCGACCAGGCGCTCGCGGTGAAACGGAGATCGCTCGACGGACCAGGCCAGTAGATCTTGCAGGCGACGCTCGCGTTCAGCTGCTAGACGTTCCGCAGACCACGTCAGTCGGCGGACAGCCGAGAACAACCCATCGCTGAGATCGGCCCGGTGATGAGCGAGAAGCGCGGCATAGTCGTCACTCGCCATTTCCTACTCCCCCCAGAGTCGGTCTCGCCGAGCCCGAGATTGCTCCAGCTTCAGACAACCTCGAGGTCCAGAGATGCGTTCGGATTGAAAGGTAGTCGTCAAGGGCGCTGCGGCGCTAGACCGAGAATGATCTCAATACCAGGGCGGGTGGCCTGGCGACACCGAGGTCGCTCCACCACTTCGGGCCGCGTCGCAACGGTGACAACCGTCGTGGAGGCGAGGCAACACGGCCGCGCGACACTCGGTCGGGTCCAATCCCAAAGACTGCCGCATCCAAGGACCACGGGGCAGCAGTCGCCAGTTGCAAGAGACTTTGGCGACTCTGAAAGGGCGTTGCGTCGGTCTCTCTGCTAGAGGAGCGCGCGCAACTAACCGGCCATGGGTGAGCTGGCCCGTACGAGGGTGACCACGAGCGCGTCGAGCTGTTCGCGAGCAAGAGGGCGGCCGAGCAGGAACCCTTGGGCGAGGTTGCAGCCGGCCTCTCGAACCGCGTCCAGCTGGCTGACGAGCTCTACGCCTTCTGCGACGACCTCGAGCCCGAGGGTCCGCCCGAGCGAGACGAGAGTCTGCACAACGGACGCGTCCTCGGCGGACTTGGAGATTGACTCAACGAAAGAGCGGTCGATCTTCAACACGTCGACGGGGAAGTGCCGGAGGGAGGAGAGCGAGGAGTACCCGGTACCGAAGTCGTCGACCGATATGCGCACGCCGAGGCTCTTCAGCTTTGTCATACACGCCACGACAGCGTCCGGTTCGTGCATCATGGCCGTCTCGGTGACCTCGAGCACAAGCCGGCCGGGGTCGAGCCCGCTCTCGGTGAGCGCGCTGGCTACATCGTTCACGATGCTGCTCGACTCCAGCTGCCGCGCTGAGATGTTGACCGCAACGTCCAGGCGGGCGTCCAGACGCTGCCAGCCGGCAGCAGCGCTACAGGCTTCTGAAAGCACGAATCGACCCAAGTCAACGATGAGTCGCCCTGACGACTCCGCAAGTGGGATGAACTCGCTCGGCGGGAGCAGCCCTCGTTCGGGGTGCTGCCAACGCACGAGCGCCTCCATACAACACACGTCGTTGTGCGCGAGATTGAAGATCGGCTGATAGTGGACGCGCAACTGGCCTCCGATGATCGCCGAGGCGAGGTCCATCTCGAGCTGGAGGCGCTCGTGGGCTGCGTGTCGCATCCGAGGCCGGAAACTGACGCAACAGTCCTTGCCCGAGCTCTTCGCCTTGTACATGGCGACGTCGGCCTCCTGCAAGAGGTTCTCGGCGGTGCCGTCCGACGTGGTTGCAATCCCGATGCTCGCACTGACCAGGTACTCGCGACCTCCGAGGTTGAAGGGCGGACGCAGCACGTCCTGAACGCGTTCGGCCAGCAGGCCGGACGCGTCCGCCAAGGACCCGTTCTCGACGAGCACGACGAACTCGTCTCCCCCGAGACGGGCCACCGTGTCACTGTCGCGGGTCACGCGACGCAGTCGAGCAGCTACCGCCGCCAGCAGCTCGTCACCGGTCGCGTGCCCGAAGCCGTCGTTGACGTCCTTGAAGTTATCCAAGTCGATGAAGAGCAGGGAAACCGAGCCGTGGGTCCTACGCGCCGTCGCAAGCATCCGTTCCGCTCGATCTAGCACTAGGGCGCGGTTGGGAAGCCCCGTTAGAGAGTCGTGAAGTGCCTGGTGACGTAGCTGTTCCTCAAGATCGCGGCGCACGGTGATATCAGTGATCGAACCGACCAGGCGCGTCGCCGGTGCTGGAGCGCCAGGGATCGCCAGTGCGCGGCAGTGCACCCAGCGGTAGGTGCCGTCGCTGCTGCGAAGACGGTGCTCCGACTCGAGAGCAGTGGACTGGCCACTAGTGCACGCGTGAAGCCCCTCGTCGAGCGCTGCCCGATCCTCGGGATGTACCCGTCCGAGCCATTCGCCTGGACTCGTCCCGACCTCGTCGGATTTGCAACCGACTACGGCCTTCCAGCGGTCCGACAACATAACGCGACCGTCCAGGAGGTCCCAGTCCCAGAGCCCGTCGTTGGCGGCACGCGCGGCGAGGGCGTAGCGCTCCTCGCTGGAGCGCAGGGAACGGACTGTCCCCTCCTGCTCGAGCGCGACGCTCAGCAGGGCTGCGCACTGGAAGTAGAAGTCGTGACCCGTGTTCACCGACGTCTCGAGGGGGCCCACGAGCGCCAACAGACCCCAGTCCTTGGTAGCAGTTCTGACCGGGAGCACGGTCGTGATCTCAGCCAGTTGCGGCCTGGCGAGGGAGACGAGCGCGGCAGGAGGGAAAGACTCGATCCCAACGTGGCCTCCGAGCGGGAGCACATCGCCGGCGCTTGAGACGAAGGAACCCGCGAGCTCTATCGTCAGGTCCTCATCAGGAGCGTCCGGGCTCTCCGAGGGCACCTGTCGCCAGAGCCCGAGATAGGCAGCTCTCATTCGTGTCCGACTCAGGAACGGCAGTCCACCTTGTGCGTTCGCCGGGTTTCGCAACAGGTCGAGGCTGATGTTGTACTCGTCGCGGAGCGAGTGGTAGAGCCGGCGCTGCTCGCGCTCTTGCCCACATGCGTAGGCCCGCGACAGGGCAGCCGAGATCTCGCCGATTCGGCGTTCGAGGTCGGCGCCCTCGGGTATGCGCGGCGCAGGCCGCAGGCCGAAGGCGCGAGCGCACGCGACTGATGCCGGGACGACCTCAAAGCGTCCGGTCGAGGAACAGAGCTCCTCGGCCACCACTGCGAGCCGCGCGGTCAGCTCCTCAGTCAAGTTTCCTGTCGGTGCCTCGAGGACATCGGCGATCACCTCAGCAGCGTGTGCAGCCACCTCTCCGGCTGGGTCCTCGTTCGCCCCGTGTTCGGTCAAGAGCGCCAGAAGCACATTGCGCAGGCCCTTGCGAACCGGTTCGTTCCCGACCGCTCCGACGAGGTTGTCCGGTGCGCATCCACAAGAGGACCTCACGATGTAGCGCGTAGGGACCCGGTAGTGGAGAGCCGGAACATCCTTATGAACGGCGAGATCGAGGACCAGCTGGGCCGCCTTGGCACCTATCGCAGTGAAGTCTTGGCGAACACTCGAAAGCGCCGGCGTGGTCAGTGCTCCCGCCTCGGTGTCGTCGAAGCCGACGACCGCCTGATCCCGGGGAAGTACAAGTCCAGCTCTCCTCAGGGCCTTCATGACTCCGATCGCGTTGTAGTCGGTCCCGGCGACGACAGCAGTCGAGGGAAGCCCCGCTTCCAGCATGGCCTGGCCGGCCTCGGCACCGCCCCGCTCGACGTTGTCGATCGCCACGAAAAGCAGGCGGTCGTCGGGTTCGAGACCGCGACTCGAAAGAGTCTGGCGATAGGCCTCGTACCGTTCGCGGATGTCGCTCTGTCTCAAGTTGCCAACGAAAGCGATGCGGCGGTGTCCGTGATCGACGAGATGAGCCACGGCCGAGGCGACACCTGAGAGGTTGTCCGAGGACACGACCGGACAAGTGAGCCCCTCGACCTCGTTGCTCACCAAGACGACAGGGATCCCGTTGTCTTGGAGCTCGAAGAGGTACGCGGCGTCGACGGCGTCCACCAGAGAGATCACTCCAGCGAGGTGGCCCCAGCCTGCCCTCCGCCGATAGCGCGACACAGCCCGGTCGACATCGGCGTCGCCCGGGTCGAAGGTCTGGATTCCGATGACTGCGACACCACGCTCAGCGGCGAGCTGGGTGATGCCGACGAGCACCCCGCCGAAGAAGGACGTCGCGAGCTGAGGCGAAAGGACGCCGATGACCAGCCTGTCATCATCCAAACGAGGAAACTCGCGAAAGAATCCCTGCTGCATCGTAGTCTTATCGACCTTCTTGGCAACCCACTTGAGCTGCACCTTCGCGGCAAGATGACCGCCAGTGTGACAGTTATCCAGCGCCTCTCGGCCGCTCCGTGCTCGTTACACCACGCCTGGTCGGCCACGGCTCTGCTAGGCAGTGCTCTGACGCAAGAGAACCCACCGCACCGAAGGTCCGACGCGAAGGCGGGACCGCCCCGGCGTCCGAGTACCGGGTTTGAAAAGGGGTCACTGCTTGCGATCGTCGCACGCTTTGACACCGCCGTGGAGTCGTGCCAAACCATGGCGGACGCGATGCACACAACGACGCAACGGGAATTAGGTTGGACGACATGGCCAGTCCGCGCAGGCCGCGTAAAGGGCCGGCCGGGGCTTCACGCGTTTGGACTGCGATTGAGTTCATGTTGGGCGTCGCACTCCTTGGCGCCGCGGCACTCGCCGGCCTGCTGCTCGCCAAGAGGCCCGGCCCGAATCGCGCAGACGCGGCAGGCTACTTCTACGTGCCCTCCGATCCGGGCTCGCATCTCGCAAACGAGCTCGTGAAGATTGGCTCGCTGCCGGTGCTGCTGGCAGGTGTAGCCGTGATCTTCTTCGTCGCGATCTTCCGCGATTGGGTACGGGCTTTCGCATGTGCCGCTGCTCCGATCGTCGCCGTCGAGGTGGTGGAGCACATCGCGAAACCGATGGTCGGACGTGAGATCGGCGCGGGCAGTTTCACCTATCCGTCGGGGACGGTCGCCGCGGTCGCAGCGCTCGCCGCTGCTGTGTTTCTCGTATCTCCCCGACTCTTGCGTCCACTTAGCGCGCTAGTCGGGGCGCTGGTGGTAACAGGCGTCGGTGCAGCTGTGTTGGTTCTCAGATGGCACTACCCAACCGACGTGCTCGGCGGCGTCTGGGTAGGAAGCGGGGCTGTCTTTTTCATCGACGCTTTCGCCCACCTACCTTGGCTCGTCATGGCCAGCCAACCGTCTTTCGACACGTCCTTTGGTGCTCAGGCGACGAGTCCTCCGGTTCAGGTCTAGCAAGACGTCCGTCGGCGGTTCAAGGCGGTGGATCCCGAACCGAGGCTGGACCAGACGACCCGTGGCCCGGACGCCATGATCGTCGGGCGCGTAGATCAACCGTCACGTTCCGAGAACGTCCACCGAGCCAAACCCTAGGAGGCCCGGTACGGGGATCTCCGGCCGCGCGTCCATGGCCGCGACGCGAAGGCGTCAGGCCCGGCCTAGCTCCTCGGCTACCGCCGACGCCCAGGCGCGCACATGCGAACGGTCACGCCAATCACCCGCCTTCGTCTTTGCCATGGCGCTGGCCGGGAAACCTCGCGCGCTGCGCTCGAGACGGCCCCCGAAGGTGACCTGGCCACGGGCGCCTATCTGCGACATCAAGTTCGCAACGTGCTTGACAGGCGGGATGACCCCGGCGGCGGAGTCGTCCAGGGGACCGCTGCTCACCAGCCAGACCGGCAGTGAGCGCAACGTCGCTGCGTGACGACGGGCGAAGTGCCTGGCGTCGTGATGCCAGCGTTTCGCGTAGAGAGCCCCAGCGATCACCACCGAGTCGAAACCGTCGAGGTTTCCCGCGTCGCGGGCTGGCTTGACGACAGTGTCCAGTCCGGCCGCTTCGAGCTCATCGCCGATCATCTCGGCGAGCCCGGCAGTGCCCCCGCGTTTGGAGCCGTAAGCGATGAGAACCCGCACAGGACCTCCTTCCCAATTCACCACCGTCATTGAAGGACCACTCGGGCCGCTTCCTCCAGAGGCGAACGGCAGGTCTTGCTCGTCCGCTCCGCCGACCTCCCGCGCCCCGGCTCACCGCGAACCTGACGCCCGGCTGTCAGGTGGCGAACCCGCGCGCAGATCGGGCAGACAGAAGGATGCGAAGATGGGCGTCGTGCCCCTCGACACCTCGCGCGCCGTCGAACTGGCCCCACGGGTCTGGTGGGTGGGTGCGCTGCTTCCGGGAGATCAGCTCCAATGCCACGTTTACCTCGTGGAACAGGGCGACAAGTCGGTGCTGATCGATCCCGGTTCTGCCCTCAACGCTGCCGAGGTCGTGCGCAAGATCGACGAGGTCGTCGGTGTCGAGAACCTGCGTTGGCTCGTCTGCTCTCACCCGGACCCTGACATCATCTCCGCGCTGCCCGCACTCGTCGAGCGTGGGCTTCATCCCCAGGCCGCGATCGTGACGCACTGGCGTGACAAGGCGCTCATTCGCCACATCGGCATTGACCTGCCGTACTGGCTGGTCGAGGAGCACGACTGGAGGCTTCAGCTCGAGGACCGGTCTCTCAGGTTCCTGTTCACGCCCTATGCGCACTTCGCCGGAGCATTCTGCACCTTCGACGAGAACTCGGGCACCCTGTTCTCATCCGACCTCTTCGGAGCCTTCGCCGACGACCACTCGTTGTTCGCCACCTCAATGGAGCACTTCGAGGCGATGCGGGCGTTTCACGAGCACTACATGCCGAGTGGCGAGATCCTCGCTCATGCGCTCGAGGAGATCCGCGGGCTCCGCCTGCATCGGATCGCGCCTCAACATGGTCTGGTCATCCCGGAGGACCTGGCCATGCCGTTGCTGGACCGCCTCGCCGAGCTCGAGTGCGGCATCTACTTGCTCGCCCGCGACGATCCCGGCTTGGAGTTCCTGCTGACTGCGCACAGTGCTGTGCGCGACGTGGTCGACATACTCGTCCGGGAGGCTGACTTCTCGGTCGTCGTCGCCCGACTTGCCGAGATTGCCAGGCGACTGTTCGGAGCCGAGGACCTGGAGTTGTGGGCCCGCACAGGCAACACAGTGCTTCGGTTCGGCCAAGGCGACGGATTCGGCGGACTTGTCGCGCAGCCTCCGGTCGATGTACTCGACGCGCTCTCGGGCGCGACTCCGGCGACTGGACCGCGTCTTGTGATCCCGCTACGGTCGTCGTCATCGGGCCTGGTGAGCGGGGTGGCCCTGTTCGAGTTCCGCGAGACTCCCGCGATGAGCGCGACAACGCGGGCCCTCGTTGACCAGGTCTGCGATCTCGTGGAAGTCGGACTGGAGCGGGAACTGTTCCGTCAGGTCGCGGCAATCGACAGGGCCGCGTTCTACGAGCAGGCCATCCACGATCCCTTGACCGGGTTGCACAATCGGCAGTACCTGGTCGACACGGCGAGGAGGATGTGCGCGCTCGACGACCGGAACCAAAGACCGGCACTGGCTGCGCTGATGATCGACCTGGATCACTTCAAAGAAGTCAACGACGCGTTCGGTCATTCGGGGGGCGACGAGGTCCTGCGGCACGTTGCGCAGTCGATAGTCAAGGGCGCGCGATCGGGCGACGTCGTTGTGCGCTTCGGCGGCGAGGAATTCGTCGTGCTCCTATCCGGAGTCGACCTACCTTGCGCCCGGTCGGTGGCAGAGCGGGTCCGGGCGTCGGTGGCAGAGGCCAGCGGTGACCGGACGCCGGTCACCGCCAGCGTCGGTATAGCCCTGCGAGTCCATGGGGAGAGCGCCGCGGAATTGGTGGAACGCGCAGACAAGGCGATGTACTTCGCAAAAACCAGCGGTCGGGACCAAGTCGGCGTCGCCAACTGACTTGGCTGCCGCACTACTGTCAGGTGGACCGACGATGACGACTTATCAGGTGACGAGCGAGGGAGATGGCCACCAGCTGGTCGCTTCCTGGCCCGACCTACCCGAACGTGCGGATCATCCCGTCGCCAGTTTCAAGGAGCTGAAGCTCGCCACGGCTGCAAGGAACGTTCTCAGCGCTGCTTCGCGCTACCGGTGGCACCGGTGGATCCAACTCCAGGACCAGGGCATTTTCACAGAGGAGCGGGTCGGCCCGGACCCGTCCGACGCGCCGGGGAGCTCGCAGCTCGCGACAGGTTCCGGAGAGCCCGTTCAGCCGCCCTGGTTACCTAGGTTGCCGACGAACGTGCTGCTCGGCGATGCGCCGATGAGCGATTACCTCGCGGCAAGAATCGAAGCGCTGGTCACAGGCGCGGGAGACGAACGCGAGCCCGTGGAGCCCGACGCGGGCGGCTTCACCGAACGGGTTTCGATCGGAAACCTGCGACCCCTTCTGTGGAGAGACTGGTGTCGTCACCTCGAAAAGGGTGAGCATGACCGCCTCGCTGAGGAGCTCGACGCGGAGCTGGCTGCGATGACAGGCCCCTTGACCGGTCGCGCGCGCCAGATCGCCTGGTACCTGAGCGCCGAACTGCTCATCGACGAGGACCATTCGAGACTTGTACCCGTCGACAAGGGTCAGGAGGGCGACGAACGCGCGAAAGCCTTCCAGAAGTCCCTGGTGAAGCTCCTGAGTGATCTGATCGGCCTTCGCGTCGAGTCGACCTCGGTCGACTGGGATCCCGACAACGAGGAGCTGCTGCGGGTGTACTCGCCGAAGACGGTTGTCGGCTTCTGGCTCGACCCGGAATGCTGGTACAACGGGTGGCCGGACTCCGATTCGGCGAACAGTCAGTCCACGATCTGGCGTCACGCCGGCACGCTCCCGACCGACACGAGCATCGGCGACCTTGCCGCCTACGTCAGTGAGAGACTCGCCAGCAGAACCTGGCCGTTTGGAGGCAACGCCCCCCAAGAGCGCCGTAGCCTCTTCGGCGGCCGGCGGCGGGACCCCTAGCAACNNGCCCAACAGGCGCTCCGCGACGCGTCGGCCGCCTACCAAACGGTGGTCGAGCGCGTGATCGAAGACCCGCGAGGACCCTTTTCGCAGCGACTCCGCGAAGCCGAGGAGCGCGTCGCCGAAACAGCGGCGAGCTGGGCGCTCGAGTACGCCGAGGGTGCCGAGCCCGCCCTGGGGACCTAGCTGTCGCCACGCCCGAGCGAAAGCGCTCGCGAAGCGACGCGCCAACCAAACTTCGGCTGCTACACCTGTGGGCCGGCCAAGTGACGCTCGACAGTCTCGACCTTGGAGACGAGAGCGCCAGTCACGCCAGGGCGGTAGTCGACTTTGATGACAGCCGACACACGCGGCGAGTCCTCGGCCAGGCGCAGCACGCACGACTTTATGAGCGCCATCACCTCGTCCCACTCGCCTTCCACGTTCGTGAACATGGCATTGGTCTCGTTGGGCAACCCGCTCGCGCGGACAAGCCGCACCGCTTCGGCCACCGCGGCACCTACTTCTTCTGTACCCGCAGGGCTCACCGAGAACGCCGCGATCATCTGTCCTCCCGTCGCGCCTTTGGATGCGCGGGTTTGCGCATCCGGTCGGAACCACTCTTGCGCTAATCCCGATCGCTCGTTCGGCGCTCGGGGAGCTGGGCGATCAGCCGTGCGGGAAGGCTACGGAGGAGACGTTGGCCGCACTCGGAGAGACGGTC
>PLKG01000058.1:0-4524 GCA_003140595.1 Acidimicrobiaceae bacterium | reverse complement strand
CCGACCGTGCTGATGGCCGAGGTCCCCCCCGCAGAGGAGTCGAGGTACGCGTAAGACTGCCCACCGGCGTTCATGAAGTACGTGTCCGCGCCGGTGAGCGCCGTCTTGAGATCCGCCTGCGCGGACGTGTTGTTCGCGGTGGTCGTCGTGGACAAGAACGTGGGAATCGCGATCGCGAGCAGGATCCCGATGATTAGCAGGACGACGAGGAGCTCGATCAGGGTGAAGCCCTCGTCAGGAGGGCGCGCCACAACGTGGCGATCCTCCGATCGCGGGATCGTGTGCATGACCCTTACCTCCTAGGCCAGGAATTCATCAATCAGATTTCGCGACTATACCCCATAAGAGCGCCCTAGGTGTTCATGTCACCACTTTGTGCGCTCGTCCCTGGGCACGGCCGTCTGTCGCGCCACAGAGCGCGCGTCAACCGCGCAAGTGTCAGGCTGGGACTGTGCAGGTCTATCTCATCGACGGCACCTACGAGCTCTTCCGCCAGTTCTTCGGCCGGCCCTCCAGCGCGGCCACCGACGGCGCGGAGATGGCCGCGACCCGAGGCGTGGTCTGGTCGGTGACCTCGCTGCTCGCCCAAGGCGTCACCCACCTCGGGGTGGCGACCGACCACGTCATCGAGTCGTTCCGCAACAACCTGTGGGCCGGTTACAAGACCGGCGCCGAAGTACCCTCCGTGCTCAGTTCCCAGTTCCCCCTGCTGGAGGAAGCTCTCGAGTCGCTGGGCGTGCGGGTCTGGCCGATGATCGAGCTCGAGGCCGACGACGCCCTCGCGTCCGCTGCCGCGGTTGCCCGAGAGGACGCGCGTGTCGACCAGGTACTGATATGTACTCCGGACAAAGACCTGGCCCAGTGCGTCGTCGCACAGAGGGTGGTCCAGCTCGACCGCCGCACGGGCGTGATCACCGACGAGGACGGAGTCCGGTCCCGTTACGGGATCGCACCGGCCTCGATACCGGACTGGCTCGCGCTCGTCGGCGACAGCGCCGACGGCTTCCCCGGACTTTCTGGTTGGGGCCGCCAGTCGAGTTCGGTTGTGCTCGCCCGTTACGGCCACATAGATGCGATCCCGGACCACGTGGCGGACTGGGATCCCGAGGTCGCCCGGACCGTGCGCAGCGCCCCGAAGCTGGCTGCGCGTCTGGCCGCCGAACGCGACCTGGCGACCCTTTTCAGGGTGCTCGCGACGCTACGAGTCGAACCGACGCTACTGAGCAACGTTGACGAGCTGTGCTGGAGTGGCCCGGGGCCGGGATTCGCTGACATGTGCCGCTACCTTCGCGACGAGTCCTTGGCTGACCGCGTCGCGGCGATGAGGAGGTCTTGAGGTCCGCTATTCCCCGGCGCCGAAGACCCGGGCAAGCTCTTCAGGCACGGCAACCTCGAGCTGCGCGTAGGTGCACGACCCGGGCGCGCGATCGCCCCGCCAACGGCGAAACGAGGTTGCGTGCCGGAACCGGTCGCCCTGGAGATGGTCGTAACCGACCTCGCACACAAGCTCAGGCGCCAGGGCCTGCCAGGAGAGATCCTTCCCGGCGTTCCACCGGCTCAATCCTCCTGGCCTGCGCTTGACGCCGGCATCGGCGGTCATCGCCCTCCAAGGATGGTCCTCGAGATCTTCCGACCGGTAGGGAGCGAGGTAGTCCACGAGGCTCGTGCGCAAGCCGGCCGTAAAACCGGACGCCACCCCGGCATGTTGAAGCGATCCGTGCTCGTCGTACAGGCCGAGAAGCAGCGAGCCGACGCCTGTGCCGTCCTTGTGCCAGCGAAAGCCGCCCACGACGCAGTCCGCTGTGCGCTCATGCTTGACCTTCCACATGACGCGCTCACCCTCGCGATAGCCGAGGCCGATGGGCTTTGCGACGACTCCGTCGAGCCCGGCGCCTTCGAAGCGCTCGAACCAGTCCATGGCCACGACTGGATCCGACGTCGCCGGGGTCAGGTACACAGGCGGCTCGGCGTCGCCGAGCGCACGCTCGAGCACGAGCCGCCTGGACCCGAAGGTCTCACCGCGCAGGTCCTTGTCGTCCAAGGCCAGAATGTCGAAGGCCACGAAGGAAGACGGTGTCTCGGACGCGAGGAGCTTTACCCGTGACGCTGCAGGATGGATCCGCTGCAGGAGGGCGTCGAAGTCCAGCCCCGACTGACCGACGATCACGATCTCGCCGTCTAGAACGCAACGCTCAGGCAGATTTGCCAACAGCGATCCGACGAGCTCCGGGAAGTAGCGGGTGAGCGGCCTCTCGTTGCGGCTGCCGAGCTCCATCTCCTGGCCGTCACGGAAGACTATGCAGCGAAAGCCGTCCCACTTGGGCTCGTACAGCAATTCGCCGCCCTGCGGCATCTGCCGGGAGAGCTTTGCCAGCATTGGGGAGACGGGAGGCATGACCGGCAGTTCCACCGGGTGATCGTATCCTCAGGGCGTTGCGCCGCGACCGGTCGCGGAGGACCCAACGTGGCTGGCCGTCCACTCAAGAAGCCGATCGGCCTGCCACGAGTTCACGACCGAGGCCGCAGGTGCCCCGACCTGCACCGCCTGCTCGCAGCCGAGCCCGAGCCATTCGAGCTGGCCGGGCGCGTGGGCATCGGTGTCGATGCTCACCCAACAGCCCAAATCGACGGCCAGCTTCAGAAGTTCCTCCGGCGGATCACGTCTCTCCGGGCGCGAATTGATCTCGATCGCCGTCCCAGTCGCGGCGCAGGCGCCGAACACGATCTCGGCGTCGAAGCTCGACGGCTCCCGGACCTTGCCCGCAAGCAGCCTGCCGGTGCAATGGCCGAGGATGTCGCTGTGAGGGTTCTGCACTGCTGCCACCATGCGCCTGGTCATCTGAGGCGCTTCCATCCGGAGCTTGGAGTGGACGCTCGCAACGACGACGTCGAGCCCGGCGAGCAATTCGTCGTCCTGGTCGAGAGAGCCGTCCTCCAGGATGTCGACTTCAATGCCGGTCAGTAGGCGAAACGGCGCAAGTTCCTCGTTGAGCTGTGCGATCACCTCCAGCTGACGCCGGAGCCGTTCTGCGGTCAGCCCGCGCGCCACTGTGAGGCGAGGACTGTGGTCGGTGAGAGCGAGGTAGCCGTGCCCGAGGGCGACGGCGGCCTCGGCCATCTCGTGGATCGGGCTGCCACCGTCAGACCAGTCCGAGTGAGAGTGACAGTCACCTTTCAAGGTGTTCCTGAGCCCGAGCGCAGCCGGGCTGAGTCGTCGCGGCTGGACCGCCTCCAGCTGGGTGAGATAGCCAGGTGTCCCGCCCGCGACGGCTTCGGCGATTACGCGCGCCGTCGTGTCGCCGACGTTGGGGATGTCCCTAAGTCGACCTGAGGACACCAGTTGCTCGAGACGATACTGGCCCACATCGTCGACGGCACTCGCCGCTTGCCTGAAGGCGCGCACCTTGTAGGTGTCGGCGCCATCACGCTCCAGCAAATAGGCGATGCGCCGCAGCGCTTCGGTCGGTCCCACGGTCTTTGTTCCTCAGCCCTTGCGGGCCCGGCTCGGTGCGACTCGGCTGGGCTCGTCGGGCTGCTTGGGGTACTGGGGCGGCCAAGGTGCGTCATGCAGTCCTGCGTCACGATCACGCGCGGCCATCTCCAAAAGCGGCTCGAGCGACTGCGGCTCGGCGGGCATTGCCGCCCATGGGTCGCCGAAGCGACGGAGCCGATCCGGCACGGTCGCGATAGTCAGCTCATCGGGATCCACCTCGGCGACCTCGTCCCACGAGAGGGGCGTCGACACCTGGCCGTAGCTACGCGAACGTGCCGACCACGCCCCGAACACCGTCTTGTGGGGCGCGTTCTGATTGAAGTCGACGAACACTCGTTGGCCTCGCTCCTCCTTCCACCAGTTCGCAGTGATGAGATCGGGGTGCCGCCGCTCGAGCTCACGCGCGAACGCCACTGCCGCGGCGCGGACATCGGTCGAGTCCCACCGTGACTCCAACCTGGCGTAGATGTGCAGCCCACGATTGCCGCTGGTCTTCGGGTACGCGACGACACCGAGCTCGTCGAAGAGCTCCTTCACGCACGATGCGGCCTCGCGAACCTGGTCGAAAACGACCCCGGGTTGGGGGTCGAGATCGATCCGCAGCTCGTCGGCGTACTGGGGAGCTTCCACGAGAAACGGCCAAAGGTGGAACCCGAGACAGCCGAGGTTCACGGCCCATACGACGTGAGCCAGGTCGGCAATGACGAGCGCCCTCGACGTCGTGCCGTTCGGCGTCGAGACCTCGATCGTCTGGAGCCAGTCGGGCGCGCCTTTGGGCACACGCTTTTGGAAGAAGGAATTCCCGAGCGCTCCATCGGGAAATCTCTGCAGCATCGCCGGTCGGCCGGACGTCGCGCGCATGATCGGCTCGGCGACGGCAACGTAGTAGTCGACGACATCCAGTTTGCTCGCCCCGAGACCGGGAAAGTAGACCTTGCCCGGGTTCGAGATCTCAACGCTGTGGCCTGACACCTCGACGGTCTGGCTTGCGGCTCGGCTGTCTGGGCTCGCCACTGGTAGTCAGGGGCGCG
>PLKG01000070.1 GCA_003140595.1 Acidimicrobiaceae bacterium | reverse complement strand
GTGCAATGGGCTCGCGACCTCAGGGAGCGGATCGAGGAGCGGAAAGCGGACGTGGCAGGGCTCGGTCGCGATGGCAGCCGTATCGGGCGCGGTGACCGAAGCGCGTCTCGCGTTGCCCGAGCGGGACGGAGCGATTCCCGATCAGCGAAACCACAGGAGCAAGCCGAGACGACCACGCATGGTCTCGATCCAGCGACCGAGGCGATCCTCAGGCGGTCGAGCAGGACCTCCCCGTCGCCACGGCCGCCGCGCCCGCCGGAGCGAGAGGGACCGTCACTGCTAGGTCCGCGAGCGCCAGGCAGGTTGCCGAGCGCCTGACCGCGGCCATGCAAAGGTCACTCGTCGCGGCCATTGGGGCGATCCCTCCGAATCCCTATAGGCGAGTTACCGGCTGCCGTGGGCGGCGGATTTGTCGTCGTGCTCACTGTCGGACTCGAGGTACTCGTCCCCTGGGACGGGGCCGTCGACGAGCAGTTCGATGAGCTAGGCGAGCCCGAGGAACTTGGGCTCGACGGGATCGCGACGTGGTAGGAGGTGAGCGAAGTCCCTTCTGGGACGTCGCTCGTCGAGTTCACGACGCCACTGGCCACGTAGCTCGTCTCGTAGAGGACAGTCCCGACTGACACGTCGAGCCGGCACAACTGAGTTGGGTCGGTGACGACGGTCGCCTCGCCTAGGAGCACAGATGTCGTCGGATCGAAGATCAACTCGTTCTGCTCACCGTTGCTCGCGTATGCCACCGCTGTCCCGGACCGGCCTGCGGCGTCGGTCACCGTTCCAATCAGCGTCACTCCGGGCATCTGTGCTGCCGCCTGGTAGAGCGCGGCCCGAAGCCTCGGCGAAGCGTCCGTCTCACGCAACAATTCGCCGATGATCTCGAATGTGCCCGCCGCACCTGCCGGAGCGCCGAAAGAGGATCCGACGGTTCTGGCCTCGATGCCGGCGAGCAGGGTGCCCGGGTTTGTCGGCAGGTTCGAGAGGTCCGGCGCCACGAGCGCGCCTTTGGGCTCGATCGAATCGACGTCCGACGATGCCGGAACGACGTCGGGCGAGCCGTCGCTCACCCAAGCGGCGCGATCTGCTGGCGTGAGGAAGCTCGGCGTGCCGTAGCTCTGCTCGAGGCGTCCTGAGCCGTCGGTGGCGATCCACACCTGGCGNNACCGATGCCGTGTACTCGTACTCGCCGGCGGGGAGCGCGGCGGCTGCTGGTTGACCGGCAGCCACTTTGGAAAGGTGGGCGAGCACCGCCGCGGCAGCGCTTGTCGGTGCGCCCGGAGCACCCGGGACGACGAGGGCCGCGACCAAAGCCGCAGTGCCGGCGAGACCCACGCCCGCGATCACCCGCACTTGGGTTCCGTGCTGTGCGCTGAATCTCGGGGCCGAGCTCGAACTGATCTGTTGGTAGAGGTACGTGGCCTCCGGCGAGTCGGCACTCGGAAGGGAACTCCCGCGGACAGGATCGGCGTCGGCGAACAGGGACTCGATGTCGAACATGGATGGCTCCTTCAGTATTCGGGGGCGGGCTTCGGGTCGCAGCCGACCCCGCCAGTTGCTTGGGTGATCGCGAAGCGAGCGCGTAGGCGCTTTAAGGCCCGGTGGAAGCGCACGTCGACGGCGTTCGTTGAGCAGCCGAGGATGACTGCCACGTCGGACCGGTCGATCTCGTCCCACAGGATCAGCCGGAGTACCTCCTGGTCTTTTGGCCGGAGGTGACCGACCGCACGCGCGAGGCGAATGTCGAGCTGATCCGCGATCCGCGTCGGCCCTGTAGCTTCGTTGGGCTCAGCTTCGAGGCGATGCTGCAAGCGTCCACGACGAAACAGGCTGCGCTGAGAGTGCTGGACTGCTCGGCGCGCGATCCCGTAGAGCCAGAGCCGGTCCTGCGGTGCTTCGGGCATACGTGCAGCGCTTCGCCAAGCGGTCGCGAAGACATCCTGGACCACGTCACTCACCTCGACGGTGCCGACGCGTCGCAGAACGTACGCGTAGATGTCGGTGAAGTTCTCCTCGTAGAGCGATGCGAAATGCTCTCGCTTTAGTCTCGAGGCGTCACGTGGCGGGCCGGCCATCACGTCTAGTACACGCCCGACACAAGCCCATTTCTTTCAGTTTTCTATGTGCCCAGCTCAGGGGCTTGACCCACTCGCGAAATCGTCGCAGAAGGTCACCCGTGGATGTGCTCGGCACCAGTGTCCGGGGCGATGATCAGGCTGGACTTGCCCACATCGACGCCTTTCTTCCAGGCGGTCTAGATGGCATCGAGCAGGAGCTGCCGGTCGTCTTCGGCAAACTCGTCGTTCTCGGGTCGGGTCGAGCTCACGAGGAGCGACCGCACTTGGGTGCTCGCGGGCAATAACTCACAGACGCCAGGAAACAAATGTGGCGGGGCTTACGGCAAGAGCGTGAAGGCCTCGACATGGCGCGGGCGGACGACCGTGAAGTCGCGGTGGTTCAACGTGGCGATTCGTGCAACCCCGAGGCGTTCACCAAGAGCGATGAGCGAAGCGTCTGTACCACCGAGACGTAAGTCGGAGTATTCCTCAACCAGTTCAGCAATGCGGGTCCAGTCGGCAAGTTGCAGCGGCTCAACACGTAAGTCGCCATCAACGATCGAACGAAAGAGCGCTGCGTCGGCAACCGGTCCTAGTTCGCGGTCAAGGAGATAGCTCGCCTCAGCGATGACCAAGGCACTCGTAACAAGAGGCCCGGCGTCCTTTTCCAGCAGTGCCCGGCAAGCTTGGTGGTCGGCATCGTTCCGATCAGCCGTGGCGAGGAGCGGGCCGGTGTCGACCAGAAGCACTCAGTCGCGCCCGAAGCCGTCGGCAAGTAGTTCGTCGACGTTTGCCGCGCCCCTCGACTGACCCGAGGCACCAATAGCAGCAAACGCAAGATGGCGGCTCACTCCGTTGGACACTGGCTCGTGTTCAGACTCGCTGAGCGCGGCGTCAAGAAGATCGACGGCAGCAGCCTCGACGCTCGTTCCGCGCTCGACCGCTACCGCTTCGACGCGGCGCGCTAGTTCGTCAGGCAGCCTTACGGTGATGCTCATCGCCCTCAAGTGTAGGTGCTCTCCTTTTGAAACGAGCCAACGCCGTCCCATCGTCTTGCAGCGGCCTCGTTCGGGTGCCGAACGGAAATTTCGGGCACGACGTTCAGTGAGGTTCACGCGGGATAAACGCAGGATAATTTTTCGACACGGGCCTCGACCGACGGTCGACACACGTCCTGACATCCGGTGACAGCAGCTCTACGTGAGCGTGCGGGCATGCCCGCCCGGCGTCTGACACAAATCTGACACAGCAGTGTGGCAGATGACGGTTACTCGTGGTCAGTGACGGTTCACAAAAGCGCAGTTCAACAACGGTTTCTAGCCACGGGTCCAGCTGGGGACAACTCCCTGAAAGACACTGATAATGCTGAGGTCGCTGGTTCGAGTCCAGCTAGCCCCACTGGTACTCAGCCACCGACATTTGGTTGTCGAGCCCGGCAGTCTCGGCGACGAGTGGCAACTATGAGCGCTTGGCAGCACCGCCGGGCTCGTCGGGTCGGCTTGTGCGGCTGAAGACCCCTCGGATAGTGCGGTTAACGCCCCTCGCAAATTGCTGTCGCTGCTTGCGGGCTCGAATCCAGCTAGGCGCACTAGCTCAGGATCGGAGCACTGAACCGAAAAGGTTCTCCATGGCGTGCCAGTGGCGCTCGGAGGCAGCTTCGTCGTAAGTGGCGTTGTCCGGGACGGCAAAGCCGTGGTGAGCGGGATATGTCTCGATCGTATGGGCGACACCGGCCTCGGTCAGGGCCGTTTCGAGACGGTCCTTCTGCTCGTCGGTGAATGACTGGTCCTCCACAGCTCCGGCCACGTAGACCGTGGCCTCGATGGCGCCCGCTTTGTGGTGTGGGCTGTCGGGGTCGTCTTCTTTGGCGAGGTTCCCGCCGTGGAAGGAGGCGGCTGCCGCGATGCGTCCGCCCAGGACTCCGGCCGCGATGAGCGACAGCCGACCGCCCATGCAGTAGCCGGTCGTTCCGATGCCGCCCAGACTCTTCTCGGGCAACGAGTCCAGGCAGTCGACGAAGGCAAGGGCATCGCGGACAGCCATGTCGACGGTGTAGCTCCGCGCCATTGCCATGATCCGATCCCTCGACTCCGCGTTCTGGAATGCGGTACGCATGTCGAAGGGCTCGTATCGGCCGTTGCGGTAGTAGAAGTCTGGCACCAGGACGATGTAACCAAGTCCGGAAAGCCGTTCACCCATCTGGCGCATGGTGGGGCGCATCCCGCCGGCGTCCGGGAACATGATCACCGCTGGCCAAGGTCCCTCATCCTCGGGAATGCTCAGCGCTGCTGGGCAGGTCCCGTCCCCGGTCTCGATCTCCACCGTGTGTTGCATCATCAGGACCTCCCTCGTCGTCTCGGTCCGCCACCCTACAATCCCCGAAGCGCTGCACTCAGCCGCGAGTCCCCTCGGAACGATCCCCTGAACGACCGGGGTCGTTCAGGCGGCGAGCTGTCGAAGGTCTATCACCGGTCCGTCGACCACGATCGCGCGGTTCGTATTGTGGGAGCAGGGACCACATCGAAGGAGACCAAATTTTCCATTCGAACGGTCTCAGACGTAGCTCGTCAGATTCTGTTGCTGCCCATATCCCGACCCACCTCGGCTTGAGAGACCTCCCCGACGGGGACGCTCACGCGCGACATCCGCATATCAGCAACCGAGCGCGTAGCTGACCGCCGAGCAGACCTTGCGCATGACGTCGTCGCCGATTCGTCCGACCGGACCGGTCAGCGACGCCTGCGTGACCGTGTGAAGACCGTCGCAGTTGATGACCGACGGCCGGTCCACGCCAACCTCGACATGGTCGAAGTCAACCTCTGCGGCGAGACCCCGGATCGAAGTGGTGATCTCGGCCACTGTAACGAAACCGCGAACGTCCATTACTTCGGATCGTGTGAGCAGCAGAACGGGTCGCCTCTTGCGACCAACCTCGGCCAACCAAATCTCGCCGCGTTTCACGGCTCGCCCCACGCTTCAGCTTCGGTCCAGAAGGTATCCGCACGCTCGGGGCGTCTCAGGTACGCCTGTCGGTCTGATCGTGCCAACGCGGCGCGCACAGCATCAGCGACTCCCTGACGCGCCGCCGCCGAGATGTTGACGCCGAGCTGATGTGCGCGTTCAGCCAACTCCTCGTCGAGCGTGAAGGTGGTTCTCGATGAAGCCATAAGGTGATGCTATCAAATGATGATAGCGCTCAGTGCTGCCAGAGGATCTCGCCGAGCACGTGGAGGCGAACCAGAAGCTGCCTATCCAGGCTGCATTGCTTATCAGCCGCTACTTCCAGGAGAGTTAGTTAGCAGCGGGAAACCTGAAGTGGGACGACGGGCGGGAGCAATCGCGGCAGTTCATTGAGGCGAGCTCAGTGTCGGCCTGACTTTCTGTCTCGAGCAGATACTCGCGTCCGACGGCGCGGATCTCCGACTGGCAATGAGGTCCTGACCGGGCTTCATCGTGGCAGCGATACCGTATGCCACTTCCGACCGTTTGCAGACTCCGCGAGTCTCAAGCCTGCGCTCACCGGCCCGATGCCGAGCATCCAGACTGTTCCAGCACCTTGCGACAGGTTGACAAACGTCGCCGCCGATCTGAGCGAGAGCTTCCAGGCGCGACCCCCGTCGAGCGACACCTCTACACCCCCGACCGGGTAGCCGAGCGCTATAACGAGCGTCCCGTTCGGCATCGCTTCGATCATGCCTGGATAGCCGAAGCCCGGACAGTCGCCGACTATGCGCACCGAGCCAAGCGACCCGTTGTTGCAACGCTCCGTCCAGCTTGCACCGCCGTTGGTGGAGGTGACGACCTCCATCGGCCCGTAGCCGGCGCTTGGGTCGCCGAGACACAGCGCCGCGAGATCATTTCCGACTGCGCTGAGCAGCGCGCCGATCCTGTCGGTCTTGCACGGCAGGGTGCTCGTGTGCCAGGTGCGCCCCGCGTCTGTGGTGCGGGCCACCTCCAGCGGCCCCGCGACCATGTCGGACTTGCGTGGCGGCAGTGCCGTGCCGATCAGCCACGCGCTCCCCGGAGCACCTGCCACCAAGCTCTCCGGCGGCGTGGCGTCGACGAGATTCGCCTCGTCCAGCGACTTGAGCGGCACGTCCTTTGACCTTGTCCAGGTGGCGCCTTCGTCGCCCGATTCCAGCACGATGGCTGTCGACCACAGCCCGCAGACATTGGCGAGTACGACCCAGACCGACTTGCCTGCAGCTGCCACAGAGCAGACCATGTCGGCCGGTTCCGACGGTGCAAGACGGGCGGCCGAAACAACCCGGAAGCCTGGTTGATGGACGCGGCCTTGGAACAGGTCATGGGGCAGGTCCTGGGACGTCGCAAGGAACCAGCTGCCGTCGGCAGTGATCGCCATGTCATCAGTGGAGCCACCAGCTCCGCATCCAGCGCGGCGGCTCAGCACCAGAGGGGGCGCCCACGTGACGCCGCCGTTGGACGTCGTATAGACGGAGAGCTCGCAGTTCGCCGCCTGCTCGATCCCGGTGCCTTCGACGACGGCGCCGAGCTCGCGGTTGGCAAAGGCGAGTGTCACCCACCAGTGAGACGTGGTCGTTGCCGCAAGTCGTGTCACAGGCGCGGCGGTCACTGAACCGATGATCACTACGAGCGCTACGAGGGCGCGAGCCTTCACAAGCGAAATATTGTCAGCACGGCTGCCCGACCATGGCGCGGGTTTTTTGCTCTTCCTGCGGCGGCAGCTCAGAAGCGACCGACCCGCTGCGACCAGAGGCCATCTTTCAGAGTCGTCTAGTGACGAGATTGATGTGCCGCCGCCGTGAGGATGCGGGTGCGTGCCCTGCAACAGCACCTGCAAACTGCACGAAGCCTGGTGGGATTGTCCGGAGGGTTCCGAGGTGTTCCCAAGCTTGTGGCAACAGGGCGGTGCCATCGACCTGGCAAGCGACAAGAAAGGGCTGTGGCAGCGCGGTTCACAGACCGTGGGGACAGCCGTCCGAGTTCTGATCGAGCGCCTGACGATGTGCATGGTTCTGGCCCTCTGCGGCCGCGGTCTTGCTGGCTCGTGTGCGCCTTGCGTCCTTATGATGGCGGAGCCGTGCAGTTGCACGGCGTGTGGAGCTGATGTCGGGCGAACTCGTCGGCGCGGCGTGACAGTTCCTTATCCGGAGGCAGTGAGGTCCATGGTCACTCGAGTTGTCGGCAATGCTGGGTCGTCTTCGAACGCTCGTTGCGCTTGCGGAGAAGTCCATGGCATCCCGACCGCGCTGGTCGTCATCGAAGAGCGCGCTATCGAGCAGCTCGTCGGCTATGTGAAAGAGCGTTCGTGGTCACGACCGTTTGTCGTCATGGACGCGAACACCGAAGAAGCCGCCGGCGGCCAGGTCATCGGTGAGCTGGCGAGAGCAGGGACGCACGTCACGAGCTTCTGCTTTCCGGAGCGCGACGGCCTGCTGGCCAACGAGACGAGCGTCACGCGCCTGCATGAGGCGCTGAAGGATTCGAGCGCCGACTCGATCGTCGCGGTCGGGTCCGGCGTGATCACCGACACTACGCGGTACGTCGCGAATCTCCTGAAGAGCGAGTTCGTAAGCGTTCCGACTGCCGCATCGATGGACGGGTACGCTTCGAACCTCGCGGTTATGGAGTTCGGCGGGATGAAGACGAGCTTTCCGGTCGCACCGCCGGTGGCGATCTTCGCAGACCCCCGCACGATCGCCGCCGCCCCGCTCGACATGACGCGAACTGGGCTCGGTGACTTGTTGGGCAAGGCGTCTGCACACGTCGATTGGCTGGCTTCCCACGGACTGTACGGCGAGCGGTTCTGCCCAGTTGTCGAACGCCGCGTGACCGGGCCCCTTGTCCATGCCGCGACGCACGCCGAGGACATCATTGGGGGGTCTCTAGACGCGGTATCCGGGTTTCTGAGCGGGCTGGTCGAGTCAGGGATCGCGATGGCGATGATCGGGAACTCCCGACCGGCGAGTGGCTGTGAGCACCACGCCTCCCACTTTTGGGACCAACTCGCGGCGAGCGGTCGGCGACACCACACGCCGCACGGCTTCCAGGTGGGCTACGCGACCCACTTCGCGATGCGCCTGCAGAGGTACGCGTTCGGCGGTGGCATAAGCGAGCTGGCCCCTCCGAGCCCCATCACACCCGAGGGTGACGAGGCTCGTTCGTGGTACAGCGGACATAGCGCGGAAGTCGACGCCGTCATGGAGGAGAAGGTTCGGTTCCTCGGCGAGCACGCTTGCGCATGGCCGACGACTTCCTCGCGGTGGCAGGCCGTGCAGGACCAGATCGGCGAAGCGATGGCCGTGTTCCCTCTCATATCGAAGGCCTTGTCGGTGGCCAGAATCCCGTCTGAGCCCGGGTTCCTGGGGCTCGATGCCCAGACGCTGAGAGCAACGTTCCGGTGGGCGAACCGGATCCGTGCTCGTTACACCGTGCTCGACTTTCTGGAAGGCCAGGAAAGGCTCGACGCGGCAATAGATGGCATGTTTCCCCCCGTGCCGACGAGCTCCTGACAAAGTCCGCGAGTAAACAGCAGACCCGCCCGTCGAGAGCGGGAGCCAGGGTTCGACACCTTGGCACTTTCCGTTCAGCGCTGTAAAGGCTCAGGACGCGGACGTACCGAGCGGTGACCCTCTTTGGCGCGTGCGAGCGCGCGGCATAATGGCGAGATGGGTCACCATCATCCGGAGAACTTGCCTGACACAAAACATGCGGCTCGCGTAAGACAGCCCAAGACATCAAGACACCTCGAAACGGCGGGCGAACCATGAACGCGCCGGAGTCGCCGCGCGGTCGTCGAGTCACCATAGGGGTCGACTTCGGGACCGAGTCGGGCCGAGTGCTGCTCCTCGATGTGACAAGCGGAGAGGAGCTCGCAGTCAGCGAGGTTCGCTACCGCCATGGGGTCATCGACCAGAGGCTCCCCGCGACCGGTGCCGAGCTCCCGCCGGACACGGCGCTGCAAGACCCCGGGGACTACCTCGATGTCCTCTATCAAGGGATCCCTGAGGCGCTCGCGTCCGCCAAAGTGGCTGCGGACGAGGTGATCGGCATCGGTGTCGACTTCACCTGCTGCACCGTGTTGCCTGTAACTGAAAACGGCACTCCACTCTGCCAGCTCGAAGAGTGGCGCGATCACCTGCATGCCTGGGTGAAGCTTTGGAAGCATCATTCTGCCCAGCCGGTCGCGGACCGGTTGAACGAGGTAGCGATCGAACGTGGCGAGAGCTTTCTCGACCGCTACGGAGGGCGGCTCTCTTCTGAGTGGTACTTCCCAAAGCTCATCGAGACCTGGCAGAAGGACCGCCCCGTCTACGATGCCATGAGCGCCTTTGTCGAGGCAACTGACTGGATCGTGTGGCACCTCACGGGCAAGCTTGTTCGCGCCAGTTGTTCGGCGGGCTACAAGGCGTTCTGGTCAGCGAGCGACGGAATGCCCTCCCGAGCATATTTCGAGGCCGCTTATCCCGGCTTTTCGGACCCGACCGAGAAGCTTGGGACGCGTTTTGCCTCCCCCGGCGAATGTGCCGGGACGCTACGGGCCGAAGTGGCTGCGCGGCTCGGTTTGAGCACGTCGGTCGCGGTTGCGGTCGGAAACGTCGACTCGTTCGTGTCGGTCCCCGGTGCCGGGGTGCAGAGCCCTGGCATCTTCTTGATGGTCGTCGGAACCTCGATTTGCGACCTCGTCATCGACCGGAACGAGGCACGGATGCCTGGGATTACAGGGGTCGTCGAGAACGGCATCCTGCCTGGATTCTTCGGGTACGAAGCTGGGCAGGCGGCTGTCGGAGACATGTTTGCTTGGTTCGGGACCCGTCTCCTCGGCCTGAAGAGCGGTGAGGGTTCGGGAGGTAGCTGGTATGAGGAGTTCGAACGGGAGGCGGCCAAGCTGGCGCCCGGGGCAAGTGGGCTTGTCGCGCTCGACTGGTGGAATGGCAACCGGACGATCCTCGGGGACGCGGACCTCTCCGGCGTCATTGTTGGCCTGACCCTCGCGACCACGCCGGCGGAGATCTACCGGGCCCTGCTCGAGTCGGTCGCTTTCGGGACGCGGCGGATCGTAGAAAACTTCATCGAGCACGAGGTCGCAATCGGCGAGATCGTCGCCTGCGGTGGGATAGCCGAGCGCAGTGCCCTCATGATGCAGCTGCTCGCGGATGTTACCGGGCTACCGGTCACGATCCCGGACTCGAGTCAGATTCCCGCACGCGGTGCGGCGCTCTGCGGCGCTCTGGCCGCCGGCTCGGCGAACGGCGGCTTCGATGATTTCGAAGCGGCTGTCAGAGATCTCAAACCGGCGATGTCCCGTCGCTACGAACCGGCGCCGAATCACCGTGCGGTCTTCGACGAGGTCTACTCGGTCTTCTCCTCGCTGCACGACGAGCTCGGCCGAGATCATGTCGAGTGGCTCCACCACCTCAAGCAGATCCGCCGCGCTGCCTTGGCAAGAGGTACGTCATAGCTCCGCAAACGCGAGACCACGGGAATGTGGGACGAACGATCGAATAGCTAGGATTTTGCGAGATCGCCGGTCGTCGTATCGACCTCCTCGGCTTGTTTCATGCCGCCGGGGGCCTAGTGCGAGTCGGGAAGCGAAGAAGGCATGCATCGCGAACGTGTGGCAGCGGCGCTAAATCACGAGGTGTCGGACCGTTGCCCGTGGCAGGCAACCTTTACTCCCGAGTTCGCCGAACGGCTCCGTTCAGACATGCGCCTCGATGTCGCGGCCGGAGCGCACAATCCTCACGGAGCCGGCAATCCGTTCGATCTCGAGATGGCCCTAGATCAGGATCTCCTGGTCACCTCTGTCGGCTGGGCGAACTCCTACTACGGAGAGGGCAGTCAGTACGTCGACGAATGGGGAGTGAGCTGGGTATCGGCGCCCTACGAGACGCCGTTCGGCCTCGGTCACTACACCGAGCCTCGCGGCCATCCTCTTGCCGGAGCCGACGCCAAAGAGGTCGCCCGCTACGAACGGCCCGACCCAGGTCGACCTGAGCTCTACAAGGACGCCGAGCGGCTCATCGCCGAGTGTGGAGCCGAGTATTGGATAGTCGGATCCACTGTCACGACGATCTTCGAGGCTGCGTGGGCGCTACGAGGCCTCGAGCAGCTCCTAACCGACTTCATCGAAGACCCGGATCTCGCCGACGCCATTCTCGACATTCCTTACCGCTACCATCTCGCCGCGGCCGAGACGCTCGTGCGTATGGGCGTGGACATGGTCTGGCTCGGCGACGACGTGGGTCACCAGCACGGCATGTTCATCTCGCCCCGCCACTGGCGGCGCTTTCTTAAGCCGCGGATGGCGCACATAATCGAGCGCCTGAAGACAATCAACCCGGACGTGAAGGTCGCCTACCACAGCGATGGCTGCATCTTTCCAATCATCACCGAGCTGATCGAGATCGGGCTCGATGTGCTCAACCCGATCCAACCTGCCGCGATGGACCCCGCCAGGGTCAAGCGCGAGTTCGGCAGGGACCTCTGCTTCTGGGGCTCGATCGATGAGCAGCACACGTTGCCGTTCGGTAGTCCGGACGATATCCGCCGCGAGGTGCTCGAACGGATCGCCACCCTCGGAGCGGGCGGTGGCCTCATCCTCGCGCCGACTCATCATGTACAGCTCGATACGCCGCTCGAAAACTTCTGGGCGATGGTCGAGACAATCACACGTTCTGGGGTGTCCGATGAACTCGATTGAACGAGTAGGGGCTGCGATTGAACTACGTGAGCCGGATCGCGTGCCTGTGGACCTGCACGACTTCCAGGTGGCTGCCAGCGCCTCGGGCTTGCCGATGTCGGAGGTCTTCCGTGACGGCGCGCTCCTAGCCGAGGCCATGCTCGCGGCGTGGCGCGAGTTCGGGCACGACATGATCCTTCTCGAGAACGGTACCGCCTGCAGCGCTGAGGCGTGTGGCATGGTCGTGCGCTACTGCGACGACACAGCGCCGGTGGCGGGGCGACCTATTGTCAATTCCCTCTCGGACGTGGCCGATCTCCAAGTGCCGGACCCCTACGTCACCTTCCCGATGTCGGAGATCCTGAAGGCGACCCGCATACTCGCGCGGGAGGTCGGCGACAAGGTTTGGATCTGCGCACGGGCCGACCAAGGGCCGATGGATCTGGCCGCTGAACTTCGGGGCATAAGCCAGTTCATGCTGGACCTTGCCACTTCCGAAGAGGAGGATTCGATCCACGGGCTGCTCGACTATGCCAGACGGGTCGCAACACGCTACGCCTACGCCCTTATCGAGTGTGGTGGCCACTCCACCTCGATCGGCGAGCCGATAGCAGGTCCCGCCATGATCTCGCCACGGCTGTACAGCCAGTATCCCTGGATTCACGAGCGCCGTATGGNNGGTGCGCAGGTACTCGAGGTCGACCACAAGACGGACGCATCACGGCTCAAGGCAGCGGCGCGCGATTCCGCTTGCTTGCTAGGCAACATCGACACCAATGTGCTCGCACTCGGCTCGGTTGCTGACGTTGACGCCGCTTGTCACGAGCTCATTGAAATCTGCAAGCCGGGCGGAGGATTCATCCTTGGCCCGGGATGCGCCATGGCCCCGACCACGCCATCGGAGAACATCCACGCGCTTGTCGAGTCGGCGAAAAAGTACGGTTCCTACCGGCGCGCGTGAACGTGGTGTGACATGTCACCTGTCAAATCCAGGCGGGGACGCGTGGCAATTCCAGGGACGGTGGGTGAGATCCGAGGCTGGCTACCATAAGGGCATGGATACTCGACGACTGGGCAAGACCGGATTCGAAGTCAGCGTCATTGGCTTTGGCGCGTGGGCAATCGGAGCGGACTGGGGTGAAGTGGATGACGAGACCTCCATGAAGGCCCTACATGCCGCCGTAGATGCCGGTGTCACGTTCTTCGACACCGCCGATGCCTACGGCGACGGCCGCAGCGAGCGGCTGATTGCCCGGCTTCGCCGTGAGAGGGACGAGCGACTCGTTGTCGCCACCAAGATGGGACGTAGGCTCCCGGTTCAGTCAGTGGCCGGCTACTCGCCGGAGAACCTCGAGTCCTTTGTCGCGCGGTCGCAAACCAACCTCGAGACTGATTGCCTGGACCTTGTCCAGCTGCACTGCCCTCCGACGGACCTCTTTTATCACCCGGAAGTGTTCGCCTGCCTGGACGAGCTAGTGAGCGCGGGAAAGATTGCCAATTATGGAGTCTCGGTCGAACGAGTGGAGGAGGCGCTGAAGGCGCTCGACTATCCAGGTGTCGCGACGATTCAGATCATCTACAACATCTTCCGCCAGCGACCCGAGGAGCGACTCTTCCCCGCGGCCCAGATTGCCGATGTCGGCATCATCGCGCGCGTGCCGTTGGCATCAGGCCTGCTCACTGGGAAGATATCGGCCGACACCGTCTTTGCCGCCAATGACCACCGCAACTACAACCGCCATGGAGAAGCATTCGACGTCGGGGAGACCTTCTCGGGTGTCGATATCGAAGCCGGCCTCGCGGCGGTGGAGAAGATCAAAGAAGTCCTCCCCGAAGGCGAGACTCTTGCGGGCTTGGCGCTGCGCTTTTGTTGCTCGCACCCAGCTGTCTCCACGGTGATTCCGGGCGCCAAGACGCCGGATCAGGTACACGCCAACGCCAGCGCCGGAGATCGCGGCAAGCTCAGCGAGGAGACGTTGGCCCGTCTCCACGAGATCTACTGGTCATACATCGCCCCGTCGGTTCACAACCGTTGGTGACAGGACGGGCGAAGCTGCGGCACACCGCGCCACCTGCCGGGAGTGGGACGGGAGGTTCCCAGTAGAGATTCACCGAGAGTCTGATCGCACGGTAAAGGCGGCCCTGTTGCCGCTCTAGTTCTAGTCGGCAACTTGGCAGCCAGATGAGACCAGAGCCTCGGGGCGGGCGCTCGACAACGTACCGGCGTTCAGATCAGGCCCTGGCCAGGATTTCCGGGAACCAGGCAGAAGGGTCGTCGATGATCCGTCGTGTCGTGATGCCTGCCGCGCCCCGGACGGATGCCTCGGCGCCGAGTGACGACACAACGACCTCGGTGGGAGACCATGAATGGTTGACGACGCGGTCGTGAAGCTCGGAAGTCACCGGTCCGATCAGCCACGGTGCGAGCTCGGCGTAGAAGCCGCCGAGGACGACCGCCGGCAGGTCCAGTACGTTCAAGAATGCGGAGAGCGCGATACCGAGCGCAGTTCCGGCCTTTTCCAGTGAGTAGAGCGTCGTCGGCTCGCCGGCCTGCGCTCGCGCCACGAGCTCGGGCACGGACCCGGCACGGTTGCGATCGGGGGACACCTCTACAGGCAACCCTGCGGCTTCGAGCAAGGCCTCCCGGCCGGCCACGCGTTCGAGGCAACCGCGCCCACCGCATTTACACGCCGGTCCCATCGGATCCACCGTCACGTGGCCTAGCTCACCTCCGAGCCCCTGCACACCACGGAACAGTTCGCCATCGATGACGATCCCGGCGCCGACCCCGATCTCACCCGATACGAACACGAAGTCCCGCAAGCTATTACGGATACCGAACCAGAGCTCGCCGAGCGCTGCCAGATTGGCCTCGTTATCGCAGTACAGCGACTGCAAGGGCCGACCGAGCATGTCGGCGACGACCTCGGCCGGCGCGATGCCCTGCCACTCCAAGAGATTGGGAGCGCGGTGGAGCACGCCGTCAAAATCCACCAACCCCGGTACGCCGACGCCGAGCCCGAACACGGTGAGCCCGGCTGCGTCGGCCTGGCGCCACATGAGACTCGCGGCGCGGACCGCCCTTTGCAGCACGACCTCGGGTCGCAGCAGCCGGTTGCCGCTCACGATCGTCTTCCGGAAGCGGACGGCGCCCGTGAGGTCGACGACGCAACACGACACGTAGTCAACGTTGATCTCCATGCCGAGCC
This sequence comes from Acidimicrobiaceae bacterium, assembly GCA_003140595.1. GTDB lineage: Bacteria > Actinomycetota > Acidimicrobiia > Acidimicrobiales > Bog-793 > Fen-455. The sequence continues at coordinate 27,717 of PLKG01000070.1, read as the reverse complement.
CGGAAGGCCCTTGCGGGTTCAGACTGAGTGGGCTGCCAGGTCGCCCAATGAAACCCCGTTCCGGGTCGCGCTCGACGACGAGCCGGGCGTCCATCAACGCATCGACCAGTGTCGAGACCGTCGCCTTGGTGAGGCCGGTGCGCGCGGCTAGTTGTGCACGAGACAGGCTCCGCGAGGCTGTGACCTGCCGAAGGACTAGAGAGAGGTTGTGCCGCTTCAGCAGCTGCTGGCGCGCGGGCACTCGCGCGAGCTGGCTTCCCGTCTGATACGGCATTCGGGCAAAGTTACGATTGCCCTCGGCCATCCTTTGGGCTATCTCTCGTCCAGGCGTGCGCGGGAGATGTGTTCGTCACGGACCTCCGCGTATCGAGTCCGTATCGCAGGCAGCGGCTCAGCGTCGAATCGTTTCGAGTCGCCCGAGGGCCAGGGCGCAGGTTTGTGGTCGGGATCGAGCGCCCACATCGCCTGGAACGCGGCTCCATCCGCGACGTACTCGCTCGGGGGTGGCACGACGACCGGACGGCCGAAGATGGTCGGTGCGATCCGCCGCACGGCTTCGGACCGCCCGGCCCCCCCGATCAGGTGCACGCGCTCGACCTTGACTCCGTGCGACTCGACCGCGTCCAGCCCATCCGCCAAGCCGCACAGCATGCCCTCGACAGCGGCTCGAGCGAGGTGAGCAGGGGTGGACGTCTTGTGACTGAGGCCGTACAGCTCCCCCGTTGAATTGGGAAGATTCGGCGTCCGCTCACCTTCGAAGTACGGGAGGAGAACCAGTCCATCAGCGCCGGCTGGAGCCGACAGCGCCAGATCCGACAGCTTTCGCTGGTCGACGCCGAGAATCCTGGCAGCTGCCTCGAGGACGCGGGAAGCATTGACAGTGCACACGAGCGGTAAGAAATGCCCCGTGGCATCAGCAAAGCCTGCGACGGTTCCGGAACTGTCCGGCATCAGGACGTCCGAGCTCGCGAAAGCAGTGCCGGAGGTCCCCACCGAGACGATGACGTCGCCAGCCTCTGGACCTGCGACAAGGGCGGCCGACGCGTTGTCACCAGCCCCGGCTCCGAAAATAATCGAGCCGTACTGCCCCGGGCTCTCTGCCGGCCCGAGGACTCGGGGAACCCCCACGATGCGGCCCAACGCGCGCTCAAGCAGGTCGAACCGGTATTCATCGGTGATGGGCGACCAGTAGCCCGTCCCACTCGCGTCGCTGCGATCGGTTGTGAGCGACTCGATCGTCAAGCCGTGGTCGTGTTGAGAACCGAGGAGTCTCCAGGTGAGCCAGTCATGCGGAAGACAGACAGCCGCCGTGCGACGGGCATTCTCGAGTTCGTGCTCGGCGAGCCATCGAAGTTTCGCGATGGTGAATGACGCGACGGGGACACTCCCGACACCTTGTGCCCACGCGTCAGCACCGATCTCGGTGACGAGCGCTTCGGCCGCGGGCCCGGATCGCAGGTCGTTCCACAACAGCGCCGGACGTATGACCTGGCCGGCCTCGTCCAAGCAGACCATGCCGTGTTGTTGAGCGGCGATCGAGATCGAGGCGATGCCGTCGAGACCTCCTGCATCAGAGAGCGCGCTCTGCAGGGCTTCCCACCACTTCTCGGGAGAAATTTCGGTTCCGTCGGGGTGCGGTGCCCAACCTTTGCGGACGAGGACACCAGTCGCTGCGTCGCGGACGACGACCTTGCACGATTGTGTGGACGAGTCCACTCCGGCGACGAGCTTCACGGCAGGAGCCGGTGCTCGTGCGGCTCAGTTCCCTTTGGGGACCGAGGAGCAGCTCTGTCGAGTCGGTCAGCGGGCGCCAAGGACGTGCTCCACGGCTAGCTGATCTAGATGAGCGAACCCGAACCCGTGCACAGCCGCCGTCTTGAGGTCGAAGTCCTCGAACGCGGACCGGTCGGCGAGCAGATCGAGATAAGACTCAGCGTCCCCGAGTGTGGGAGTGGCGAGTTCGCCGACTTGGCTCGCACGCAGGGCTTCCTGCACGGCTGGATCGGCGCGGAAGCCGGCAGCCCGCTCCTTCAAGATCAGGTAAGTCTGCATGTTGGCCGCGGCTGAGGTCCAGACGCCAGCTGCATCCTCTGTTCTCATGGGCTTGTAGTCGAAATGCCTGGGGCCGTCGTACGAAGGCCCACCACCAGGACCCCCGTTCTCGAGAAGGTCGACTAGGTAGAAAGCGCTCAGCAGGTCGCCGTGGCCGAAGACCAGGTCCTGGTCGAACTTCGCACCGCGCTGACCGTTGAGGTCTATGTGGAAGAGCTTCCCGTGCCAGAGGGCCTGCGAGACGCTGTGCACAAAGTTCATGCCGGCCATCTGCTCATGCCCGACCTCGGGGTTAAGCCCGACCATCTCCTGATGCTCCAGTGTCGAGATGAAGGCGAGGGCGCTTCCCACGGTGGGGAGCAAGATGTCTCCTCGCGGTTCGTTCGGCTTCGGCTCGATCGCGAAGCGGATGTCGTAGCCACGATCGATAACGAATTGTGCGAGAAAGTCAAGAGCCTCCCGGAAGCGCTCCAAGGCTGCGCGGACATCCTTTGCGGCGTCGGTGTCAGAGCCTTCGCGCCCACCCCAGAAGACGTAAGTCGTCGCTCCGAGCTCCGCGGCGAGGTCGAGGTTGCGCATGACTTTGCGGAGCGAGTAGCGCCTCACCTCGCGGTCGTTGCTCGTGAAGGCGCCGTCCTTGAAGATTGGATGGGAAAACAGGTTGGTCGTGACCATCGGCACGACGAGACCGGTCGCGTCCAGGGCGTCGCGGAACCGCTTGATCCTCCGGGCGCGCTCGGCGTCATCGGACCCGAAGGGAATCAGGTCGTCGTCATGAAGAGTCACGCCGTAAGCGCCCAGCTCGGAAAGGCGATTTACGGCTTCAACAGGGTCGAGTGGGTCGCGTGTCGCATCCCCGAAGGTGTCCCGCGCCTGCCAGCCGACCGTCCACAGTCCAAAAGAGAAGCGATCATCACGGGTCGGTGCCGGCATCAAAGGCCTCCTCGGTACTTCGTTGATGAATTGAACTTAATGATCCGTGGGCACGGCGTCAACCGAATTACCTTTCGTTGCCGAGACGTCCCGGCTTCTGGCCCGCGTCAGCCGATGTGGCTGCCGAGCAGGCTGAGATCGGCCGGGCTCAGCCGGTCGACGATGTTCCCGGCCTGGTGCCAGTACGGGTAGCGAAGCGGCTCGGCGCTGACTGCGTCCAGCCGCGTCACCTCGTCGTGGCTCAGCGTCAGATTCGCCGAGGCAAGGTTGTCGGCGAGTTGGGCCTCGGTACGCGCACCCACGATCACCGAGGTGACCGCCGGCTTGCCGATGAGGTAGGCGAGTGCGATCTGGGCCGCCGACACACCGCGCTCCGAACCGATCTCGATCAGCACTTCTATGGTGTCGTAGAGCTTGTCCTGGTCGTAGATCGGCGGTTCGGACCAGTCGCCGCTCAAGTGCCGGCTGCCCTCTGGGGCGTCGGTGCCCTGGCGCCGGTACTTGCCCGAGAGCAGGCCTCCGGCAAGCGGGCTCCACACCAGGATGCCGAGACCCTGGTCGATCGACACCGGCACCAGTTCGTTCTCGGCCTCGCGCGCTTGAAGCGAGTAGTAGATCTGCTGGCTGACAAAGCGCGGCAGGCCGTCACGCTCCGACACCGCCAGAGCTTTCATCAAGTGCCAGGCGGAGAAGTTCGACGCGCCGATATAGCGCACTTTGCCCGAGGCAACCAGGAAGTCCAGGGCGCCGAGGGTCTCCTCGAGCGGAGTCTGACCATCCCAGCCGTGCAGCTGGAACAGGTCGATGTGATCGGTGCCGAGCCTCTTGAGGCTCGCCTCGGCCGAAGAGATGATGTGATGGCGCGACAGCCCAGCGTCGTTGGGTTCGTCGCTCATCGGGAATCGCACCTTGGTCGCGATGAGAACGTGTTCACGATTGCTGCCGAGTGCTTTGCCCAGGATTTCCTCTGACAGCCCGGAGGAGTAAACGTTGGCGGTGTCGATCATGTTGACGCCGGCGTCTCTGGCGAGTCCGATCTGTCTGCGAGCTCCCTCGACGTCGATTTGGCCGACGGGACTTGCCCATCCGGTCCCGCCGAAGCCCATTGTGCCGAGCGTGATCGTTGAGACACGCAGGCCGGAGTTACCTAGTTGGCGATAATTCATGCGACCGAAGTTACGGGACAACTGGCAGCTTGTCGATCGCTTTCGGGGCCAAATGAATCCTGAGGCCGGGCAGGACTGTCGACTCCGGCGAAATCCCGGCTGGGACCCTGCGCGGGCTCACGGACGCGAACGCCGCGGCCTCCATGTGTTCGACAGCTGGTAGACCGACGTCTGGCTGTAACTCTGACCAGGGCGCAGGACCGTCGAGGGGAAGTTCGGCTGATTGGGAGAATTGGGGAAGTGCTGGGTCTCGAGCGCGAATCCGTCGCTCTGCCGGTGACCACTCGAGCCCACCAGCGTCGCGGCCGAGAGATTGCCGGAATAGAAGTGGAGACCGGGTTGGGTCGTGTAAACGGTCAGCTCGCGCCCGCTTGAGGGGTCCCAGGCCCGGGCCGCCAGGACAAGAGACGACGGGCTGGTCTGGTTCAGGACCCAATTCAAGTCGTATCCCTTGCAGATGAGCAGCTGTTGAGTGTCCGCATCGGTGAACTGCGAACCGCTGTCAATGTTCTGGCCTATCGGCGTCGGAGTGGTGAAGTCGAACGGCGTTGCTGCCACCGGCTCGATGACGCCGGTCGGGATCAGGGTGGAGTCCACGGGCGTGAAGCCGTTGGCGTTGATGTACAGCATCTGGTCGTAGACCGACCCCGAGAACTCGCCCGCCAGATTCCAGTACGTGTGGTTGGTGAGGTTCACCACCGTTTCCGCAGTGGTCGTGGCGTGGAAGGTCAGTGTCAGCCGGTTCTCGTTGTCAAGCGTGTAGGTCGCGGTCGTCGTGAGCGTGCCGGGGAAGCCCATCTCGCCGGCCATGCTCACATAGGTGAGCCGGAGCGAGACCGTACCGGGACCCGATGAGGTTGCCGGCGTCCAGACCTTTCTGTCGAAACCGACCGTTCCCCCGTGTAGTGCGTTCACGCCGTTGTTGACCGGCACCTGGCATTTGGCGCCGCCGAGCGTGAGCTCGCCACGGGCGATCCGATTGGCGTAGCGGCCGATCAGTGCTCCGAAGTAGACGCCAGCTCCCGTGGTGTTTCCAGTGTATGCAGCGGGGCTGTAGGTCTCGTAGTCGGCCAGTGTCGAAAAGCCGAGTGTGACTGCATCGGAATGACCCTGGCGGTCGGGAAATGAGATCGACTGGATAATCCCGCCGTAGTTGAAGATCTTGACGACCATTGCGTTGCAGTTCGTGAGGGTATATAGGTTCACACCCGCCATCTCGGCAGGCGCCTCTTGGATCGTCGGGGCGGAGGAGAGCTGATCCATCTGGCGGTTCAACTGCTCGCGGACGATGCTGCTGGACTGCGGGGGAGAACGACAATGAGCGTGGTGCCTGGTGGACGCGAGTATGAAATTGTGCAGAGGTTCACTTCTCCTATGTTGGCATGATCTGGCGCTCCACACGACAATGTCGTGGGGCTTCTCGGCGGGCTCCGTGTGCCAGGACGGGTCAGTGACCAACCTGCCGTATGTTCCAGTGGGTGCGGATGGCGATCGCTATGATCCTGTGCATCTTCGACCATTTCGCACCACGGCGTTGATACGCGAAAACCTGGCGCCACCAAAGGGAGACCACCCATTTGAGCTGGCGGTGGGACAGAGCAAAGAGCCACACCAGGTGATCCGGACCGCGAGGGTCGGCCTGCGCCGATCAGCGCGCGACGGCCGCCAATGACCTATCTGGAGGGAAGTCACGTGCTGGAACCCGATAAGACGCTCGAATGCTGGTTCCTTACCGGCAGCCAGGCACTCTACGGCGAGGAGACGCTGCGCCAAGTGGCTCAGCAGTCCGCCGAGATAGTCGACCTGCTGAGCGCAGGGCCGGAGATCGGCGTCCGCTTGGTCTGGAAGCCCGTGCTCACCGGGGCAGAAGAGATACGCCGGGCGTGCATCGACGCGAGCTCCAGTGACCAGTGCATCGGTGTCATCGCGTGGATGCACACGTTCTCGCCTGCAAAGGCGTGGATCGCCGGGCTCGATGCTCTTCGCAAGCCCTTGCTGCACCTGCACACCCAGGTGAACCTCTCGCTGCCCTGGGACGAGATCGACATGGACTTCATGAACCTCAACCAGGCGGCGCACGGCGACCGTGAGTTCGGCTACATCGAGACACGGATGGCGATGCGACGCAAGACCGTGGCCGGCCACGCAAGTGACCCGACGGTCCGCGCGCGGATTGGCGCGTGGGCCCGTGCCGCGACCGGCTGGCACGCGTCAGGTCGGCTCCGGCTCGTCCGCTTCGGCGACAACATGCGCGACGTGGCGGTGACCGATGGGGACAAGGTCGAGGCACAACTTCGACTGGGCGTTTCCGTGAACACCTACGGGGTCAACGACCTCGTCGCGGAGGTGGAGGCCGCCTCTCCCACGACGGTTGACGGAATCGTCGATGAGTATGAGCGCAGCTACGCCGTCGTGCCAGAGCTCGCCAAGGGCGGGGCCCGACACGACTCGCTGATCTATGCCGCGCGCATCGAGGCCGGTCTGCGCTCGTTCCTCGAAGGCGGCAAGTTCACCGCCTTCACTACGAACTTCGAGGACCTCGGCGGCCTGCGACAGCTTCCCGGTATCGCCGTGCAGCGCCTAATGGCCGAGGGCTACGGCTTTGGCGGGGAGGGCGACTGGAAGACATCTGTGCTCGTCAGGATCCTCAAGGTGATGGGCTCTGGCCAGCCGGGCGGCACCTCGTTCATGGAGGACTACACGTACCACCTCGGCCCCGGCGAGCCGAAGATCCTTGGCGCGCACATGTTAGAGGTCTGTCCGAGCATCGCGGCTGGGACACCGCGCTGCGAGATCCACCCACTCGGAATCGGCAATCGCTCCGATCCGGTCCGGCTTGTGTTCGACGCTTTGCCGGGCAAGGGCTTTGTCGTCGGACTCATCGACCTTGGCGACCGGTTCCGGCTCATCGCGAACGAGATCGAGATCGTGCCTCCTGACGCGCCGCTCCCCAAGCTCCCAGTGGCGCGGGCCGTCTGGAAGCCCGCGCCGAGCCTGTCCACCTCGACCGAGTCGTGGCTGATGGCCGGCGGCCCGCACCACACCGCCTTGAGCACTTCGGTGGCCATCGAGACGCTCGAGGACTTCGCGGTAATCGCCGGTGTCGAGCTGGTCCGGATCGGTGAGGCCACGACCACAGAAGGCTTCAGGCGCGAGCTTCGCTGGAATCAGGCTTACTACCGGCTGGCCCAGGGCCTCGCTCGCTGACGCCCTGACGCCCGCGGGGGTCTCAGGGCTTCCCGTTCTGGACCGGTGATGTTCGTGCACTCGCCGACGATGTATGGACGCCACCCGATTCCGAGCCGGCAACTGGTGCGGCCCGTTCAGTTGCTGCGCGCTCAGCACTCACTGCCTGTACGTGAGGCCGCTTTCGGTCACCCCGATTTCCCGGGGGTACCCCTCAGGAGTCGAGGGCCTGCTGAAGCTGCGAGCGGTAGCTGGAGACCATCAGCTCGGTCAGCTCTTCGAGCGAGGTGTCCTGGGTGCGTTGATTGATGGTGATGCGACCGCCTTGCATCACGTTGACCCGGTCGCAAAGCTCGAAGAGGTGAGCGAAGTTGTGGTCGATGATGATCATCGACACCATCCTGCTCTTGGCGAGCCCCCTCACCAGGTCGATGATGAGCCGTGACTCGCGTGCACCCATGGCTGCCAGCGGTTCGTCGAGCAGCAGGATGCTGGCATCTGCCCTCGTAGCGCGTGCAACGGCGATTGCCTGCCGCTGGCCTCCCGAGAGCTGACCAGCCTCGGTGTCGACGTTGGGTATGTAGACGTTGATGTCATCGAGGTAGCGCTTGGCGAGCTCGCGCATCTTACGCTTGTTGAGTAGGCGCATGGGCCCGGCGTAGGTGATCTCGTGGTTCAGGAACAGGTTCGAGAAGACGGGCAGCTGCGGGATGAGTGCAAGGTCCTGGTAGACCGTCTCGATCCCATGCGACGAGGCATCCTGGACCGAGTGGAGCCGGACCTCGCGGCCCTTTATCGACACTTGCCCGTCGTCTGGTGGGAAGAGGCCGCTCAGAATCTTGACCAGAGTGCTCTTGCCCGCGCCATTGTCCCCGACCAGGCCGAGCACCTCACCCGAGTGCAGGTTCAGATCAATTCCACGCAGCACCGTAAGTGGTCCAAAGCTCTTCGTCACGCCTTTGACCTCGAGCACGACTTCTGAGTTTCCGGGAAGACCTTCCGGTGGTCCGGCCGGTGCAGGGGCGTCGTTGATCATCTCGTCGCCTCCGTCAACTCGTCCGTGTATGAGCGGCCAAACGGTCGAGCCACCCGTTCAGGGTCATTGCGACGACCATTATGAGGCCGATGTAGACGTAGAAATCATTCGTGCTGACTCCGATGATCGTGAGACCAGCCTCGAGTACACCGATCAATATGGCACCGATGAAGGCACCGATCACAGTCCCGCGGCCGCCGGTCAGGGCCGTTCCACCGATGACACAGGCTCCCACCGCGTAGAGGATGTAGTTCACTCCGGCATTGCCTGGGTCCATGCTGCCGTATTTGACGGCGTCGACAATTCCGACCGCGCCTGACAGGAACGAACACAACACGAAGCACCAGATCTTGACGCGGCGTACCGGCACGCCAGCCTCAGCCGCGCCCAACAGGTTGCCGCCCGTCGCGATGACCCGAACACCGAAGCGGGTCCGCTTGAGCACGTAGTGGATGACAAGGGCGATGGCGACCACCCAGAGGATCTCTGACCACAGCCAGACGCCGATCACCTGGCCGAAGAAGCCCACGTGGGGGACAACGCTCGAGGTCTGGGGCGGAAGCGAGCCCGGAATCGGCGTGGCTTCGGTGTCGTTCGACTCGATGAGCACGATTCCGAACAGGATGAAGTTCGTCGCCAGGGTCGCGACGAACGACGGGACGTTCAACAACACGGTGATCATGCCGTTGATCATCCCGACGCCGGCGGCGACGAAGAGCGAGGCGAGTATGGCCCAGCCCACGGGAAGGCCCAGCTGCCAGAGCCAGTACATGACCCAGGGCGTGGTAAGGAACACCTGTCCTGCGGAGAGGTCGATCTCCCCCAGTACGAGCACAAGCACCTCGCCGACGGCGATCGCTGCGATCGGCCCTGCGAAGCCGGCGGCAGCATTCAGGCTGAGGGAGGTGACGAACTCCGGCGAGTCGATAGAGAAGAAGATGAACAGCGCGACCATGATGATGAACGGCGTGATCTCGCGCTGAGCGACGAAGAAACGCCAGATGTAGCGGCGCACGCCATCTGATGGTAGCCCGGCCGAGCTCTGGGGCTCGGCCGGGCTCATTACGATATCGGCCACCTTGGAAGTGACCTCCGATTACTTTTCTTACCGCCGATTAGTACGGGATTTTCGCGGGAGGCTTGGCCACCGTTTCCTTTGCGGACGTGCCTTCCCACCGATTGGCCGTCAGGTACGGCCCAACGGTCCCCTTGACGACGACGGCGATGCCAGTGTCGGTGTCCGTCGGCTTCATCAGCCCACCCGAGATGTTGTAGAGGAACAGCTGCATGAGCGTGTCGAAGCCCTGCAGGTAAGCCTGCTGGTCGACGGTCTGGAGCAGGGAGCCACTCTCGATGGCGTCCATCACCGGGAGGCCGGTGTCCCATCCGGAGCCGCCAACCTTGCCCTTCAGCTTGTTGTTGACGATGAACTCTGCCACGGCGTTGGAGTCGCCGCTGTCGACGGTCATCATGAACTTCACGTCCCGGTGACCGGAGTACCACGACGAGATGGCGTTGTACTCTGGCGCGCCTTCTGTGGCCGAAGTCCCGACCTCGACGAAATCGATGCCTGCGGCAGTGAATACCGGCTTCGCTCCATCGATCCTCGGCTGGATGTTGCCAGTACCGGGGGTAGCGATGATTCCAGCGACCACGTCGCCCTTTGTCAGGTGCGGAACACCGTGGCTCAGGATCGCGCTCGCAACTGCCGCGCCAGCTGTCAGGTTTGACTGGCCGACGTAGGCCTGCCTGTTGTTAACGAATCCGGGCGCCACGTCCGCGTTGTAGGCAATCACAGGGATGCCAGCGTTGAGGGCTGCGTTGGTCGGAGCGTTGAAGGCGGTGTTGTCGATGAGAGGTACGCCGATGCCGGCGGCCTTCGAAGCAATTGCGCTTTCCATGGCGGCGACCATCTGGCCGACGACCGAGGTCTGCGAGCCGGTCCAGGTGAAGGTGCAACCAGTGAGGGCACAGAAGTCCTGACAGCCGTAGATGGTTGCCGTGAAGAAGGAGTTCGTGGTCACGTGGTTGTCCATCACGAAGTGGTATTTCGGGTGCCCCGCGAAGAACGGGTGGTCGCTGTTGCGCTTGTAAGTCTGCGCACCAGCTCCCTGCGCGCCGAGAATCCCGGCAACGCTTCCGAGCATCGGCAGTGCAGCCACAGCTCCTGCGTTGCGAAGGAAACGCCGTCTGGACAACTCTCTCTGAGTGCTGCTGATTTCTTCGGGTATGTCCTTTGCCATGCTGCCCTCCAGTTTCTTGCCGAAATCATCCGTGCTCTCGCGCGGACTGGGCCTGCATCCAAACTGCTTACGAATTCAGAAACCTAACAGCAACAAATTTTGTTAGCAAGTACTGTGAGTGCCAGGGATTTCGACGCTGCACGCGTAGTCCGAAAGCCTGGCTGCGCCCGGTGCCAGGGTCGGTTCGTGGCCTAGGCCTAGGAGGCGTTCGGTTTCGCGTCAGCGGCACTGACCCATCAGATGACGAGCACAGCGCGGGCGCGAAGCGTGTCGGCCTTGAGGCGGGCGAGCGCCTCTGGCGCATCCGCCAGGGCAAAGGCCTCGTAGACGACGCGAAGCTTGCCAGCGGCGGCTAGACCCAGGACCTCGTGCATCTGGTGGCGCGGGCCGAGGGCGGTGCTGACAAGTCGTTTCTCGTCAAAAGTCCACTCGCCCACCTGGGCGCCGACGCCGAGCACCGCGATGCCGCCGGGCCTGAGAACTCGAACTGCCTGCTGGACGACGGCGTCGGAGGGAGCGAACACTATTGCCGCGTCCAGCCCCCCGCGGGCGGCAAATTCCGCCTCGACCCCGCTGGTCGAGGCGTCGACGATGTGGTGCGCACCAAGCTGTTGCGCGAGTTCAAGGTGTTGCGCCACGCGGTCGACGGCTGTGACCACCGCGCCGGTGAGGAGGGCGATCTGAAGGACGAGGTGTCCGACGCCGCCGACTCCGAAAACGGCGACCTCGGCTCCGGGCGAGAGCCCGGCTTTGACCACTGCTCCGTATGCCGCCAGGCCAGGGCAGAACAGCGGCGCCGCCTCGGCGTCGCCGAGGGTCTCGGGCACCGGGTAGACGTGGTCCGCGGTCGCGAGCATGTATTCGGCGAACCCGCCGTCGATCGTCTCGCCCGCCATCTTCTTATTGGCGCACATGTTCTCGTGCGCGTTGAGACAGTAGGAGCAGCGTCCGCAACAGGACCAAAGCGGTTGTGCCCCGACCCGCTGGCCGAGCGCCAGGCCTTCGACTCCCGGGCCGATCTCGACGATCGAGCCGACGACCTCGTGGCCGGGAATGATGGGGAGCATCGATGGCACGCCACGGCCTTTCCACTCGCCCTCGATCATGTGGAGCTGAGAGCGGCAGACACCGCAGGCATGGACCCTGATCACGATCTGACCGAGGCCCGCCGTCGGCTCGGCGCGCTCACGCAGTTGGACAGGTGAGTGCTCGAGTGGGGCCAAGGACTCCAGGACCATCGCCTTCATGTCATCCTCCTATCGAAACTACGTGCCAACGCCGTACCTGGCCGCCTATTCTGCCGCCCGGCCAGGGCATGCGTGGGACTGCGTTCAGGCGACGCGCGACGCCCCATCGCAGGCCACGATTTCAATGGTCTGCGGCGGGCTGTAACCCCGCGCGGCGAACGCCTCTGCAATTCCCATCGTCACTGCCTCTGTTTTGGCGAACCCGACGAGCACCACGGCCGAGCCTCCGAAGCCGCCTCCCGTCATGCGGGCGCCGAGCGCGCCGTTGGCGAGGGCGACGTCGACGACCGTGTCCAGCTCGGCGCAGGAGACTTCGTAGTCGTAACGCAACGAGCGGTGTCCGGCGCTGAGAACGGGACCAACCTCGGCGGGCCTTCCCGACTCAAGGAGCCGGACCACTTCGAGGACACGGCTCTGCTCGCTGATCACGTGACGAGCCCGGCGCCGTACCACCTCGTCGGTGATCTTGGCGAGGGCGTCGTCTATGTTCTCCGGCGCGACATCACGCAGCGCGGGGACACCAAGCTCTTTGGCGGCCTGGCGACAATCGCGGACGCGATCGGCGTAGGCCGAGTTGCCGAGGGCGTGCTTGACCCCGGTGTTCACGACGAGCAGGGTCAGGCCAACGGGCTTCAGGTCGAGGGGGATCTGTCTCACCTCGAATGTGCGCGTATCGAGGAACAGAGCATGACCGGACCTGCAGAGCAGCGAGGCCGTCTGGTCCATGATCCCGGTAGGTACGCCGACGAATTCGTTTTCGGCCCGCTGGGCGACAAGGGCAAGGTCCTGTCGCGACAGCGACAATCCGTAGAGGTCGTGCAGTGCCAACGCGACCGAGCACTCGAGTGCTGCGGACGATGAGAGACCAGCTCCGATCGGCACGTCACTGTCGATGACGAGGTCGACTCCTCCAAGTTTGGCGCCGGCCTGTCTCAGGGCCCAGATGACGCCGAGGACGTACGACGCCCATCCCATCGTTGCCCCTGGCCTCAGCTTGTCGGTCGCCGCTTCGACTACTGAGAACTCGCCGCTCTCGGATCGTTGGGCGGAAGCGACTCTCACGAGATCATCGTCGCGTCGAGCGGCGGAGGCCATCGAGGAAAAAGGGAGAGCGAGCGGCAACACATAGCCGTCGTTGTAGTCCGTGAACTCGCCGATCAGGTTGACTCTCCCGGGAGCCGACCAGATCCCCTCCGGTAACCGGCCGAAGACGTGACGGAAACCCTCGCCCAGGGCTTGGCGTGGGCTCATCTCTGCCCTCTGTGCAGGAACTGCCAGGCGTCGTCGACCATCTCGTCGAGTCTCGGCTTCTTCGGTGCCCAGTTGAGCTCCTTGCGGGCGCGTTCTGAGGAGGCGACGAGCACTGCCGGATCCCCGGCGCGACGGGCTGTGACGGATTCGGCCAGTGGCAGCCCGGTTACACGTCGCGCGGCAGCTATCACCTCACGGACCGAGAAGCCCTCTCCGTTGCCGAGGTTGAACACCCGCCAGGTTCCAGGTGAGGCTGCATCGAGAGCCAGCAGGTGGGCGTCCGCGATGTCGACGACGTGGATGTAGTCACGTATGCAGGTTCCGTCCGGAGTCAGATAGTCGTCTCCGAAGACGGTAGCCGGGCGGGAATCGAGAGCGGCTCGCAGGGTTAGCGGGATCAGGTGGGTTTCGGGGCTGTGCCTCTCGCCGAGGACAGCGTAAGAGCCCGCCACGTTGAAATAGCGCAAGCTGACGGCAGCGATGCCATGCCGGGCCGCCTCCGCATCCAGCATCCGGTCGACGGAGAGCTTCGAGGAACCGTAGGGGTTGAGTGGGACTGTCGGGGCGTCCTCTTCGATCGGCACCCGTTCCGGCTCGCCGTAGACGGCCGCCGAGGAGGAGAAGACGATCTTGGGGATCTCAGCGGTTCTCAGGGCCTCGAGGAGCCCGCGTGTGCCGGCGACGTTGTTTGTCTCGTACTTCTGCGGATCGGTGATCGACTCTGCGACGAGCGAGGACGCCGCGAGGTGGACGACGCCGTCGAAACTATGCCGACCGAGCGTGTCGGAAACGTGCTGCACCCTCTCGAGCACGAACCGGGCATCGTCGGGGACAGCATCTCGATGCCCCGTGGACAGGTCATCGATCACCGTGACCTCGTGGCCGGCCTCGAGCAGCCTGGCGACGACGACACTGCCGATGTAGCCGGCACCACCGGTGACGAGCACGTTCATCTGGGAATTCCGCCGTAAGCGGGATGTCGCCCGCCGAGACGAGCCGTAGACATTCTCAAAGGGCACGCGCCAGCGAAGAGCTGCCTGTCCGCGTTGCCCGCACGGCGTGGATACTAGCTACCGCCGTGCCTACAGATCGCAAACTCGTTCGCAGGAGCCGGAGATCCTTCGAGAGTGTGCCGCGCCTATCGGGCGCGCAGTAGTTGGAGCGGGTATGTGGGATGCTGCGCGTCTGCCGAGCGCACGGTCGGTGGGCGGGCCTGTCCACATGAGCGCGTACGACCATCACGCCACGAGCTCGCGCGGGTCAGTCCTCTCTAGCCGCACGCCTGGCGTCGTACAGAGAGTTCCCGGACAGGAGGAGCCGAGATGACGCGTCGTTTGATCGCTCATCTACTCGTTGGGACGATTGCGGTCGTCGCGATCGAGTACCCGTCGGCCGCCGGCGCGCAACCCGCAGTGGTGGCGTCACGTGCCGCCGGTGTTGCGGCCACCTGGTCCAAGGGAGGGACGATCGACCCACTCGCGGGCGCGCCGACTGCCGTCTCCTGTCCCACGGCGAGGTTCTGCGCCGCAGTGGACTCGAATGGGACCGTCCTCGTCTACAACGGCAAGACGTGGTCGTTACCCGAAAGTATCGACGCCGGCGGAGGCGGATTCACGTCTGTTTCCTGCCCGACGGTGACATTCTGCGCCGCTGTGGACCAGAACGACAACGCGCTCACCTACAACGGAAGCTCGTGGTCGAAGCCTGTTCGGATCGACTCGAGCGGATTCAGCCTTGCTTCGGTGTCTTGCGCACGGCCGACCTCGTGCGTCGCTGTGGACCGGGGTGGCTTCGCCGTCGTCTATCAGGGCAGGTCGTGGGTCGGTTTCCGTTACGTCGACGCGGGCGCGCAGGGCCTCGACACTGTGACCTGCCCTAAGGCGAATCTGTGTATCGCTGTCGATGCGGAGGGCAACGCGCTGACCTACAACGGCAGGTCATGGTCGAAGCCAGTCAGCATCGACACGAACGGATACTACGTGAGCTCGATCTCCTGTTCGTCGTCGAAGCTCTGCCTCGCGGTGGACGAGGGCGGGAGCGCTCTCACCTACGCCTCCGGCTCGTGGTCAGGCCCTTACCCGACCGGTCCGGGTGCCGGCATCCTTGTCTCTGTCTCCTGCCCCAAGGCGACCTTTTGTGCGGCGGTGGAAGAGAGTGGCGACGAGCTCACCTACAACGGCTCGGCGTGGTCGAAGCCGGTCAAGATCGATTCCAACGGATTCCGTCCGGCATCGGTTTCCTGCCCGGTTGAGACCTTTTGCGCGGCCGTGGACCGCCACGGCAACGTGTTCACCTACAACGGAAAGGCTTGGTCCGCGCCTGTGAGCTTCGACCCCGGCGCAGGCGGGCTCGTCGGCGTATCTTGTCCGAGCTCGACCTTCTGCGCGGCAGTGGACCTGCGCGGCAACGTCGTGACCTACAACGGCACGACCTGGTCCGCTCCTCTCAGCGTCGACCCAGGCGAAGGTGGGCTCACCGCCATCTCGTGCTCGACAGCAAGGTTCTGCGTGGCAGCCGACCACGACCTCCACGTGCTCACCTACGAAGGTAGGACTTGGTCAGGACCGGTCAGGATCGATCCCGGTGGCAGCAGTCTCACCTTTGTCACCTGCCCGTCGGCGAGCTTCTGCGCCGCGGTCGACAAGGGTGGCAACGCTGTCACATATAGGAACGGTTCCTGGTCGTCACCCGCGCGCGTGGACCCGACCGGAGGCGGGCTGACCTCCATCTCCTGCGCGTCGGAGAGTTTCTGTGTCGCAGTTGATCTCCGTAGCAACGCCGTCACATACAGAGACGGGACCTGGTCGTCGCCGCTTGGCATCGATCCTGGTGGAGGCGGCATCACCTCCGTCTCATGCCCGACTGGGAAGTTCTGTGTAGCGGTGGATCGCAGTTCCCGCGCCGTCACTTACAGCGGCGGAACGTGGTCGAAGCCGGTGACGATCCACGCGGGCGCCGGTGGGCTCAGATCGGTCTCCTGTCCCTCGGCGAGGTTCTGCGCCGCCGTCGACTTCAAAGGCCACGCCGTCATCTACGGAGCCGGCTCGTGGTCGTCGCCCGACAACATCGATCCGGGTACCCCCCTGGAATCAGTCTCGTGCCCGTCGGCGATCTCGTGTGTTGCAGTCGACAGCACCTCGGCGTTCAGGTGGCTGCCACCCACGACGACCGCCATAGCCGCTGTTGCCTCTCACGCTCTCGCCGGTCGACTGGTCGCCATACGGGTGCAGGTCAGAGGCCTGATCGCAAGAGCCCGATCAGCGGCTCCACGTGGCAAGGTCACCGTAAGCGACGGGAGGAGAACGTGTCTGGCGGTGCTCAGGGGCTCGGATGGGATAGCGACCGGCACATGCTCCATCGTGGAGGAGACAGCGGGAACCTATTCGCTGAAAGCGCGTTACCCGGGCGACTCAACATTCGGTTCCAGCTCGACCCGCCGGCGCACGCTCCTCTCAGTCCACCGTTAACTCAACCCACACCTAATTTAAGACGCGCTGGATCGCCAGCCGCATGTTCGCCCCTCGAGCTTGGTTCGCCTCGCGCGAAGAGCGGCGAGGGCATCCGTTATGCCGGTGGCCGCTCTGCCCCGAGCGGCCTGCCAGATAGACGGTCAAGGCGGGAGACGAGTTGACCGGCCACCGAGCTAGGTGTGACTACCTCAACCCGGACGTTGTGTTGGGCCGGATGGTGGAAGGCACCGACATACGAGGTTATGAAGGCCAGTTGGATGACGAGGACTCCAAAGACGAGAGCGATCGTGCTCAGCGATAGGGCGTGCGAAGCTCGCTTGATAACCCTTTCGGGGTGTGGGTGATCTCTCCTTTCGTCGGTGACATCGTTCAGCAATTATGGCAGAACTACCGTCACGTCTCGGCTGCTGCTGAGCTCGCGAAGAGCCCCTGATCGCTGCAGGACTCGTGCCGAACGGGCAGGGCTACACTGCCCTCGTGCTGCCTGAACGGCTGCCGTTGCGCTCGGTCATGAAGGGAGTTGCCCCCGCATGAAGATCGGTGTCGTGTTTCCCCAAACGGAGATCGGTGCGGATCGCGGGGCGGTTCGTAGCTACGCGGATGCCGTCTCGGAGCTCGGGTATCACCACGTCCTCGCGTACGATCACGTGCTTGGCGCCGACACAAGGGTCCACACCGGTTGGACTGGCCCGTACGACCTGCAGAGTACTTTTCACGAGCCGTTCGTCCTATACGGCTACCTGGCGGCCATCTCGTCTCTCGAGCTCGTCACGGGGATTGTGATTCTTCCTCAGCGACAGACCGTCCTCGTCGCGAAACAAGCAGCAGAGGTCGACCTCCTTTCGGGGGGCCGTTTTCGTCTCGGTGTCGGAATCGGCTGGAACGCCGTTGAGTATGAGGCACTCGGGAAGGATTTTTCGAATCGCGGTCAACGGATCGCCGAGCAGGTCGATCTCATGCGTCGGCTGTGGACGGAGCAGTCGGTGACCTTCGAGGGAAGCTATGAGACTGTGACCGCCGCAGGTCTCGCTCCTCTCCCCATTCAGCGGCCGATCCCGATCTGGTTTGGTGCCACGTCGGCTCCGGCATTGCGGCGCGTCGGCAGGCTCGCGGACGGCTGGTTCCCTTTGATCGCCCCAGGATCACAGCTCGAGGAGGCACTCGCCGTGATCGAGACGGCGGCAGTCGAGGCGGGCCGGGATCCTTCAACGATCGGGATGGAGGGGTTCGTCAACGTCGGTGCCGGCGATCTCGCCTACCTCGAGCAGCAGCGCGAACTGTGGCGCGCTGTGCACGCGACTCACCTCTCGGTCGACACTATGAAGGCGGGTCTCCGAAGCGTGGACGACCACATAACGGCCCTCGCCGCCGCCGCCGAGGTCCTCCTCGAAAAGTGAGCTCGCCCGCGGGTGCAGGTGACTCGGTGGGGCTTGGCGGCCCAAGCGCGCCGCCGCCGGGCCTGTTCATCCATGGGGTGAACGTGCTGGACGAGACCGGAGGATTTGGCGGACCCTTGGACGTTCTTGTCGCGGCCGGAGTCGTAAGAGCTGTTGCGAAGGATCTCTCGCCCGGCGCGAGTGAAGTGATGCTCGACGGCGACGGACTGTGGCTGTTGCCCGGGATCTTCGACTGTCACCTTCATACGGGCCTGTCCAGTTTCGACACCCTCGAGCTGCTTCGTACGCCGTTCTCGCGCCGGGTGCTCGAGACGGCCGACGTCCTGCGACGCACCCTCGCGGCAGGCGTCACGTTCGTCCGCGACGCCGGTATCGCAGATGCGGGGATTCGCGACGGTGTTGCGGCCGGCTACGTGCCAGGGCCCACGATGCAAGTCTCGGTTGTCGCCATCGGCTCGACGGGAGGTCATACGGACGGCTTCTTGACAGGCCCTGGCCTTGAATGCTCGGTTGACTACTCGCTGCCCGATTACCCGGGCAGACCGCCGAATCTCGCCGATGGTCCCGAGGAGATGCGGAAGACAGTCCGTCTCGCCCTCCGTTCTGGAGCCGACTGGATCAAGTTGATTGCCACGAGAGGAGTGTTGGCGACATCCGATGGAGGGTTCGATCCTGAGCTCTCGTTCGAGGATCTCGTAGCTGCCGTGCTCGAAGCGAGCCGCCGCCATCGCCCGGTAATGGTGCACGCGCTCGGCGGCGAAGCCATCCGCTGGGCAATATTGGCCGGGGCCCGATCAATCGAGCACGGGGTCTTTCTCACCGAGGCTGACGCTGCGGCCATGGCCGCGCGCGGATGCTTTCTCGTGCCTACTCTTGCGATATACGAGCGCTTGGCGGCGTCGGCACGGTCCGGTGACCTCGATCCGGGCCGGGCGTCACGGGCGATCGCGGTCGGGGAACACCTTGGAGACGCTGTCCAGATCGCCCGTGCAGCGGGGGTGAAGGTAGCGCTCGGCACTGATTTCGGCCACCGCATCGATCACGGGCGCAACCTCTCGGAGCTCGCCTTGTTGCATCGAGCCGGTCTCAGTGTCGAGGAGGCGTTGTTGGCCGCGACTTCGGTGGGAGCCGAACTCTGTGGTGTGGCGGACCGCCTGGGACGAATCGCCCCTGGTTACCAGTTCGACGCGATACTGCTTGATAGCGAGCCGACCGATCTGGCGAGCCTCAGCGAGCCCGGAGCTGTGACAGGCGTCTTTCAACGCGGCACGCCGATTGTGCGACACCCTCGGTTGCGTAACGCTGCTGCGACAACTACGTTAATCTGAGTAATCTGATCGGATTTGTAGGTTGTCGCCGTCAAGCTGAATCGCGCGACGAGCGCAGCCTCGAACGGAAAGGCAGAACGTGACACATCGAGAGGCCTCACGTGACGGGTCGACGCCGAACGACAAACCGCGGCGCTACAGCCGCCGTGAGATGCTCCGCTTCGGCGTGGTCGGTGCAGGCGTGGTCGGATCTGGTTCACTGCTTGCCGCGTACAACAGCTCTGCTTGGGCAGCGCCCGCCGTGACGCGCAACTTCGGCGCGGCCACGACCAAGCGCGGTGGAACCTTGAACTTCGGCCGACAGACGGGACCAACCCAGCTGGACCCGGCGAACTCGATCGTCGAGGGCGACGTCTACACGTTGGACAAGATCTTCGAGCCTTTGTACATAACCAGCGCGCAGGGCGCGCTCATTCCGTGGCTTGCACAGGGTCACACGGTGAGCTCAGATGGGAAGACCTGGACCTTCTCGCTCCGACCGGGCGTGAAGTTCTCCGATGGCAAGCCCGTGACCGCAGACGATGTCGTGTTCTCGATCCGCCGCGCCGCCACTGACGCCGACGGCCCGCTCAGCTTCTTGGACTTCGCGATCAAGTCCTACAAGGCGACCGACCCGCGCACGGTCACCTTCCAGTTGTCCCAGCCGTGGGCCCCCTTCTTGTCGGACATCTCGGTATTCGCGAATGCGATTCTCCCGAAGAACTTCGGTGGCGAGAGCGAGTCCGCTTTCTTCGCCAATCCCGTCGGCACCGGGCCATTCGTGCTGAAGTCGTTCGTCAAGGGCGGCAACGCGGTCCTGGCGAAGAATAAGAATTACTGGCAACCCGGTAAGCCCTATCTCGACGGGGTCAACTTCAGCTATATCTCCGACGACAACCAACGGGTGCTCCAGCTCAAGTCCGGGGAGGTCCAGGTGATCTCGGCTGTCCCGCCTGCCCAGGTGACTGCTTTGAAGGCGAACCCGGCCCTGGTGCTGGAGGCATTCGGATCCTGGGCCGTCGATTTGCTGTTTTTCAACGAGAAGGTCCCGCAGTTCAAGGACCGGCACGTTCGTAGGGCGATCAACCACGCCATCAACATCGAACAGCTCGCCAAGGTCACGACTTTCGGCACTGCCGATCCGGGTAACTCGTTCTTCCCGCCGAGCCTGCAGTACTACGCAAAGGTGCCGACGCTCGGCTACAACCTCGCTCAAGCCAAGGCCGAGCTGGCACAGTCGGCCTATCCACACGGCTTCTCGACATCGATCCTGGTGCCAAGTGGCAACACCCAGTACGTGGAAGCGGCAACGATAATCCAGCAGGAGCTCAAGCCGCTGAACATCAACGTCTCGATCCGGCAGCTCGACGATGCTGCCTATACGGCAGCCTTCGAGGCTTTCAACTACGAGGCAATGATCAACGGCGCGACGAACGACATAAGCGACCCCGACGAGATGGCTTCGTTCCAGGTCGACGTACAGGACGGAGGATCACATTCCTTCTGGACCTACTACGACGATCCGAAAGCGATCGCGCTGGTGCGACAGGCCGAGACCGAGTTCAACAGTGCCAAGCGTGCCTCGCTTTACGAGAAGATCCAGGCTCTGGTTGCCCAAGACGCCCCGTACGTCGCGCTCGACTACCCGCCGAACATCTATGCCTGGCAGCCGACGCTACATGGATTCGCCGTGAACCCAGGCGGCGCCTATAGGTTGGAGGATGTCTGGCTGAGCTAGTCGCCGACACGACCTCGTTGGCTGACGCGACCTGATCAGACGGGCTGGGGTCTTACCTGGCGGTCACCACCTTCGCCGTTCCGATCCGACACGTGCCCGGGTGCGACCCGGGAGAGCCCGGGTGCGGTGTTAGCCTCGTCCAGATAGGTCGTCACACGGAGCGTTGAGCTTCCGGGTCGGCATCACGTGAGAAGGAAGGGCCCGATGGCGACGAGGACAACGCGCTTCGGGGTAGGTCGGCGAGAGGGCCACGACTCTTCGCCGTTCTACGATCGTGCGTTGAAGCAAGTCGAGACGAGCTCTGACCGGGCGCCTTCTGAGGCGGTAGTTGTGAGCGGCCTCTATGCCCACTCGGCCGAAAGAATGACCGAGCTTCCCGATGACTGCGTTGCTCTCATGGTCACCTCACCGCCGTACCACGTCGGCAAGGAATACGACTCGGATCTCAGCTTCGACGAATACCTGGCGCTCTTGCAAGCCGTGTTCAAGGAGACATACAGGGTTCTCGAACCGGGTGGGCGGGCCGTTGTGAACGTAGCCAACCTTGGTCGTCGACCGTATGTCTCTCTCGCAGACCACGTCACCGCGATCATGGAGGACCTCAAGTTCCTCGCACGGGGGGAAGTCATCTGGGTAAAGGCCAAAGGGGCCTCTGGGTCTTGTGCGTGGGGCAGCTGGCTGTCGGCGAGCAACCCGACGTTTCGCGACCTGCACGAGTACTGCCTCTGCTTCTCCAAGGAGCGATGGAGCCGGGCGCGCAAGGGAGTGAGCACCATCACTCGTGACGAGTTCCTCGCCGCGACCCTGTCTGTATGGGAGATCCCACCGGAGTCTGCGCGCCGCGTGGCGCATCCCGCCCCGTTCCCCGTTGCACTGCCGAGGAGATTCATCGAGCTCTATACCTACCTGGACGATCTTGTCCTCGATCCCTTCCTTGGCTCAGGTTCGACGGCGGTGGCAGCCGTCGAGACTGGTCGTCGTTACGTCGGTTACGACATTGATGAGGCGTACCTGCGCAAATCGAGTGAGCGGGTCCTTGCTGCTCGTCCCTACACCCCTCAACTAGAAGGATGGCCGACGAGCTAGCTCATCGCGAAGGTTGCCTTGTGTCACCCAGGCCACGAGGGGCGCCTCCGGCGGGGATGCGACGCTACGATCCACTCGGACGACGAGTGCGCGGGAGGCGGATGAACCGGAGGAGATTCTGTGGCGCCGCGGTGATTTTCGCGGCGGCTACCGCTCTCGCCAACACGGCTGTGACAGTTGTGCCCGGCGGTCGCGGGGTCACCGCAACGATCACCATCCCGTTGAACGCGGTCGTCGTACATCCCGAGGTCATTCACGTGGGTTCGGCCCAGTCGGGTCCGCCGAACACTTCCGCGTGTGAGAGGACCCTCGGCATTGCCTGCTACGAGCCCGCTCAGATACAGCAGGCCTACGACCTGGGCCCCTTGCTCAAAGGGGGCGTCAACGGCAACGGGCAGACGATCGTCATCGTCGACTCGTTCGGCTCACCGACGATCGCACACGACCTGACTGTATTCGACAGGTCCTTCAAACTGCCTGCCCCCCCCTCCTTCACTGTTATCCAGCCTGCCGGGGTGGTCCCTCCGTATGTGGCGTCGGAGGACCGCGAGGGTTGGGCGGGCGAGGCAACCCTCGACGTCGAGTGGGCACACGTCATGGCGCCGGGCGCGAAGATCCTGCTCCTAGAGACCCCGACCTCTGAGGACGAAGGCACGAGTGGCTTCCCGCAGATCGTCACGGCGGAGCTGTATGCCATCAAGCACCACCTGGGCGGAGTCATAAGCCAGAGTTTCGGCGCTACCGAGCAGACCTTTCCCACCGCGCAGGCACTGCTGGATCTGCGGGCCTCCTACACCGCCGCCGCCGACAGCACCAACAACGTGACAGTGCTCGCGGCTTCGGGTGACTTCGGCGCCGCCGATGTCGGTCCCGATGGTTCGACGTTCTACGACTTCCCGGTCAGTTCGTGGCCGGATACTGACCCCCTTGTGACCGCAGTTGGCGGCACACAGCTGCATCTCGACGCCGAGGGCCACCGCACTTCTCCCGACGTAGTGTGGAACGAGACGTCCGGCGCGGGGGGCGGTAGTAGCACCGCGGAACGCTCCGCCTCGAATCCTCTCGCCGGCGGCGGTGGCAAGTCGATCATCTTTGCGCGACCCACTTACCAGAACGACGTGGCGGCGATCGTGGGACAGCATCGAGGCGTCCCCGACGTCTCCATGAGCGCAGCCTGCAACGGTTCGGTCGATTCCTACCAGAGCTTCTCAGGACAAGCCCCTGGCTGGTACCCGTCCTGCGGCACGAGTGTCGCGACACCCTTGTTCGCCGGGATCATCGCTCTTGCCGACCAAGAGGCCGGCCATCCGCTCGGGCTCATCAACCCCGCCCTCTATGCCCTGTCGGCTTCGCGGGCGGCAGGAATCGTCGACATCACGAAAGGAAACAACACGGTCTCGTTCACCCAGGACGGCAAGTTGGAGAAGGTGACTGGCTATCCGGCTTTACGGGGCTATGACCTCGCATCGGGGGTCGGAACAATCGATGCGGCCCGGTTCGTGCCTGAGCTGGTCAAGTACCTGGCGACTTCCTAGGCGCGTCCTGGACGCGACGGCGACGAGCATGCTCGTGCATCGCGGCCAATGAGGTTGCGAGCGGTTCATCCTCCGTCACTTCGAGAGCTCGCTGTGGTGGGAAGATGGTGTGCTGTTGCTCGGCGATCAGGGTCTGGTCCCGCGTACTACCGCTGCTTCGTTCACGACCGGGATGGCCTTGACATCGGTGAGACCCGCCTTGTCGAACATCGTGGCCCACGCGGACATCGAGATGGGCCGCTCCTGGAACCGCATCAAATAACGACCACTGTTCTTGATTATCCGCCACCAGCCTCCTGGTCCTTTGCGAACGAGCAGGGCCAGTTTCGACCCGATGATCTCACGGTCCCTGGCGTCGCCACCGCGTCCGAACATCATGTCGCCTATCACGAGTTTGCCGCCTGGGCGGAGCCAGTTGAACGCCTCATTCACCGCGACCTGCTTGTCTTTGTCGCGCAAATGATGCAGTGCGTAGTTCGAGACAACCAGATCAACCGATTTCTCCGACAGGCCCAGACGCTCGATCGCCACAGCCCGTCCTTCGACATTAGAGACGCCCTCCTGCTTCGCGTTCTCGAGCAGGAGGGCGATCATCTCTTCGCTTACGTCGACCCCGAGCACCTTTCTGCACCGCTTAGCGAGAGCGAGCGTCACCTGCCCTGATCCGCAGCCGAGATCGACGGCGAACGACTCCGGAGACGGGTCAGCCTCGTCCAGCACACGCTCTACGACCTTGACCAGACCTGGATTGTTGCCGGCACCGTGATCCCAGCTGGCCGCTCGGCGGGTCCAGAAACGTCGCTGGCGTGCGATGTTCCGCTCGGCGCCTGGCGCCGTTGGGCGGCTGTAGCTCACGAGGTTGCAGGAATGAAGTTGTAGGTTACGGCGTAGCGGAGAACAGCGATGGTACCGACTGGTTTGCCTAGGAAACTGACCGACAGGGACGACCCACCTGCGTAGGCCTCCAAACTGCTAGAACCGCTCGGCACCAGAACCGACTGTGTAACGCCGGCGCCGATTGTCGCGCCGAAGAGGTTCGTCTTGGTCGTGAGGGCCCTCACAACGACATAGCACCGTTGCGTCGTCTTGATAGCCAGCACAAACGGGACGCCAGGTACCGAATAGGTCACCGAGTTGAACGTGTGTGATATCTCCTTCATCACAGTTGAGGCCGCCGGCGGGCGGGTGGTCACGGTGCTGGTACCGGGATTGGCAGCTTGGCCAGGCGTGCCCACAACGTGACGCAGCGGGTTTGTCCAGGACGGGTGGTAGTGCTCCACGACGAGCCCAGCGCCAGCGAGCGCGACCAAGAAAGCGAGCGTCCAGACAGTCACGCGGAGCAAGGTCGGCGCCGGGAGCTTGCGCTTGGAGCCCGGATACCAGATCGAGCCGTCCGGCAGCAACACGCCGTACGCGGGGGCGACTGGGACGGCCGGGATCTCAGCTGTGACGGCCGTGCCCCCCCGGGCGTCGATCGCGCCTTCACCAGACCACTCGGTGTTTGACTCGAAAGGGGTGATCGCTGTCCGGCTCGTCGCCGGCACCGCGTCTGGGCGCCCTGGCACCACGTGCCTCGTCCTCCAGTCGTTCTTTCCAAAACGCTACCGCGTCACCCTTGGGTCCACCGACCAGTCACGTGCGTCGGCCGGTGATCACAAGTGCCGCCACTCACACGATGCGCAGGTTCAACTCGCAGGCAACGAGGGAAAGGAACCTATCAGGCCAGGCCGAACCGTCTTTGCCTCGGCTTCTTGTTCTTGCCGGGAGCAGGAACGGGCGAAGCTCCGGAGCGGCGACTCGACAGGCTCGGTCCCGTCGCGCCGCCGCCGTTGGTGTCTCGCGGATTCAGATTCGTAGGTGATGGACTGTCGAGCACCTGGTGCACCAGCCAGGCCCGGCACGCAAGATTCAGGTGAAATCGATGTTCGGGGTCGTTCAGGTCCCAGCCTGTCAGTTCGGCAATGCGCATGAGCCGGTACCTGAGAGAGTTGCGGTGGACAAAGAGCTTGGCTGCCGTGGCCTCTAGTGCTCCGAACTCGTTTAGGTACGCGAAGAGGGTCTTCAGAAGTTCGCTGTGATGTTCGCGGTCATAGTCAATCAGTGTCCCGATCCAGTGAGTGACGAGGTTCTGCAGGTCATCCGCGTCTGGTCGTGCCAACAGGCGCCAGACGCCGAGATCATCGAAACTGACTACCGATTGGCCCTTCGTGGCGCCCGGGAGTTTCAGCGCGAACTCGGCGTCGCCTACGGACCTCTTGAGATCCTGCAGACGGTAACGGCCGCCCACACCTACGCGTACCTTCCCTCCGCACTGCGAAGCGACGGCACTGCCCAACTCGCTCCAGTCCAGCTCCTCGGCCACGACCAACACCGCTCCGTGTGAGCGGGATGTCACGAGGTATTCGATGCCGAGACGGGCCGCAACCTGACGGACGACGTCACGCACGTCCTGCGATACCGGGTCGGTTGGCAACGCGAAAACGGCGCGGTGTGGCCGATCGAGATCATGCCCAAGCCTTTCTGCGTGGGCTCGGACGCGATCCGCATCGGAGTCCTCGAGCAGCTCGGTAGCGAAGTCGCCCCACGACGCAACCTCGGCCTCTGCAAGGTTCCGGTCATGCAGCATCTCCCAACCCAGGACTGTGGTCGCCTGCTCAAGCTGAAAGAGATCGACACCGGTGGCCCGGTGGGCAGCGTCGAGCAGGCTTATCGCGCCGAGCACCTCTCCTCGCGGGGAAGCGATGGCCACCCATCTGTCACCGTGGAGTACAGCGACAGCATGAGAGGCATTGTCCGGAAGTGGTCGCTCGGGTTGAGAATCGTCGGAGTTGCGTCGTTCGTCAACGCCGCTTGCCACGATGACACGGCCGGCCGGATCCTGGACGATCACTGCCATGCCTGTGTGCTGTTGCAGGACTCTTGCGATGCCGTGGGCACCATGACCGTTGCCGGCCGCGGCGATGAACTGGCGGAACAGCGACGTGACCTCCTGGACTGCAGGCAAATGCAGGAGATCCGCCAGCGACTGCTGAGCCCCCGAGTCGGAGTGTTCCACGAGCGGTACCGTAGCGGCTGCTGTTGTGCTTTAGGTCGCGGCTCGTTTTGCTGCGCGGAGATCCTGCGTGTCGGTCATCGGTGAGTTGGTGCGAGTCTCGAGTTTTGGCAGCGTGGTGCGCCATGTCCTGCCGGGATGGCTTGTTGAACATGTTCAACCGGGAGCGCCGGCTCGGCCGAGAGCACGCCCCGCCGCAAGGCCTTGGATGCGCCTCTGTCCGGCTTGCGCAGTTCAGGTGCATGTGCAGGTCTGCCACGTGATGTTGACACCGTGGACGGTGATTCCGAGCTCGTCCGCGATGACCTTGTTCGTGGCGTTAGCGGCGACGATCTGCGGCCCGGCCTGCTCGCGCGAGCTGAGCCGGACCGGAGCCGAGCTCGGGGCACCTCTCCCCTGGCGGAGCAGGAATTCGGTCATGGGAGCCGGTGTCGGGAACTCGCGCTCGTCAAGTCGTGCCAGGAGTGTCTGGAGCACCGGCACCGGCGGGTCTCCCTTGAGGAATAGCCCATCGAGCGGTAGCCCCGCGACGGCGGCAAGACTGGTGGCTTGGCTGTCTCGCGAGATCAGCATGATCGTTGGGACGGTCTTGCCGGCCCACCGGTCCACCCCAGCTCCTCGGCCGCAGAAGTGCCGCCCGGGATCGCGATCGAGCTGGTCGCTGAAGCCCCATCCAGGTATCTCCACGTGGCGGGGAGCGAGCAGAACCCCTGCAGGTCCGTTGCCCACTTTGTGGTTTGGACGGTCTCCCCGCGACCTAGCCTCATGACCTCGCGGTCGCCGCAACGGCCGTGGCTCGGGTCGTAACCGGCCTCTCCTGGACCGAGGCCGCCGCAGCTATGCGTTCATCTCGGGACTTTGATACAGCGTGCTTCATCCCGCTGCCTTGTGAGCCAGCGCCGCCCAAAGAAAGTGAAGAGGGCCCCCGCAGTACGGGAGCCCTCTTCCTACTTCCGACGGCCCGAGCTTCGAGCCGTTCTATGGGATGTTGCCAGTGGCTAGGACTACTCGACCGGAG
>PLKG01000042.1 GCA_003140595.1 Acidimicrobiaceae bacterium | reverse complement strand
CTACTATTCGGGCGCTGGGCCGTTCGGCTCCGTACAACTGAAGCTAGCTCCGGTGGGAGAAGCAGTGTCGACCCCTAGGGGGCCGGAGCAGGAGGAGAAGCATGCGAATCAGCAAAATGAACAAGATGGGCGTTACCCTCGTGATGGCACTGGGCCTGATCGCGGGAACCGCAACCGCCATATCGGGCGCCTCGGCGAGTACTGCGAAGTACGTGGGACCGACGTCGTTGCCCATTTCGGCCTTTACCAGCAATTTCTCGGTACTCAAGACCCTCACGGGCTTGGAGAAGGCAGGCGCCGGCAAGATAGCGGCGATCCTCCCCGACACCGTCAGCTCGACGCGTTATGTCGAGTTCGACGCGCCTGACATCACGAAGGCTCTCGAGACCGCTGGCATGCCCAAGTCCAAGTTCGTGGTGCAGAACGCGCTGGGCAGCGACACGACCGAGCTCACCGATGCCGAGACCGACATCACCAACGGAGCCACCGTGCTCTTGATGGACGGGCTCGACTCAGGCGTGGGCGCCGAGATCGAGGGCTATGCCAGGGTTCACGGTGTCGCCGTGATCGACTACGACCGCATCAGCCTCGGCGGGAGCCGTACCTACTACGTCAGCTTCAACAACGTCACAGTCGGCACCCTGATCGGAAAGGGCTTCGTTAGCTGCGTCGGGGCCTGGCACGTTGCCAAGCCGAATGTCGTCGTCTTGCACGGCGCCGCCACCGACAACAACGCCACGCTGTTCGCGCAGGGCTACGACGCCGTGATCGACCCGTACTTCGCCTCTCACAAGTGGACCTTGGTTGCGAGGACGGCTGACACCTGGGACCCGCCGACAGCTCTCAGCGGGTTCGAGGCGGCCTACACGGCCCATCCGACCATCAACTCGGCCGTGATCCCCAACGACGAGAACGCTGCCCCGATCATCACCTACTTGAAGGCTCACGGCATCAAGCCCGACACCTTCCCGACGACGGGTCAGGACGCGACGCTCACTGGTCTCGACAATGTTCTCTCCGGGTATCAGTGCGGGACCGTCTACAAGCCCATCTACCTTGAGGCGGGGGCTGCGGTTGCTCTTGCCATGTACCTGAGGGCGGGCGAGAAGCCACCGTCGAACCTGGTGAACGGCAAGGTCAACGACACCGTCGAGCACGTCGCGGTGCCGTCGATCCTGATGAACCCGGAGTGGGTCACCAGCAAGAACATGAACGCCACCATCATCAAGGACAACTTCGTTCCTGCAAAGCAGCTCTGCGCGGCGCCCTATACGGCTGACTGCGTTGCTGCTGGTATCAAGCCGTAATCAGGACTGGAAACTTGCCGGCTGTCCCTGGTGTCTTCGCGTAGCGTTACACGCGTTGACCTGGGGCAGTCCTCCCCTTGCGCGGATGCGCAAGGGGAGGACTCCGGTAACAGGAGGTCGGGTTGAACGTCGAAGGGGATTCTGTGAGCAATGAGCCGCCGCTTGTGCAATTGCGAGGGCTGACCAAGTCCTTCGGGGCGGTCCGGGCGCTCACCCAGGTCGATCTGGAGGTCCCCGCCTCTCAGGTGACCGCTCTGGCGGGGGACAACGGTGCCGGAAAGTCGGTGCTCATCAAGACGCTCTCGGGTCTGTGGGCCCCCGACTCCGGCGAGATCCTCTGGCAGGGTCACCCCGTCCATCTCCACAGCCCGAAGGATGCAGAGCACCTGGGAATCACCACGATCTACCAGGATCTCGCCTTGTGCGACAACCTGGACATCGTGCAGAACATGTTTCTTGGTCACGAGCCGCTCCGCCTCGGGGCACTCGACGAGCCGACCATGGAGATTGCAGCACGAAAGACGCTGGCGGATCTCAAGGTCACCACCGTTCGTTCGATCCGCCAACCCGTGGCGTCGCTGTCGGGCGGCCAGCGCCAATCGGTGGCCGTCGCCAAAGCGGTGATGTCCAAAGCCCGGCTCGTCATCATGGACGAGCCGACCGCGGCGCTCGGTGTCGCCCAGACGGGGATGGTCCTTGACCTGATCAAGACGCTCTCTGACCAGGGCGTCACGGTGCTGCTCGTCTCGCACAACCTGAACGACGTCTTCGAGGTGGCCGACCGTATCGCGGTCCTCCATCTCGGCCGCATGGTCGCTGTCGGTCCTGCGTCGAGCTTCGACACCCAGGTCGTGGTCGACTTCATGACGACCGGACGCTCGACTCGCTTCTCGGGCGACGAGCGCGCGGCAGACCTGCAGAACTGAACGACTCCACGGACCGAAGGAAACTTGAGGCTGAACAGATGGCACCGGGCACAGACGAGGTAGAAGAGCCAAGGGCACACACAGCAGGGGTCCCGGATCCGGGTCTCGGATCTGTCGCTATCACCCTGCCTGATGCAGAGGCCTCGGCACCGGCGAGCGAAGCCGATGCGATGGAGGCGGTCGAGCTCGCGCCCGAGGTGCTCGCGAACTCGCTCGGCGAATACGTGGGGGCCTGGTGGAAGCGGATCCGTGGCGGCGAGAGCGGCGCGCTCCCGATCCTGATCGGGCTTCTCGTCATAATCGTCGTCTTCCAGATCGGCAACTCCCACTTTCTGACTGCCGGGAACATCGTCAACCTGCTCGTGGAGGCGACTTTCTTCTGTCTTCTCGGCGCGGCCGAGCTGTTCGCGCTCCTGCTCGGGGAGATCGACCTCTCCGTGGGCTACATCGCGGCGGTCGGCGGGACGATCATCGCCGCGCTCGTCGCACCCCCTTACAACTGGCCCTGGTGGGCTTGCGTGATCGTGGGCCTGATTGCCAGCGCCATTATCGGTGCCCTGCAGGGCACCCTCATCACGAGGCTTCACCTGCCCTCGTTCGTCGTGACCCTCGGTGGCCTGTTGTTCTGGTCCGGATTCCTGATCTACATCTTCGACATCGACAAGAACTCGGTCGGGGGTGTGCTCACCATCATCAACCCTGTTCTCTACAACCTCGTCAACGGCAATATGACCCCGCTCGCAGGCTGGATCACCCTTGTGGTGTTGGTGGGGCTGTTCGCCGTGTTCTCCATATCCCGCGCCGCCCGACGCCGTTCGCGTGGCTTAAGTGCGCCTCCTTTGAGCATCACGGTCATGACGATCGTCGTGGCCGCGGTCGCCGGTGCCGCGCTCGTGGCGATCTGCAACATCAACAGGGGGGTGCTGGACGTTGCGCTGCAGGGCGTGCCGTGGGTCGTGCCGTTTGTCATTGCCATCATCGTGGCGTGGTCCTGGCTGCTCGGCAGGACCCGCCTGGGTCGTTACATCTACGCGATCGGCGCCAGTCCGGAAGCGGCCCGCCGGGCCGGCATCAATGTGGCCTGGATACGCACTTTCGCGTTCACACTCGTGGGGCTGACCGCGGGCTTCGCAGGACTCGTGTACGAGTCGCGCCTCGGGTCGATCTCGGTCGGCTTCGACGGTGGTACTTACGTCCTCTACGCCGTCGCCGCCGCTGTCATCGGAGGAACCAGCCTGATGGGTGGACGGGGCAAGGCCATCCATCCTCTTATCGGTGGGCTCGTGCTCGCGGTCGTGGCCAACGGACTGGACCTCCTCAACATCACCACGGCAGGCCAGGACATGGCGACCGCACTCGTCCTGTTGATCGCGGTGACCATCGACTCGGTGGTGCGGCGCCGTGGCGTGGTCGGCGGATAGGGGTTGTCATCTGATACCCGAGGTTCGCCTCGTCAGG
>PLKG01000152.1:11470-32640 GCA_003140595.1 Acidimicrobiaceae bacterium | reverse complement strand
TCGGACCCATTGCGAATCTTTTCTATACCGCCCGCGGCTTGGGAACAGGCAGGAGGCCCGGTGAGAAACCAAGGAAGGCGGATCACCCGGACCCGCGCGGCCGGCGCCGCCGTCAGGGTCTCAGGACAGGGCTCGCCGCCGCGGACCGGTCAACGCCACCACGAATGCGACGATGAGGAGCACGGCGCCGAGCGCGATACCCGCGTAACCACGCTTCGTGTGCTTGCTGACCACGTGAGCCGCGTATCCGGGGAAGAACGTCGGCAGCGAGTGCGCTGGCTGCGTGAGGTAAAGCACACCAGCCACTACAGCGGCGATTCCGACGATTAGCAGGATTATCGCTAGCACACGTCGCACGGGTCCACTCTACTCATCGATCGCTCACGCAGCAGGCTCATACTTGTGGACGAGAACAAAGCCCCGTACCGCGGACGGCGGGCACGGTGGCCAGCCGACGAGGTGCCCGTGAGGGACCGACTCGTCGATCGGCAGTTCGACCGTCGGCGTGGCAAGGCACACCGTCTGCTCCCGGCGAGCTTTCCCCCAAGTCGACACGATCCTTCGAACCGCCGCAGATCCTCGTCGGTCGCGTCTTTCAAACGCTCCCAGCGTTGAATGACACACGATGCCGCAACACCTCAGCGTCGCGTGGGTCCCCGGGGCTACTGTCCTTACAATGACAGACCTTCCAGCGCACGTGAAGTTTCCCCCGAACGACGAAGGGTGGGTGGTGAGTGACGACTCCGATGTCATCACCAGCATTCAGGCCTTCGTGGACGGTCCCGAACTCGTGATCGAACTGTGGGGCAGTACCACTGTGATCTCGCCCGACGACGAGCACTACGCCGACCATAAGTTCCAGGACAACTCCTGGACGAACCTGTCGGACTATTCCTGGCGAGCCCGTCGGATCGTCCACGACCTCACCGAGATGGGGCACAGCGCGGACGAAGCTGTCCAGATCCAGTTCTCGGCCGAGGGTTCGCGCGAGGACATTCCGCGGTTCCGCAACGTGTGACCGCCCTCCACACACGACCACTATGAGGGAGTCGGCACCGACGGTGGTCAGGATGGCCGGCGGACGAGGTGCCGTGGGGTTGGCGAGCCTGGACCTGGAGCCGAGCACATCCGGACCAGCCCCACACGCGTCGCCACAAGGCCCTTCGCACCGCGTGTCCTCGCTTTTGGCTGTTTCGCCGCCCCGTCCCCATCTTTCCCCGAAGATTGCGGTGGCACAGGGGCGGCTGGGGCGGCCGCGAGCAAGGCGGCCGGGCGGCACGGACCGCCACGACCGGGAACGGGAGGAAGGAAGAGGTCCGGACCGCGCCCACCGGGGGCGCCGGCGGGGCGGGGGGAGAGAGGCGAACCTAGAGGCAACCTGCAGCCAAAAGGTTGATCGGACTCATTACTCGCGATCGAAGCCAAGGTCCCCCGGGGTTTCTTGCTCCTTATCCGATGTCTGATCTGGGCGGTTGATGCGAAGAGTCCACGTTGCGCCGATGATCTGTGTCACGCCCGCGAATGAGGGCAGGGCCGGGCCGTGCGACAGCGACACCTACAACTCGTGGAGCATCCAGACATTCGGCTCCCAGTAGTGGCCGA
The DNA here is from genome assembly GCA_003140595.1 of Acidimicrobiaceae bacterium. Classification (GTDB taxonomy): domain Bacteria; phylum Actinomycetota; class Acidimicrobiia; order Acidimicrobiales; family Bog-793; genus Fen-455. The sequence goes on along the minus strand of PLKG01000152.1, from coordinate 31,038 downwards.
TGCCGTCGCGAACGCGGAGGGGTGCGAGCCCAGATGGGAAGACGTACTCTCCGTCCTCGGGGAAGGTCATCTCCGTCCACCGCTCCCATTCGGCCACCGGCGCCTCGATCTGGAGCGACCGTGGCTCGGACCGCAAGATGGTCGCGCCCAACCGAGCGTGCACCCGCAGCCAAGGGTCGAGTGGCAGCCCGTCCGAGCGCTTCCAGGCGGCGTACCGGTCGATCGGGGTGAGTGGGTAGCGATCCTTCCAGCTCGGGCGGACTGGAGCCACGAGAGGCGCGAGATCGGCCTCACGGGCAGCGGCCGCCATCGCCTCGATCACGAGACGGCTCAGGCCTCGGCCTTGCTGAGCCCCGGCCACCTCGGCTGCAAGGGCAGAGAGTGCGGTCGGCGGGCGCGGATCGTCGACCGCGCGTAGCCCCACTGCGTCGATTCCCGCTGGAAGATCTTCGAGCGAACCGTCCCATCGGAAAGGGATCGCTCTCCCTCGAGCGGCGATGCACCCCTTGTCCGTGTCGTAGAGGAGTACCTGGAAACGCGCGTGTCGCGGAACTAGAGCGCCGAAGTATCTCCCGGTGTAGTTCCCGTGGTGGTTGTACTCCGGCCATATGCCCTCGAAGAGGGAGCGGGCCAGCTCCCAGAGTTCTGGGCGCTCCTCCGCCGTGAATACCTTGATCGATGACTCGCGTAGCCATGGATTCGCTTCCATCGGCCACATCTTGCCGGGTGTGCAGGCGTACCGTGTCATCCGTCTTCTGAGCCGTTCCCCGTTGAGCGCACAATCCCGGTGATAGGCCGCGTTGGCGCCCCGGCGGAATCGCTCCGCACGGGGTCGAGACGGGGGAGTGAGGGCCAGTTTGGGAGTCACGGAGCGCTGCTTCAGGCGATCTCCCAAAGCTCTGACCAGCCACCATCTGCCTCGAAGGGGCGTGGAGCTGAATTTCGAGTCGGTCGTCCGACACGCCCAGGTCTACGCGCTAGCGGCTCGTGCCAGGAGGGAGCTGACCCCCGGCGGCACCCGACCGGAAACCCACAGAGTATTGGTTGGCGTTCAGGACGTGCTTGAGACCTGAAGACGGCCAACGATCTCCTCCAACTCGATGTCGCCGCAGGATCACCTCGCAGCCGTTGAGGTCGAGGAAGACGACGACCGCCAGCCAGGAGAGCCGCTTGTTCCCGTCTACGAGAGGATGGTTACGCGCCAGGGAGTGCAAGAGCGCGGCCGCCTTCAGCTCGATCGTTGGGTAAGCGTCCTCTGCAAATGCGCTGGTACGTGGCCGCGCTGCCGCGGAGTCGAGCAGCCCGAGTGCTCGTATCATTGAGCGCAAGTCTTCGAGGTCGAGATACTCCGTCTCGCTCACGACCGCCCGAGCTGGTCGAGTACGTGGCGTCCGCAGCCTGTGTCCTGGGAAGGCCCGCGGAAGTGGCTTTCGACCCTACGCCAGCCAAACCGGACGACATAGTCTCGATGGAGTGACGATTGTTTGGCGGTATAGGCGGCCACAGTCGCTCGAGCAAGCACTCTCGTTTCTCGAGCATCAGGGGGCAGTGATCATGGGTGGGGGCACCAGGCTCAATGCGGGCCTCGTGCCGAAGCGTGCCGGAGCCGGGCAATCGGACGTCGGCGGTGTGGAGGTCGTGGACTTGCAGGCCCTCGATCTCGCCGGCATCGAGCGGCGCGACGACGCGGTCCTGCGAATCGGTGCCATGACGCGGTTGCAGGAGCTCGTCGACAGCGACGACGTGCCGTCCGTCGTACGAGAAGCAGCACGCCATGAGCTGCCGAGCACGTTACGCGCGCAGTCCACGATCGGCGGCTGCATTGCGAGCGGCGACCCCGACAGTGAGCTGCTGGCGACCCTGCTCGTCCACGACGGGCGAGTCCACAGCACCCAGACGTCGGGCAGCGTCGAGGTCCCGCTCGACGAGCTGCTCGCTGAGCTGCCGCTCGCTTCGGGAAGGATCATCACGGCGGTCAGCATCGACGCGCGCGGCGCGTCCTCGCTGATGCGCACCGGCAGGACCCCGGCGGACCGGCCCATCGTCGCCGTCGTGGCACGCCAGCTCGGCGGACGGCGCTCGGTGGCAATCACCGGCGTGGCAGCCACCCCGGTTCTCGTGAACTCCACGGCCGTCGGCGGCGGCAGCCTGCTCCCATCTGGAGATGGCATGGCGGCGAGCGATCCGCACGGGACTTTCCGGCTCGAGCCGATCAGCGATTTCCGAGGCTCGAGCGAGTACCGCCGAGCCCTGGCACGGATCCTGACATCACGCGCCACGGAGGCGATCTCACGATGAGCGAGCTCACCGAGGACAAGGGTGCTCCGGACGGTGGGCCGGCCCTCCCTCAGCGGCCTGTCATGCTCGAGCTGGACCTGACGATCAACGGTGATCAGTACCGCCTGACCTGCGAGCCCGGCGACACGTTGCTCACCGTGCTCCGCCGCCTGGGGCTGTTCAGCGTCCGCTTCGGGTCGGGAACCGGCGAGTCCGGCGCAGCAGCCGTGCTGTTCGACGGCAGGCTCGTGTCCGCCGACGTCATGCTCGCCGGCCAGGCTAGCGGCCACAAGGTAACGACGGTCGAGTCTCTCGACGTCGCGACTGGCGAGCTCGACCCTATTCAGCAGGCCTTCGTCGATATCGGAGCCCTGCAGTCCGGCTACTCGGCGGGCGCGATGGTGCTCGCCGCAAGAGCGCTGATCGAGGCCAACCCAGACCCCTCCGAGGCAGAGATCCGCGACGCGTTGAGCGGGATACTCGACCGTGAGACGGGCTACGTGAAGGTTGTCGAGGCCATCCGGCGTGCCGCCGCGGCACGTCGCGGCGAGAAGGTGCCGCCGGTCGAGCCGGTCGTGCTCGAGCCGCTCACCGGCCCAGGCTCGACGGAGAGACGTGTGCCCTCAGCGGAAGCCCTACAGGCCCCGCTTGCCATGCCCCACGTCGTCCTGTCGAGCGACGTCGCCATCACCGCTGTGGTCGGAAAGCCCGAGCCCAAGGTCGACGCTTTGCGTCTCGCCAAGGGACGGCCCGTCTTCACCGACGACATCGACCTGCGCCACATGTTGTATGCCAAGGTGCTGCGCAGCCCTCACGCACACGCTCGCATCCTGGCTATCGACGACAGCGAGGCCAGGGCGCTGCCAGGCGTGCACGCCGTGATCCACTACGGCAACACGCCACGGGTGAAGTACGCCACGGGCGGTCAGACCTGGCCGAACCCCGCGCCTTGGGACCAGGTCAGCTTCGACAACAAGGTCCGCTTCGTGGGCGACCGCGTGGCGGCCGTGGCGGCCGAGACGCTGGGGATCGCCGAAGAGGCCTGCCGACGTATCAAGGTCACCTACGAGGTCCTCCCCGGGGTGTTCGATGAGGTCGAGGCGATCGCGCCTGGTGCGCCGCTGGTCCACGACGAGACGGACACCGAGGGCATCTACGACGCCGCTCACAACAAGAGCCACCACATCGAAGGCCAGACCGTGACCGACGAGGCGCTCGAGGCCGCGTTCGCCAGCGCTAAGCACGTCTTCCAGCAGACCTTCCATGTCCAGCAGCAGCAGCACGCCCCCCTCGAGCCGCACATCACCATCGGCTGGCTCGACGACGACGATCGCCTGGTGCTCCGGAGTTCGACCCAGGTTCCCTACCATGTCCGCCGGATGGTGGCGCCGCTGCTCGGCCTTCCGGTCAGGCGCATCCGCGTGATCAAGCCCCGGATCGGAGGCGGCTTCGGGGGCAAGCAGGAGATGCTGATCGAGGACATAGTCGGCTACCTCGTGCTCGCCACCCGTCGCCCGATCCGCCTCGAGCTAACGCGGTCGGAGGAGTTTGCTTGCGCCAGGTGCCGACACGCCATGACGCTAACCCTGCGCACGGGTGTCGACGACGACGGCCATCTGGTCGCCCAGGACATGCATGTCGTCTCGAACACCGGCGCCTACGGCACGCATGGTTCCACGGTCAACACCGTTGGCGGCATGCACGGGATGTCGATATACAACTGCCCGGCCAAGCGCTTCCGGTGCGACGTTGTCTACACGAACCGGCCCGTGTCGGGCGCCTTCCGCGGCTACGGGGCTCCGCAGAACTTCTTCGCGGTCGAGTCGCAGATGGACGACATCGCGCGCGCTCTTGGCATGGACCCCTACGAGCTGCGACGCAAGAACTGGGTGCAGGTCGGCGACCCCCTCGACATCGTGCCCCGTCTCGGTGAGCGCGGCGATGTCGTCGAGATACCCCAGGAGGACCTGCCGCGCATCATGAGCTGCGGCCTTCAGGAGTGCGGAGCGCAAGGGACGCGCGCGATCGGCTGGGAACGCCGGAACGACCCGTCCTGGCGCCAACCGGCGGACCGCCCGACCATCAGGCGCGGCATCGGCATGGGTTCGGCCATCCAGGGTTCCGGAATCCCCTTCGTTGACATGGGGGCGTGCTCGATCAAGATCAACGACGACGGCTCGTTCAACATGCTCGTCGGGGCCACGGACGTGGGCGGGGGATCGGACACCGTGCTAGCCCAGATTGTCGCCGAGGTGCTCGGCGTCGAGCTCAAAGACATCATCGTCACTTCGTCGGACACCGACATCACTCCCTTCGACGTCGGCGCGTACGCCTCGAGCACGACCTACGTCTCGGGCGGAGCAGCCAAGAAGGCGGCCGAAGCCGCCCGGGCCCGCATCGTGACCCGCGCCGCGAGGCTGCTTGATCTCGACGATCCCGGTTCGGTCGAGCTGCACGACCGGCGGGCCTGGGGTCCCGACGGGCGCTCGATCTCGCTTGGCGACCTCGCCCTCAACTCGCTGCACACCGAGGACCAGGAGCAGATCATGGGAACAGCGTCGCACTACGGGACGGCCTCGGCACCTCCCTTTGCGGTCCAGCTCGCCGAGGTCGAGGTGGACGTCGAGACCGGTCAGGTGACCGTGAAGAAGCTCGTCACCGCCATCGACTGCGGGGTCCCGATCAATCCGATCACTGCGAGCGGCCAGGTCGAGGGGGCGATGCTGCAGTCCCTCGGGTACGCGCTGACCGAGGATCTCGTCCTCGACGCTTCGGGCAAGCTGGTCAACGACCGCTTCGGACCGTACTGGATCTTCCGGGCGGACGACGCCCCCGTCTGTGAGGCGATCCTCGTGCAAACGATGGAGCCCTCGGGCCCGTTCGGCGCCAAGGCGGTCGGTGAGGTCCCGATGGACGGGATCGCACCAGCGGTGCGCAATGCCGTCCTCAACGCCACAGGTGTCAAGGTCAACCAGCTCCCGTTGCTACCCGAGCGAGTCTGGCGAGCCCTGAATAACGTCCCGACCAGCGGTTGACCAGACGAGCTCCGTACAGGGCCTGGTGAGCTTACGAACCTCGCCGACTGCCCCTTGACAGGCGGCCCCCCTTCATAGAGGCGGCCTCGCTGTTCATACGTGCCTGCCGCCGTGGGTTGCTCAATGCGGCGCGGCAGGGCGGCGCCGGTGCCGCCCGCTCCTTAGCGTGACCATCGGGCCGGGACGATCTATAACGAAAGTGGGGGCACCGCTTGACGAGACTCCCACGCCGGAGGAGAGGATTGGCTCCGCTGCGGCTTCGAACGTTGGTCCATATCTGCTACCGCGCCAGCATGAGGATGGCTTCCAATACGCCGCCGCCGATGGCTCTGCCTTTGTCCGAGACGGTGAAGCAGTGCTCGCGACGGGCGCGTGGGTCCACGTCCCCTACCTTCATCCCGACATGGACCTGGAATTCAGGCCGGATCAGGCCCCGCAACACACCGTCGATCTCGGCTCGCAGCAGGGACTCGCTACCGGCGCCCGCGACGCGCAGCACGGGCATGCCAGCCTGGACCAGGTCTCCGATGGCCGCAAGGTTCTCTGCCACCCCCGCGACGGGCGAATGAAGGACCCTCTCGCTGCCCTTTCCCGCGATCAGGCCGGGAGCGCCGGTGTTGGGTTCAGCGTGCCCTGCCAGGAAGATTCTGCCCAGATCATGGCCGCGATTCGTCTCTACCACGGCGTGGGCGTCCACGCCGGCCTCGAATCCCGGCCCCAGGGCCACGACGATCTGGGCCATGTCGATGTTCGTGCCGAGGTTGCGCTTGGCGATGATCGCGTCAACTAGGGCCAACGGCGTGAGGGCCCCCAACGCCGAGCATCCCGGGTCCGCCAGCACGGGCACAGGGCCTTCCGGTCCCCAGCGCTCCAAAAGTCGCTTTAGCTCGGCGAGCGTTCCCACGCGGATGGAACGCACCCCTTCCACCTGAGCCTCGCCTTCGTACATAGCCTCGGACAGGCACACGGTGCGCCGGATCGAGCTGGGCCTCGGTTGCTCGAGTGCGGCCACCCGAAACCCGGCCCGTACGAGCCGGAGAATTGTGCCGGTAGCCAGATCCCCGGCCCCCCGAACGACAACCAGCTCTCCATTCACCAAGCCCATACTTCTCATTGTTCCCGTTCGGAGAGCTTATCGAGCGCAAGATTCCCTGTTCGCTCAGCCGACTCGAAGGGCGGGGACGGATGTCCGGGCGGCCGGCATGCTCGTCCTACCCTCAGATCACGGCGGCAGCCCGCCGAGCGGCGTGGGCCTGCTTCAGGGCGGCCACGATCTTGGAGTTGTGCCGCACCGCGACGATCTCTGCCAAGATCGATATCGCCAGTTCTGCCGGAGTCTCGGCGTCAATATTCATGCCGACGGGGGTGAACAAGGCGTCGATCCGGGCCGGGTCGAACCCCTCCTGATGCAGTTGTTTGACCATCATCCGCGTCTTCCGGGCACTGCCCATCACTCCGACGTAGCGCGACTCTCGCGGCAGTACAGCCCGGACGCAGGTCAGATCCAAGCCGTGGTTCCTCGTGACGATCACGATGTACGTCGAGGTGTCGAGGGGCAGTTCCGCGATCAACTGGGCGAATTCGCCGTGGATCCTCTCGACCTCAGGGGGGAAACGATTCAGACCGAGGAGCTCGGCCCGGTCGTCCACCACCGTGATCCGGAAGCCGAGCGGCACGGCCGCCAAGGCCAGGGCGTGCCCCACGTGTCCGGCGCCCAAGATCACTAGTTTCTCCTCAGGCACCAAGGGGTCGTAGAAGACGCCGGCATCGCGGTCGAACCTGGGTTTGCCGGTGAAGAAGGCGCGGGCCGCGGCGTCGGCTTCCCAGTCCCGGAAATCACCAGCGATCTGCTTGCCTGATTCGTCCACCAGGGCGGTGACGACCTCTAGGGACTCGTGTCCGTCACGGATCTTCTTGATCAAGAGAACCCGTTCTCCGCACGCCAGCCGCTCCTGGATCTTGCGGTAGGTGCCGAGCTCGGTCACGCGCTCGATGAGGACGGTACTCGTTCCGCCGCATACCCCGCCGGGGTCGAGGATGGTCGCGCCCCGGCTCTCGATGTGCAGCAGGGCCGTCTGGCCGCCCGCAAAGCACTCCCGGCAAGCTGCCAGCGCCCGGGCTTCCGGATGTCCGCCTCCGACGCTGCCGGTCGAGCCGCCATCGGGAGTCACCAGCATCTTGGAGCCGGCATGGCGTGGGGCCGAGCCTCTGACGTCAACGATGGTCGCCAGGGCGAGGGGCGCCTTGGCTGTGGCGATCGCCTGGAGAAGATCCCGTGTCACCCTGTCTCCTCCATAGACCGTTGGACCGATCGGTGTCTCTCCGGGAAGGTCCCGCTGGTAGGTTTCAAGGCCGACCGCGCAGCCCGCTCGTCACCCGCGGCGAGCCGTAGGTTGGCGCGGAGTCGGCATCGATCTCGACGATCTGATCAACGACCTGGGCTTCACCCTGCTCGTTGGGGCTCCGACCCGGGGTCTCGCGGACCATTGTAAACGTAGGAGGCGGAGGTCGAGACCTCGGCTGCCTCGCAGGCGACACTGGCAGCAAACCCTTCGGCTTTCACGGCGTCGACATGGTGGCAGCGGCTCCATCGGTCCGACTCCTTCTCCCATCCGGCCACCAATCGTTTGGGCAGCTCACGGTGCCATCCTGAGGGGTTCACCCGTTCGAGCTGGGCGACGTGCGCCTCCTCCTCGCTCGAGAGGTCCCTGTGCCCCTCCCGGCCGACATGCTCCTTGCGGACCCGGTTGCCGAGGGTCTGTTCGAGCACCCGAGCCGCTTCGCCACGTCGACGATCTCTGGTGCTCGTCGAGCACCGCTGCTGCGGCGTCCTTCCAGAACACCTTCGGGTAGCGACCCCGTCGACGCTGGTGCGGCTGGTCGGGTAGCCGTCGTTGCCTGGTGCCATGACACTCCCCAGCTCGGAGCGTCCGGCATGAAACGGACGCGCGAAAAATGAGGTCAGGGCCCTTGCGGCCCGACCGGTGAGAAGCGTCACTGCCGGGAATCATAAGGCCTCAGGTCGATCCGGCTGTGTCCTGAAGGGCGACAAGACCGTTGAGCAAAGGAGCTTCCGCCCAGCTCAGGATAGACATAGCGTGCGAGGTTGACTTTCGGGCGATGACGGACCGAAGAGCCAGCGTGAGAAAGTGCAAGCCGGCCGCGCCGGATAACGCTTCGCCTGAGCGCTGTCGTCCCTCCTCGTCTTCGCCGACGGCCCGCTACGTGTGGGAGAGCTGCCAAGCGCCTTCGTGGCGTGAACCAGGGGGTGGCGAGTCGGCGGAGGTCGATCGCGGCGAAGCGAGGCGAGAGCCCGAGCGCGCTCGCCGCTACGCCTCAGAAGTGACCCCGGAGGGTCTTGCGGCGTCCGTTAGCCATGAGCATCTGGAAGGAACGGAGCGTCGGCTCTGTTAGCTTGGCAGGGCAAACAGCGTGTGGAACCCGAGGTCGCCAACCGGCGAGCCGGGCCGGGGAGCTGCGAGCCGGTCGAGGTACTAGATGTCAGGTCCGCGGTCGTGAACCGCCCGGAGAGCCACATGAGCGTCGGCGATGCCATCCACTTTCTCCTCCCTCTATCTGGTGCCCTGGTCTCGATCGTGGGAGCGGGCGGCAAGACGAGGGTCCTCTTCGAGTTGGGCGAGGACCTCGCCAATCGCGGTCCGGACGTACTCCTCACGACTACCACGCACATCTTCGACCCTCGCGGGGCGCCCGGTCGGCGGTTCGATCAAGTGCTGTTAGAGGCCGGTCTGGCTGAACCTTTCCAAGAGCCTGGCGATATTCCCGCCTGCCGTGAGCACGGACCTTCCCCTGGGGGACGGGGACGGCTCATCGTCCTGGCCTCTCGCGAGGTATCCGGCACGGGCAAGCTCCAAGGGATCCATCCCAGTTGGGTGGCCAGGCTGAGTCGGGATTCGGCCTACGTACTCGTGGAAGCAGACGGCGCCAAGGGCCGGTCCATCAAAGCCCCCGGAGACCATGAACCCGTCGTGCCGCCGTCGACAGGAGCCGTGATCGGCGTTGTCGGCTTGGATTGCCTGGGGCGCCCCATGGACGGGGCTACCGTCCACCGCCCGGAGCGCTTCCAGGCGGTGACCGGTTGTCCCATCGGAGCACCGATCCGACCAGCGCATATCGCTGCCTTGGCTCGCGCTCCCAAAGGCCTGTTCAAAGGCGCCCCCCCGGGCTCGCGCAGGATCCTCCTTCTCAACAAGGCGGATCGCTGCGTCCTGGCACCTGCCGAGGTGCTCCAGGAAATCCTCGCCGCCGGACCCCTGGAGACGGATCTGACCGCCGTCTGCTCGCACGACGGATCAAATTCTCCGGGACGCGTCCTGATGTTCGCACCCGCTTCCGGCCTTGGCACACGGGATTCGGCCGTGGGGCCGGGCCTCGCCGAAGGGCCGCCGGAATCCATACTGAGGTTCGGGGCCTGCCGATGATCTACCTTGACAACGCGGCGACCAGCCATCCGAAGGCTCCAGGCGTGGCAGAGGCCATGGTGCGCTTCATGACGGACACCGGAGCGAGCCCCGGCAGGGGCACTCATACCCTGGCCCAGGCGGCGGACCGCCTACTTTTCTCGGCGCGGGAGCGCTGCGCCGCGTTCCTAGGGGTGACCGAACCCGACCGCCTCGTGTTCACCAAAAACGCCACGGAAGCCCTCAACCTGGTGCTCATGGGTCAGGTGCCCGCCGGAGGCTCGGTAATTCTGAGCTCCTTGGAGCACAACGCGGTCATGCGCCCTTTGCACTACCTGGAAGCCCACCGGGGCGTGCGGCACTCTCAGATCCCTTTCGACGCCTGCGGCCGCCCGGATCCCGAGTCCCTCCGCACCGCGATGACCCGGCCGGCGGACCTCTTCGTGTTGACTGCCGCGAGCAACGTGACCGGCTGCCTTACGCCCGTCGGAGAAATCTCACGCCTCTGTAGACGGGCTGCGATCCCTCTTTGCGTCGACGCCAGCCAGGCTGTGGGCCATGTCACACTGCCCATGGACGGCGTCAGCTTCCTGTGCTTCTCCGGCCACAAGGGGATGCTTGGGCCTCTAGGCACCGGAGGGCTGTACCTCGCGCCCGGATTCCATCCGGAGCCTCTCCTGCGCGGAGGGACGGGGAGCCTCTCCGAAAGCGAAGAGCAGCCCGACTTCCTGCCGGATCGTTACGAGGCTGGAACTCTCAACCTCGTTGGACTGGCGGGGCTGCTTGCGGCCCTTGATTTCCTCGAGGCCCGAGGTCCCGCCAGTATCCGCGTGCGGGAGGCGTCGCTGTGCGAGCGACTGCTCGGCGGCATGCTCGATCTTCCCGGCGTGTCTTCGCCGGGGCCCGAGCCCGGCGCAGCTAGAGTCCCCGTCGTCTCACTCTCGGTTGAGGGCCATGATCTGGGGGAGATCGGCCTTGAATTCAACCGGCGGGACATCGCGCTGCGCGTGGGTCTGCATTGTGCGGCCGCCGCCCATCGCAGCATTGGCACCTTCGGGGCGGGCGGAACCCTGCGGTTCTCACCGGGTTTCGCTACTAGTGAGGAAGAGATCGACGTGGCCATCGAGACCTTGGAGGCGATCCTTACATGAGCGATTCTCCGGCGTTGACGACGTACACTCGCTTCTCCGGCTGCGGCGCGAAGCTCGGCCCAGGGGTGCTCGACGAGGCGCTATGCGGACTTGAACAGCCCGCCTACCCTCGACTTCTGGCTGGGTTTTCCAGCTCCGAGGACGCGGGGCTTTTCCTCTTGGACGACGGTCTCGCACTGGTCCAGACCGTGGACTTCTTTCCACCCATCGTGGACGACCCGTTCATGTTCGGGCGCATCGCCGCCGCCAATGCTCTCTCGGACGTGTACGCCATGGGTGCACGTCCCCTCACAGCTCTCTGCCTTGTCTGTTATCCCCTCAAGAGCCTTGGCCTGGACAGCTTGAAAGCCATGATGGAAGGTGGCCTGGATGCCCTCATCGAGGCCGGCTGCGCCCTGCTAGGGGGGCACAGTGTGGAGGATGCGGAACCGAAACTGGGTTACGCCGTAACCGGGCTGGTCGATCCCAAGAGGGCCTGGCGCAACAACACGCTTCGACCCGGGGCAGCCTTGATCCTCACCAAGCCTCTCGGCACAGGACTCCTGAACATGGCACTGAGAGCTGAGTGCGCGAGCGAGGAGGCCCTGAACCTCGCTCAGACCTCGATGGCCCTGCTCAACAAGCGGGCGGCGGAGATTTTGGCGGAAGGCGACGTTTGGGCATGCACGGACATCACCGGCTTCGGCTTGGCCGGTCACGCCGCCGAGATGGTGGACGGCGCGCCTTGCGGGCTGAAGATCCGGTACGCCGATCTGCCGCTGATCCCCGGTGTGGAGGAATGGGCCGCCATGGGGCTCGTCCCCGAGGGCACGTTCCGGAACAAGCAGGGCCGCCTGCGCTTCATCGAGAACGTCGAGGCCCTCGATCCGGTCATGCTCGACATCGTCTTCGACCCCCAGACTTCCGGAGGTTTGCTGGCAGCTATTCCTGCTGATCGGGCGACGGAGCTGCAGGAAGTCATGAGGGCCCAGGGAGTGTTCGCAACCCTGATTGGCGAGACTGGTGGGAGGCCGGGCACCGTGGAGTTCCTCGTCTAATGCTGGTTTTCGCGACTTTCCCGTCCACCCACGCGGCTCTTCGGGCTGAACAGGAACTGACACGTGAGTTACCCGTGGAGCTGATCCCCGTGCCTCGCCAAATTCGCAGCGACTGTGGATTTGGTCTCCTTGCTGGCCCGCTGGACCCTCCCGGGGCTGGCCGCGCAGTGGTGATCCTCAAGGGTCACGGCGCCACAGGTCTCTGGCGCGTTCTCGAACTAGATTCACCGACCTCTCGACACAAGGAGAAGCGCTATGAGCCCATCCCGTAGAGTCCTTGATGCTCGGGGCCTCGCGTGCCCGCAGCCCGTGATTCTCACCCGCAAGGCCCTTGCCGAAGGCGGTTTCAGCGAGCTGGAGGTGATCGTGAACACCTCCTCCGGAAGAGAGAACGTCGCTCGCTTCGCCGGCCATGCGGGATGCACGATCGGCAGCATTGAGGAGTCCAGTGAGGAGACGCGGATCGTAATCCAGCCGCGCGTTGCCAACTTGTCCGACCCTACCTCAACGGAATCCCTCACCGAAGCCACGATGCCCCCCGTGGAGCCTGGTATCCAGACTATCCTCCTCTCTAGCCGGACCATCGGGAGAGGCGATGACGAACTAGGCGCCCTGCTCATGCGGGCCTTCCTCTACACCCTTACCGAGTCCGAAACTCTCCCTCAACAGGTGCTGCTCATGAACAGCGGAGTGACGCTGGCGGCCGAAGGCTCAGAGCACCTCGACAACTTGCGGCGTCTTGTCGATCTTGGCATCGAGATCCTCGCCTGTGGCGCCTGTCTCGAGTTTTACAAGCTCACGGAAAAGCTCGCCGTGGGCCGGGTCTCGAACATGCAGGAGATCACGGAGTTTCTGCTCGAAGGCAAAGCCCTCAGTTTGTAGGGGCATAGACCTGAAGACGGCGAACGATCTCGTCCAACTCGATGTCGCCCGAGGCTACCTCCATCTGAGTTGGAAGGCATCCCCGTCGCTCAGCCTTGGCGCTCTCGAGGTCGGTACGAAGCGAAGCCACGCTGACCCGGACGCCAGCCGAGAGCGAAGCGGCATATCGGCCGACGGACTCGGCAGCCCGGCGGTCACAGGCGGCCACTTGGCCGAGTAGCGCGGCTCCACAGGCCGTCGAGCGACTGGTGGCTGGCCCCCACTCAGGACCTCTTGGACTTCTTGACGTGCTTTTCTTGGTTCTTCTCGCCCGGGTCCTTGGTGGCCGGCGATACCGGCTTCCCCCCGAAGGGATCGGCAGCGGTGCCCTCTGGTGCCTGGGCGAGGAGTTCCGCCTTGGCCTCCCGTTCCTCGCGCTGTTGCTCGGGAGTCACTTTCGGGTACTGCGGATCGAGCTCGATCAGGGTATTGGCGAGCACGTGCGACACGCAGATCCTGGCGAACCACTTGTGGTCGGCNNACGTACCACGGGGCCCACTCGGTGCTGGTGTTGGACAACATCTCGGAGAAGGCTCGCTGGTAGTCGTCCCAGTACTGGCGCTCCCTCACATCGCTTGCTGTGAATTTCCAGTTGTGGTCGGGGAGGTCGAGCCGTCGCAGGAAGCGGACCCGCTGTTGTTCCTTCGAGAGGTTCAAGAAGATCTTGATGACCTTGATGCTGTTGTCGGTGAGGTAGCGCTCCCAGTTGTTGATCTCCTGGTAGCGGCGCTGCCACACGCCCTTTGCTTTCGCCTTCTTCGGGAGCATCTGGCGCTCCAACAGCTCTGGGTGCACCCGCACTACCAGTACTTCCTCATACTGCGACCTGTTGAAGATGCCGATGACACCACGGGCAGGAAGGCGCTGCGCGTAGCGCCATAAGTAGTCGTGGTTCAACTCCTCCGCAGACGGCACCTTGAAGCTGTTGACCTGCACGCCCTGGGGATTGACACCGCTCATGACATGACCGATGGCCCCGTCCTTGCCGGCGGCGTCGATTCCCTGCAGGCAAACGAGAACGGCGTGGGTGTCCTCTGCGGCGAGCCGGGTCTGGTAATCAGCGAGCAGCTTCACACCTTGCTTAAGGAGGGACTTGCCGGCTTTCTTCTTCACGAGGTCGCCCGTGTAGCCGGGGTCGAAGTCCTTTGCAAGCCTTACCGCTGAGCCGGGTCTCACGCGCAGTGGCTTGATGAGCTCGGCAATCTGCTCCGCACTCATGTCGGTCACGGATCCGTCCTTTCTCGAGTTGGCGCGCAACGGAACTCACCACTTGCTTCCGAACGCGGCACGTCTGGACCCACAGTCGCGCGAGTCGGTGCCCACAATGAACAGCGAAGACCACGCGATGAACGCTGGGGTAGCAAGCTGGTAACCGACACGTTTCCCCGGACGCTGCCGGGAGCAGGACTAGGAATTCTCGGTGCACCAGTCGCACCGGTGGCGACCGTCCTTGCCGGGCTTGTCGTTGTTGTTGCGCTTGATCTCCTGGCCATAGGCACAGTCGCTGTTGTCGTGGTAGACGGGTTCGTCCTCATCGCTGTCGGTGTGGAACGGGGCCACGGTCGCCTTGGTGCCAACCCTCTGCGGTGCATCAACGTTCGAGCCGGCATCTTGTGTGGGCGCACGGGCCGAGACCGCGGCGCTGTCGATGGCGTTGTTGGTTGCTGGAGTGTCCCTTGCGGGATCGAGAATCCGGTACGCGAGCAACTTCACCCGGTCGGTCACGAGGAACCACGCCAGCGCGTAGCCCCACACCAAGGCTGCATAGCGCCAACCCAGAGGCGTCATGAACACTCCGGAGACTGCGATGACGGTCGCCAATATTTGCGTTCCGAGCACCGCCAGCCAGAGGACTCGCGCTGGGCGGATCGACCAGAACGGGCGGCGCGTACGGGCAAGGAAGATCGTCAGATGTCCGGCGACCGAGAGCGTCAGGTACATCATCGTCTGGAGCTCAGGGTGGCCGAGGTGAAACACCTTGTCGCCGAGATAGAACAAGCCAAACGCGGCAATTGGGCCGACTATGCCCAGTACGGTGGCCATCCCGAGCACGAGGCGCATGTTCCAGGCCTCGGGCTGATCCTTGTAGTGAACGTTGTCGTAGGCGATGGACAGGATTGCGCCGTCGTTGAGCAACGCCAGCATCACGATCTGAATCGCCGTCACAGGAAAGAAGTTGAAGATCAGGATCACCGCGGTCACGAACACCAGCACGCGGAGCGTCTCGGCGATGCGGTAGATCGCATAGCTGTTCATCCGCTGAAAGATCTTCCGGCTCTCTTTGATCGCGTCGATGATCACCGACAGGCCTGGAGTCGTAAGCACGATGGAAGCCGCCGCCCGCGCCGCGTCGGTCGCGCCCGAGACGGCGATGCCGCAGTCGGCCTTCTTCAGCGCCGGGGCATCATTGACCCCGTCCCCGGTCATGCCGACGATGTGTCCCCGCTTTTGCAGGACATCGACGATGTGGAACTTGTGCTCGGGGAACACCTGCGCGAAGCCATCGGCCGCTTCGATGGACCTGGCCGTCGTCGCTGTCTCCTTCTGCGTGACGTCGCCGAGGCCGGCGGCATCGAGGATGTCGCTGCCCATCCCGAGCGTCTTGGCGGTCTCCTGGGCAATGGCCAGCGCATCGCCCGTGACCATCTTGACCTCCACGCCCATCTGACGCGCCGTCGCGATGGTTGCCTTGGCGTCCTTTCGTGGCGGGTCGAAAAGGGGCAGCACGCCAAGAAACCGCCAAGGGCCATCTCCCTCGGCCCGAGCCACGCCCAAGGAGCGAAAACCCCGTGCGGCGAACTCGTTGACCGCCCTGTCGACGTCCGCCTTCACCTTCGTGGCATCGCTCGACAACTCCAGGATCACTTGTGGCGCACCCTTAGTTACCTTGAACGACGATCCGTGCGCGGGTTTGACGGTCGCCTCAGTGCGTTTGCCCACCGGGTCGAACGGCTGGAAGTGGGTCACCTGAAGCCCGTGCAGCGCCTTGTCATCTTTCAGGCCACCGAGAACCGCCAGATCGATGGTGTCATTGTCATCCGCGCGCGACGCCAGTGCGGCGCTCACGATGACCTGCTCAGGTGTAACGCCGTTCAGCGCGAAGGGCTCGCCGAGCGTCAGTTTGTTCTCGGTCAAGGTGCCGGTCTTGTCCGTGCAAAGCACGTCCACGCCGGCTAACTCCTCGATGGCCACCAACCGGCTCACGATGGCCTTCTTCTTCGCGAGCAGACGCGCGCCAACCGCCATCGTGACCGACAGCACCGTCGGCATCGCCACTGGGATCGCAGCCACGGTGAGTACCAGGGCGAACTGCAGCGTGGTGAGGACCGGGTTGCCCCGGACGATCGAGACGATGGTGATCACGCTCACGAGAGCCACCGCGAGGATGATGAGGAACGTGCCGATCCTCAACACCGCGCGTTGGAAGTGACTGATGGTTTGTGCTTCCTGCACTAGCTCCGCCGTCTTGCCGAAGTAGGTGTTCGCACCCGTCGCATAGACCAGGGCGCCGATCTCACCCTGCCGAATGATCGAAGCGGAGAACACCGCCTCGCCGGACTTGCGCGTGGCGGGCAACGACTCCCCGGTGAGGGCGGACTGGTCGACCTCGACCGGATCTCCGTCCAGCAGACGCGCATCTGCCGGGACGATGTCCCCAAGACGGAGGCGAATGACGTCGCCCGGAACCAACTCACGCGCTGGTGGCGTGGTCCACTTGCCTTCACGTATCGTCCGAGCCTTGATCGCGAGTTCTGCCTTCAGGGCGTCGATGGCCTTACCAGCCTGGTGTTCTTCCCAGAATCCGACCACGCCGTTCGCAACCAGCAGGACAAGGATGATGAAGAAGTCCGGCCAATGCCGCAGCACGCCCGACAGGATCACCGCGGCTTCGATCATCCAAGGGATCGGACCCCAGAAGTACGTGAGGAACTTCAGGAGCGGATTGGCCTTCTTCTCTTCGATCTCATTGGGACCGTATTGGGTCAGCCGCTTTTGCGCCTCGACTTGGCTGAGACCGTCCGGCGAGTAGCCCAGCCGCTTCTCTACCTCTGCCAGGGGAAGAGACTTCAGGTCGTCCTTCTCATCGGGCTTCGATCCCGGTTTCGAGTCGGGCGCCTTGGACAGGGCGCCATCAGATCCCATCACGGGTGTTTTCCAGCNNCGTCCTGGTCTTCGAGCGCGACTCGATTGAAGCTGCACGGCGGCCGGAGAGGGCACCACAGCGTTAGTATATACAATGATTAGTGTATGAGCAGTAAGTCTCACGCTCCAAGCGAGGCGCACGACTCGGTTGTCGATGCCGTGCTGTCGGCGAGCCGGGTACTCGTGGCCGTGGCGGCACGGTCTCTCGCCGATGTCGCCGAGGAGGTCACTCTTACCCAGTACCGGACCCTCGTCGTCCTCGCCTCCCGAGGACCTCAGAACCTTGCAGGACTCGCAGACGCAGTGGGGGTCGCCCCAGCGACTGCGACGCGGATGTGCGACCGGCTCGTGCGAAAAGACCTCATTCGCCGCAGGACAGAGCGAGACGATCGGCGCCAGCTCCGGGTGGCGTTGACGGCGAAGGGCCGGTCTCTCGTCGATGCCGTCACCGGTCGTCGCCGTCAAGAGATCGCACGCATCATGAGCGAGATCCCCGTAGAGCAACTGGCCGTCCTCGTACAGGCGCTCGGTCGGTTCGCCTCGGCCGCCGGTGAGGTGCCGGAACAGGACTGGACTACAGGCTGGGACCTGTAAGTGGGCCGTGGCGTCCTCGCATTGCCATCCAGGTGGCGATCGTCGCTGGGATCGCTCCAAGCTCGAGCGGCCCGCTGACTCTCGTCGGCGTCCTACGGTCGCAAATGGCTCGTGCTCGGCGCCATCGCCGAAGAGCACGGCCAGGTCGCCAAGGCTGGCCGTCCAAGGTGGCCATGCCCTTCATGACCTGAGTGACCCCCAGCGACTGCGATTCAGTTCCGATAGCGGCCGTGAATGCCGCCGTCGACCTGAACAGTTCGGCGTCACGCTGGCCGGCGGTGCCGGGGCGGCGCCCCAGCCGGGAGCCCGGTCACATCCGGACTGACGCACCGCCGACGCGAACTTCATTGCGAGGATCTGCTATTGAAGATATACACCCGGCCCTTGTCGCCCACCGCTACGCAGCGTGTCGCAGTGGCGCAACTGACTGAGTTGAGGCCCACGGCCTCGCTATCTAGTTGCGTCCTTGGTCCAAGCGTCCCATCCGACAGAGCCACGGCGATTCCGTTGTCGTCGACGATCATGCAAAAGTCAAGAGAAGGGCATGACACAGCATCGGATCCATCGCGCAAGTCTTTGTCAAAGGCGATGGCCCCTGACCAGTCACGGCCATTCCAGATGAACGCCTCACCGAAGTCGTCGAGAGCAACGCAATACTTCGAGGTAGCGCACGACACCCAGGAGAGGACGTTCGGCTCCGATCCCCCTTGTGGCGTTGAGGGATTTGGTACCGCTACCGAAGACCAAGTTGCTCCGTCAAATCGATAGGTAGTCGCCGGAGAGTCCTCACTCACAGCCAAGCAGAAGTGGGGTGAAGTGCAAGATACCGAAACGAGGTCACCGCCATCGTCCACGTCGATCGGTGCTGACCATGTTCGGTCGTACGTCAGCACCTCGCCAGCGTCGTCGACGGTGACACAGAATCGGGACGTTGGACAGGAGAGTCCCGTCAGATGGCCGTCGCGATCCACCACGCTCGACGCGCTCCATGTCGTGCCGTCGTAGAGGGGCACATCACCGTTGGTGACCGCAGCCGCACATGACCTGGCCGCGCCGCACGAGACCGCCACGATGGCATCGTCGAACGACGACCCAGCGCCAGTGACGGGGAGAGCGGCGGTCCAACGGCCCTGTTTCAAAGCCTCTGAGCCGCCATTCCTGTCTATGGCGACGCATGTCAAGGGCGTGGGACATGACACATCGAGCAGCGCGGCCCTGCCGGCAACGATGGTCGGCCCTGACCACTGACTCTCAGCGACATTGGAGCCACGACAGGCGGTTAGCCCCAAGGGAACCAAGGCGAACAGGAGAAAACCCGTGAACAGGCCATGGTTACGGGGCGCTGTCCGGACCAGCCGCCGTCGGTGCATGCAAATAGTATTGCGCCTGCCCACTGCACCGCGGGATCGGGATCTGCAAAGAGTGCACGTGCTATTGCCCGCATTGCAGTCACTCCATAGCCGCTACCCTCGTTCAGTAGCCTCTTGGGGACGGCCAAGGACATTATTGGCTGGAACCAGGGTCGAGTGCTTCTCGTCACCTACCGCGCGATCCACATCGCCGGCCGCCATTTCTGGCGCTGGCGCTTCGGAGTGCTCCTAGCTTGCTGCACGGTGCCGATTCGTTACGTCGCTCGCCGGCCGGGGAGCGGTGAGGAGACCTTCCATGTCAACTGGTCCGGCTTCCAGGTGGGCAGCGACGCTAAGACGACACTGGACATCGATCTCTTCGTCGAGGCTGGCGTCAATGGCTGATCGTTCTCTTCGCCCAAGTGTCGAAATGGACCGGCGACCCTACTGCGACGTCGGACAAGTCTTCTGGTAGGGCTGGTCGGGCACGTTGGCCAACCATTGAGCCTTTGTCATGTTCGTTCCGACCTCGCCGCAGAGGAGAAGCTTAAGTGATGTGAAATTCCAGTTCCAAACTATCTCGTCTACTAGCACTATGGTTCCGCTGTTCTCCCCTAGGGCGAGAGTCTGGCCGTTCGGG
>PLKG01000152.1:0-11456 GCA_003140595.1 Acidimicrobiaceae bacterium | reverse complement strand
TGTTCCACAGGCCGACGTCACCACCCTGCTCCCCGGCAGCGAGAGTCTGGCCGTTCGGGCTGAAGGCGACGCTATTGACCAGGGTGCCCTCAGACAAAGTGGTGACCCGCTTTTCGCTGGCCATGTCCCATAGGCCGACGTCACCTCCGTCGTCCCCGACGGCGAGCGTGTGGCCGTTCGGGCTGAAGGCGACACTGTTGACCTGGTTGCCCTCGGACAAGGTGGCGATCCGCCTTTCGCTGACCGTGTCCCATAGTCCGACGTGACCCTCATCGTCGGCGCCGGCGAGGGTCTGGCCGTTCGGGCTGAAGGCGACGCTTACGACCGTGCTCCCCAATGCAAAGGCGGCAGGTCGCCGACCGCCAGTCGTCTTCCACAGGCCGAGGTCGCCGTCGTAGTCCCCAACGGCGAGAGTCTGGCCATTCGGGCTGAAGGCGACGGTGTCGAACCCACTGTCCGCGAACAGGGCTGCGGTCCGCTCTTCGTTGGCCGTATCCCACAGGCCGACCTCGCCGTAGTTGTCTCCGACGGCGAGGGTGTGCCCGTTCGGGCTGAAGGCGACGCTGAGGACAGCGCTGCCCTCGGGCAGGGCGGCAGTCCGCTGCCCGCTGGCCGTGTCCCATAGACCGACGTCACCTCCATCGGCGCCGGCAGCGACGGTCTGGCCGCTCGGGCTGAAGGCGATGCCGAGAACTGCGCTGCCCTCAGACAATGTGCCGGTTCGCTGCCTGCGGGCCGGATCCCACAAGCCGACGTCGCCGGCGTTGTCCCCGGCGGCGAGGGTCCGGCCGTTCGGGCTGAAGGCGACGCTGCCGACCGTGCTGCCCTCGGACAAGGTGGCGGTCCGCCGCCTGCTGGCCGTGTCCCACAGGCCGACGTCTCCGCCGACGTCGCCCACGGCGATGGACTTGCCGTTCGGGCTGAACGCGACGCCGAGAACTGCGCTGCCCTCAGACAAGGTGGCGGTCCGTCTTTCGCCGGCCGCGTGCCACAGACCGATGTAGCCACCGGAGTCTCCTACGGCGAGGGTCTGGCCGTTCGGGCTGAAGGCGACGCTGTTGACGGGGTTGCCCTCAGACAAGGTGGCTGTTTGCTTCTTAGTCGCCGGGTCCCACAGGCTCACGTAATCACCGGAGTCCCCTACGGCGAGGGTCTGGCCGTTCGGGCTGAAGGCGACGCTGTAGACCACAGTGCCCTTGCCCTCCGACAAGGTGGCTGTCCGCTTTCCAGTCGCCGTGTCCCACAGGCCGACGTCACCGCTCTCGTCTCCTACGGCGAGGGTCCGGCCGTCCGGGCTAAAGGTGACGCTGTTGACCTCGTTGCCCTCGTATAGGAAGGTGGCGGTCCGCCTAGTGCTGGCCATGTTCCACAGACCGACGTAACCACCGGAGTCCCCTACGGCGAGGGTCCGGCCGTTCGGGCTGAAGGCGACGACGTCAACCGGGTTGCCCTCGGACAATGTGGCGTCGAGCGGTTGCTCAGCGGCTTGATCAAGCGCATCTCGAGCTTGGAGCGCGGGGGATCGTTCGTACGCTTGGAGGCTGACCAGCATGGCGAGGGGAACATCTGTCGAGAACAGGTTTGTGGCTTCGGCTGCCATGTCCTCGGACTGGGAGAGGTGCGACTGGCTAATGGCGTCGTTTCGCTGCACGACCGCTAGTCCTCCGAGCACGAGGGCCACCACAAGGGCGATGCTCACCCCAACGAGTAGGCGTCGCTGACGACGATTCGCCCTCAGGCGGCTCGCAAGAATGTAGGCCTTTTGGAGTTCTGTGGGCTCTGGACCCTTCTGCGATCCGCGGACGAGCCAATGCTCAGCCGACTCGAGTTCGCTTCCCGAGAGTAAGAAGCTGGGGTCCTGCGTGTGCTTGTCCCACTCGAGGGCCTTCTTGCCCCACTCGGTGTGCTCACGATTTGCGTCGAGGTCGGTGTCGATCGTGGTGATGAGCAGCTGAAGTGAATACTCGAAAGGACTTTCGGAGTCGGGCCCGAGATCGCCTTCGAACAGGCCTCTTGGTGGGACGAACTGAACCACCCTGATCGACTCGGGGAGCGCCTCGATGGGGGTGTGTCTCAGATTGACGGGAATGATGCGTTTATGGAGCTGAACGGCGTAGTCGAGCTCCTTCTTGCATTCCTCAGATCCCGCTGAGTCAGGGCTGATGACAAAGACGAAGGTGTCAGCATCCTCGATCGCCTCTTTGAGGTCTTCGGCCCAGCGGGAGCCCGAAGGGATATCTGCCTCGTCTACCCAGATGGCTTTGCCCGAGTTCTTGAGAGCGGTTTGGAGGTGAATCGCAAAGTCCCGGTCGAGATGCGAGTAGCTGATGAACGCATCAGACACCTTTCACCTCCTGGGATTCATTTGGCGACAGTATGACGCTTGCGGACGATAACCAACCCGTATTCGCAAGCAGCGCGGGAAGTTCGCGCTGTGCCTCGTGGTCCAACTCCCGTCTGGACTCGCCCAGCTCGCTCCACGGGACGAGGTCGGTGTGGCGTTTCTGCTGCAGGTCGATCTCAGAGCCGAAGATGTCCGTGGCACGTTCTCGCAATGCCTCCGCAAGACGACGGACGAAGTCCAGATCACGTCGCGAATAGCAAATGAAGACGTCAGTCATTGCGGCCCCCACCAATACGCCCGTCGCCGCGCGTCAAGTCGAAGACCTGCGGCCCAAACCAGATCGCCTGAGTCTAGAGGTCAGCCCGCTCTGCAGCCCGGGTCGCTCGGGATCACCTGTCGGACAACTTGCGATCGCGGGATCTCTCGATCTCCGCCAACCGAGCATATTGCGGACACCGCGCTCAGGTGCTTGGTCGACGAGGCGGCACGCTCCTCGTCACCGCGCATCAGAGCTCGTGATGGCTAGGAGCTTAGGTCACTAACAGCTACCTGCGACTGACTGCCACCAGTCGTCGGGCCTCGCGGCTCGGCAGTTGTCGGTCGCGGGTCACTCAAAATTCGCGATTTGTCCGTGAATAGACGAGAATTGGCGTCATGGATACCCCTCACGCGAGCGAGCCGCTGTTCGAGGTCCCCCTCGGGCCTGAGGAGGGTGTCGGGGTGCCCCGAGCGAAGGTCGACAAGACATTCCGGGCCTATGACCAGCATCAGCTCTACCTGTTGCCGCCATCGATCGACGACTGGGTGCCTGAGGGCCACCTCGCTCGGTTCGTCTCCGAGCTTGTCGAGGAGGTGCTCGATCTCGAGCCGTTCCTCGCCTCCTACACCGAGGTGCGCGGTTACCCGCCCTATGACCCGCGCCTCATGGTCAAGCTCCTCGTCTACGGCTACCTCGTCGGCGTTCGCTCCTCGAGGGCGATCGAGAAGGCCTGCAGTGACTCGGTCGCTTTCCGGTTCCTTTCGGCCAATGCGGCGCCTGACTTCAGATCGATCGCCCGGTTCCGCCGTCGCCACCTCGAGGCGCTGCGAGGGATGTTTCTTCAGAGCCTGAAGCTCTGCCAGGCTGCCGGCATGGTGCGCCTCGGGCGCGTCGCCCTCGACGGCACCAAGCGCCGGGCGAACGCCTCGCGGCGAAAGGCGATGAGCTACAAGTACATGGGCGAGACCGAGGAGCGTCTCCAACGCGAGGTGGACGACCTGTTGAAAGACGCCGAGGCGACCGACCAGCGTGAGGACAAGGCCTTTGGTCCTGACGGCCGCGACGACGACCTCGCCGGCGAGCTAGCCCGGCGCGAGACGAGGCTCGCGAAGATCCGCAAGGCAAAGGCCGATCTCGAGGCCGACGCTCGGCGAAGAGCAGCCGAGGCCGCCGATCGTCGGGCGAGGGACAAGGGCGCCGACGACAAGGCCGTCGCCGAGGCGGCCACACGAGCGGCGGCGAAGGCGACACCTGACGACAAGGCCCAGCGCAACTTCACCGACCCTGATGCCCGCGTGATGAAGACCTCGGACGGGAGCTTTCACTACTGCTATAACGCACAGGCTGTCGTCGACGACGCCAACCAGGTGATCGTCGCCACCCGCCTCGACAACGACGCCGCCGACGCCCCGGCCTTCGAGGAGATGCTCGACCAGGTGATCGAGAACTGTGGGACAGCGCCAGGTCAGGTACTCGCCGACGCCGGTTACTTCTCGGGCGACAACCTCAAGGCCGCCGCCACGAGAGACATCGACCCGCTCATCGCGACCGGGCGCCTTCGCCACGGCGAGGAGGTACCTGCCGCGCCACGGGGACGGATCCCAAAGCACGCCACACCAACACAGCGAATGGCTCGAAAGCTCCGCACCAAGGCCGGCAAGGCCTCTTATGCCCGGCGCAAGGTGATCGTCGAACCGGTGTTCGGCCAAATGGACGTCGTCCAAGGAGCCAAGCACCTCCTGCTGCGAGGCGCTGACGCAGCCGCGGCCGAGTGGGACCTCCTCAGTGCCTGCCACAATCTCCGCAAGCTCTTCGTGGTGAAAGGGACCACCAAGGTCGCCGTCACCTGAGCGGCCACGGCGCAGACACGATCCCTGGGGGACGTGGGCAAGCCAATCGACACCCGGGATGGCGGCTCGAACGGCCGACGGACCCGCTATCGACGAGATCACCCGGCCATCGGCGTCACTAACGGCCGTTGGCTCTCCCGTCAGCCGTTACTGGCACACGCTCCTAGGCCGTCGGACGACCGAGAGGCCTGACTCGGCCAACAGACGTGAGATTGCCCGGATGCTCTCGCGGTCGAGGCAGCGCACTTCCGCAGAAGGCTCGTCCCACGAGACGAGGTACGGAGAACGCCTGCCCGGCAGATCGTGACGGAATCCGAAGTGCCAGCCCTGCCGGAGACGGTCTTCAACCCAGCGGACATGCGCCATACGCGTAAGCATCTGGAGCCCAGCAGGTCTTTCCTGAGCTTACATTACGGAAGCAACCGAACGCGAGCGAAACGAGAGTGAGGGCAACTACGCGCGCGAGCCCCATGGGTGATGGCGCCTCCAGTCTTGCGCCAGCCCAGACGTGCCAGCGCGGGCCGATGTTTTGCGTCGCACCTTCTGCTGCGCCACTTACAGACGGGGCGCCGGGAGCTGAGGTACGGCCCGGCGGCTTGCCGGACAATGACTGCACATCGCGACGCCACACTGTCAATGCCTCGTCACGCCGGCGAGCTCATCCAGACCAAGGCTGCGCGAGCACGCGCTGGGTGGGGATCGGTGCAAGCCCGAATGGGTGGGCCTCTTCCTGCAGGGAGCACTCAGGACTGGGCGCCGGACACTTCGGCGGTTCGTTCTCACCCCACGGCTGAACGCTGAAAACTACCCCTTGCTATACGCCACTCCACCTGCCATGCTGACCCGACGATCGAACGTGGTCCGTGGTGGGTCCCGAGCACTGGTCGTTCAACTCCAAGCGCGAGTTGACGATGTCGTCAGGTCTAGGGGGGAGGAAGTCGCTGTGTTTCAAGGCAGCATTGGTGACGTAGTCCGTGCATGAAGGGCCGACGGTGCATCGCGCGCCGTGCGGATATTCGGGCCTGCATCAGCGGACCATGTTCAGATGGAACGCCAAACCGCGGGGCATCGCAGTTCTGCGTGCGTCTTGTCTCGTCGTCCTGGTAGGTGTCGCCGCTGTCGTACTACGTCAGAACCCGGCAACGACAACGTTGCCGGGTTCTGTCCAAGGGGCGTTGTTGTCGAGCAGCCCAGGTACCCTCATCGGACCGGCCCGTGAGAAGTCAGTGTCCTTCCTCGTGCTCCTACGTTCTGCCGCACGGCCGACCTGCCTCGTGCAGTGGGCGGGCTCGGAGCGGCTCTCCGTGCAGTGGCCGGCTGGTCAGCGGTGGGCAACGATCTCCGGCGCTCCCGACAACGTCGACCGTAGCTTCAATGTTTCGATCGACGACTATCGCTCCCCAACGGGCAGCGTCGTCTTCGCAGCTAATCATCAGGCGGCTGTGCCGTCCGGAGTGTGTGGTGAGCTCGCAGGAGTCGGGACCATCCACTCGTTCATAGAGCCGACCAACTCAGATGTACCCCAAGGCGGATTGAGCAGTGTCGATCTGCTGAGAGCCTACGACGCCCTGCCCCTGACCAACGCCGGCCTCAACGGCCAGGGAGAAACGGTGGTCTTCATGGAAGGCGGAGGTTTCTTGCAAAGCGATTTCAACACGTTCGCGGCCGACGAGAAGCTGCCCGCTTACAACCTGACGCTGGTCGGGAAGAACACTGGCTATGACGATGAGACCACGATGGACATCGAGACAGTGCACGAGATTGCCCCGCAAGCGCATCTCGTCTTCTTCAACCTGAACTCGATCAGCAAAGCGACATCCGATGCCGATCTATTTGCCCAGGCGTTCATCGAGTCAGCCAAGCTCTGGCCGGGCGCGATAGTCAGCATGAGCCTCGGAGAGTGCGAGACCAATACGCAGGCTTTCAACGATTCCGACCTCGTCGCGCTGAACTCGACCGTGATGTCGATCGAGGCAAAGGGCTCGACCGTGTTCGCTTCCAGCGGGGACTCCGGTGGACTCGATTGCACGCCTAACGCGGACGACGGTCAGGCGCCTCAGAGTTCCTTCGAGGGTGTCCTAGTACCGGCGTCGTTGCCGGCGGTGACGGGCACGGGAGGCACCTCAATGACGACCGACGCGGCGGGCAACTACATCGGCGAGACGACGTGGTCGGAGCCTCTGTTGTCCCAGGGTACGGGCGGGGGAGTGTCGCATTACTTTGCGCGGCCCTCGTGGGAGACCGGGGTCGGCACCGGGGGACAGATCGACACCGGCAACCATCTCGAGGTGCCAGACGTGAGCTCCGACTCGAACCCGGCTACCGGCAATGCCATCATCGAAGATGGGCAGGCAAGCCAAGGTGGGGGAACGTCACTGGCCGCCCCCACCTGGGCGGGGTTCACGGCCCTCATGGATCAGGATCTCAAGGCCCACCACGATCCCCCGGTCGGATTCTTCAATCCCATCCTCTTCCGCCTGGCCAGCTCCTACGTCCCGTATCCGCCCTTCCACGACGTCACGCTGGGTGGCAACGACTTCTATGCCGCCACTCCGGGGTACGACATGACCACCGGTCTGGGTTCGCCCGACGTGTACAACCTCGCCCGGGACCTGATTGCGGGGAGGTTCTGACATGAGCGCGATGACATCGTCTCCAGCAGATCTGCCGGTGCTCGCCACGGTGGTCTGCCCCTACTGCGCCGTTGTGGTTCCTGATGCGCGGTTCTGCGGCGCATGCGGTGCGCACCTCGTCGTCAGCGGATCCCAGGCCGCGCAACGGTTACACTCCTACGCTGCATTCCCTGACGAGCCGGTCTTCCGAGTCTCGGTTGTGACCTCACTGTTTCCCCACCTCTCGCACCGGGCCAAGGCTCCCTTTCGCGTTGGCTTTGCCGTCTTCCTGGTGCTCCTATTGATCTTTGCCCTGGCAGGCACAACTGCCCCGTTGATAGCTGTCAGCGCGCTTAGCGTGCCCCTCCTCTTCCTCCTCTACATCTGGGAAGTCGATCCCTACGAGGGCAGCTTCCTGCCGCCCACCTTCGTCTGCTTGCTGCTTGGTGCCGGACTCGGAGCCGGCTGGGCGATCATCGGCGGCAGCTATGTGGACAAGGCTCTCCTACCCTCGTTCACCTCCAGCCTCATCAGCGGTTCGTCGATCGTGGCCGCGATCGCGGTGCCTGCGATCGGGCAGCTCCTCATGTGCGTGCCGATGATGATTGCCCGGAGAATGCAGCGCGGGCCGATCGAGTCGCTTGACGGCTTTGTCGCCGGAGCGACCGGTGCGCTCGGCTTCACCCTTGCCGCCACGATCGACTTGATGGCACCCTGGCTCAGCAACGGCCAGCTCACCCACGAGGCGTTCCTCGCCAACATGACCCAGGTGATCCTGCGGGGCGTGACCCTGCCGCTGGTCAGCGCCATGGCGACCGGCTTCATCGGGGCGGCGTTCTGGGCCAAGATCGGCTCACGCTCTACCTCGGCCAAGGGCAAATGGCTCACCTCGCCCGGGGTGGCGCTCGTACTGGCCCTGCTCGTGCAGGTAGGGCTGGGCTTCACCGACATTGCTGCGCTGTCGGATGCCGTGCTCGTCGGCATCCACCTCGCGGCGCTCGGCGTGCTGACGTTGGCGATGAGAGCAGGCATGCACTACGTGCTCTTGCACGAGGCCCTCGACGTGACTGTCGGGGCCCCTCGCGTGTGCGCCAACTGTAGCCACCTGGTCCCGGCCATGGCGTTCTGCCCACAATGTGGCGTCGCTGAGCGGGCGATAGCGCGCCCCCATCGTCGACGCGCGACGTGGCCCTTGATCAACGGCGTAACGACACCGTCAGGAGGCATCACGTGAGCACGACAGATGCGCCGTTGCCAGACTCCCCGTGGCCGACCGCGCCGCCGGGCGCTCCCGGCCTGAAAGTGGGCTTCCCTGGAGCCCACGAGCTGGCGTCACCAGCCCGCCGGTTCAGTCACCGCTCCATGGTTCTCCTGCTTGCAGCTGGATTGAGCGTGCTCACGCTCACGCTCATAGTCGTCGCTCTACTCGCCACTCCCGGACCACCCCCGTACTGCAACCCGCTCAAGTGCCAGGGGCCTCCGATCGGCCAACCGCGCAAAGGCGTGAATAGCCAGAGTGCCGTGGGGCCCGCGGTGGTCAATGGCACTCTATACAGGAATCCGCAAGGATTTTCTTTGCGTTACTTCCCGCAGCCAGGCGTCCAGACGGATTCCTCTGGAATCGGCCTGACCTACTCATTCAAGAGTGGAACGGCCTATCTCGACGTCTTCGGCGGCTCCGAAGACGGGACCTCGCCGGAGGCGGAGGTGCAGTACTTCGTCTCCAAGAATTTCCCGAGCGCCCAACCTATCTACCAGCTGCCTGACCCGCTGATCGGCTACCATCCTGCCTTCGGCGAAGCGTTCAATGTTCAGCCAGCCAGCAGCGATGGGACGACCCAGACCGCCCGAGTTCTCCTGGCTGCGACGTCCTACAATGGGTTCGGAATCATCGTGGTCGCTTATGGGGCGTTGCTCCCGACGGTGACCGCCAGGTCAGATTGGTTCAACGGTCACCCCTCTCCCGCCAATCTCAATTTGGCCTATTTCTTCGGGGCAGACTCGCTCGTCAACAGCATCGTCTTCCCTTAGGAACGACCCTGAGGAGATTGGTGAGCCTGACCACCTAGCGGACCGGAATGAGGAGAACTCGACTCCATCGACGCGTTCATGTCGTACTCCCACGACAATCGTCGCTTTGCAGCACGCCTTCAGTCTGCTGTTTCTGGCGGAACGGCAGCAATCTGGTCGACCGAGCTCGCTGAGCCCCTCAGATCGCTCGAGCGGTTCACGCATAGCCCGGTGACCGGTCAGCTCCCAGCGGACGCGCAGGACCTACCTGTGACCAGTCCGGCTGTCGACGCGAAAGACGGGTACGCGACGAGCCTCGGCGTAGGTCACGACGTCAGCTGTCCCGCCGCGTCCGCGGGCCGGCAGGCCGTCCCACACGGCGACAACGGCGTCGCAGTTATCGACCATCAGTTGGCCGGCCCGCTCGTAGGCCTGTTCCCGTGTAGGCATCACGTCGGCAACCTTCACCGACGCTGCCGCGGCAAGCAGATCGGCGAATTCTCGCCGCGAATCGGCAGTGACGAAATCGTTCGCGTACTCTTGGATAGGCAACGGCAGGACAGCCTCAAGGGTGGCGCCGTCACGGCGGAGGCATTCGTGGACGACGAGGCGATCTGCGCCTTCGGCCAAGGCCGACACCACGATGAGGCATTCCGGCTTTCCGGTTGCATGGCCAGCATCGCCAGCTTCCAGTGCCCGATCGATGGCGATGTTGACCTCGCGGCGTATTTCGACCTCATGGTCGAGATAGCGATGTCCTGTCACACCGATGCGCAGTGTCATGTCCTTTGTGCAGCGAGCCCCTCGACCACGTCTGCGGCGAGGCGGTACGGGTGTCCAGTGTCTGACGTGTTCGTATCGTATTCGCATGTGGACCGCACGTTTGTGAGGCGTTTGCATGAGGCGCTGACCGGACTGGGGAAACAGGTGTGGGTCGATGATCATGGCATTCCACCAGCATCGAGGTGGGCCGATTATCTGAAGAGGCGATTGAAACCGCGGATTCGTTTGTGTTTGTGATCAGTCCGGACTCGGCGTCGTCGATCGAGTGCCGCAAGGAACTCGATCACGCGGCGAGTCTTGGTAAGCGAATCATTCCTGTGAACTTCCGAGCTTCCCCGTTTGATCAGCTTCCGGCGGTACTGGTCGACCGCCAGTTCGTGCCCGGTCGCGGGTTGTTCGAAGATGACTTTGAGACGACGTTAGATCTGTTGGCGGCCGCAATCGACACTGACCTCGACTGGGTCCAGGACACACGCGCTGGGGCACAAAGGCGATCGAGTGGAACGAACATGATCGTGGTTGGAGCCTGTTGGTCGGTGGCAGTGAGCTGAGAGTGGCGGAGCTGTGGTTGGCGCGTGGCCCTGGAAAGCAACCCGAGCCGACGGCCCAGCAGAACGCTTTCGTGTTGGCCAGCCGCCGGGCCAGCGATCGCCGTCAACGTAGCTTGCTCGGCGGGGCAAGCGTTGCGCTTGTCGTGTCGCTGGCCCTCGGAGGGCTCTGTCGCCGCCGGTTCCAGTGGGACCAGGCGGTCTCCAACCAGAAGATCGCGCAGTCGCGCCAGGAAGCCGCCGAGTCTGAGGCCGCTCTGAGCTCGGACCCCGAGCTCAGCACCCTGCTCGCCCTGCCGGCGCTTCAGGTACGGCCAACGGTTCAGGCCTGACTGCACTTCGAGACGCCCTCCCTCAGCTCCAAGTCCGTAGGACCCTTACTGGAGCCGCACCGATGCAGTCCGCTGTGTTCAGCCCGAACGGCAGGGAGGTCGTTACTGCCAGTGCCGGTGGGACGGCCACGACGTGGGACGCCGCCTCTGGCAAGCCCATTCTTGTCCTCAGCGGACACCGGGGCCCGGCCCCAGCCGCATCGTTCAGTCCAGGTGGGTCCGAGGTTGTCACCGCCAGCGATGACGGAACGGCCAAGGTCTGGGACGCCCAGCCCGTGGGCACTCGCCGGGTGCTCGCCGACCCGACCGGGGCCCCGCTCGGCAGTGGCGGGTTCAACCGGAGCAGAACTGAAGTCGTTGCGGCAGTAGCGATGGGCAGCGGAGTAGCCGACATCTGGAACATGGTCACAGGCCGGCTCGTTCACCGCTGGGAGGACTCGACCGGAGCCACGTTCCCCGGTGCGGTCGACTTCAGCCCTGGCGGGAAGGAACTTGTCACCGCCAGCCAAACGGATGGCACTGCCACTGTCTGGTCTGCCCTAAGCGGACGGCAACTTCTGGTTCTGCGAAGCCCGAGCCGAGCATCTCTTTACACGGCGATGTTCAGTCCAAACGGAGCCGAGATCGTCACCTCCAGCGACGACGACACCGCCCGTATGTGGAGCACCTCCACCGGAAGGCAAGTGCGGGTTATCACCGAACCCGAGGGGAAACTAAG
>PLKG01000162.1 GCA_003140595.1 Acidimicrobiaceae bacterium | reverse complement strand
CGAGCAGGGCACCGACTACGGCGCTTACTACCTTCGTCTTGCGAGCCCATGGGACCCGGGGCTTGCGCTGTCTATCGGCACGACGCGAGCCAACCGTGTCTCCCGAATCTGTCCCAGACATCAACGGACCTCCCGTTCCCAGCTACTGAGCGCCTCTTCGCGAAACGCTGACCCTGGTTATGTCGACGGGAGTATCAAGCGCTTTAGGCTTCGCCGTACTGAAATGTCCCCAGTAATGTACTGATTTCTTTTGCGTACTCGTCACCCGAGGCGCTCGCTGGGAGCCCTTTCTTGAGATCGGTGACCGCCATTGTCAAGCGCGCAAACTCAGCAGCAGCGTCCTCCTTGGTGCGAACTCCGAGCTTTCTGTAGCTGTTTGCGAGATGCGATTCGACGGTCCGCACAGACAGCGAGAGGCTCTCGGCCATCTTCAGGGCAGTGAAACCGTCACACAGGAGTGTGAGGACTTCGATCTCGCGCGGCGTGAAGCTAGCGAGGAGCTTGCCCGCGGTCGTCGCGTGCGCAACCAGCTCGCGTTCGAGGCGCTTGCGTTTCGTAGTGTCTTCCACGATGCGCAATCCGTAGATCGGCGCGCCACTCTCACCCCGGATAACAGAAGCTGTCACGCTTGCGAAGACCACCTCACCGACGTCGTTGACGAAGCGCGTTTCTGTCCTATAGCCGAAGATCAGCTCCTCGGACATCTGCCGGGCTAGTTCGGACTCCTTGTCCTTATCCTCCGGGTGGGCGAGGTAGGAGAAAGTCGTACCGAGGAGCTCGTCCTTCGTACGTCCCACGAAGCGGCACAGCGCGCGATTCGCATCGAGAACCCGCGAATCGAGGTCGACGACGGCAATTCCGAGCGGTCCTTGATTGAAGACCTGACGGAATTGCTGTTCGCTCTCGCGCAGGTCCTCCTCTGTGCGCCTGCGTTCAGTCACGTCGCGGAAGTTCCACACTCGCCCGACGGCGATGCCGTCCACGCGTTGTGGCCTGGAGTATCGCTCGAACACCCGACCGTCTTTGAACTCAAGTGTGTCGCTGATCTCTGCCTCGAGGTTGGCGTACAGGTAGTCGATCTTGGCTTGAAAGGCCTCGGGGCTCGTCAACTGGTCCAGGACGAATGAAATGGTTGCGGCATCGTCGCGTGCCGCGAGAATTGACTCGGGCAATCGCCACATTTCGGCAAATCGACTGTTGAAGCTCGAAACCCGGCCGGAATTATCGACAACGAGAATACCGTCGGCGGTGGACTCGAGCGTCGCGGTGAGCATCGACAGTGTTTGGCGCAGCTCCAGTTCGGCGGCGAGCCGTGCTGTGATGTCGTGAGCGGAGACCACGAACCCACCGACGGTCGGATCATCGAGCAGATTGACCAGTGAGAGCTCAAACGGCACCGTCTCGGTGCTTGCATGGCGGAGCAGCCGCACGGTGACCATCACCGGGTTCGAAGCAGAGGCCCCGAGCGAGGCGCGTTGGAACGCGCCTCGAAGGGCGTCTCGATCAGATTCGCTTACGAGCTCTGCGAGGGGCCGCTGTTCTACGAGCTCCGGATCGTGCCCCAGCAATCGGCTGAGGGCACCGGAGACCGACTCCACCAGTCCCGTCGCCGAGACCAACATCGTGACCGTCGCCACGTTCTGCACGAGGGACCGGAGGCGGGCCTCCTCGTTGCGGGCGACCTCAAAGCGCCGTCGTTCGGTCAAGTCCCTAAGGCTGAAGAGAACTGCTTGGTCGTCGAACCAGTTGACGGGCGAGCCGATAACCTCTAGAAGCCGCCATCCTGTGACGGTCTTTGCCCGAACCTCGATGAGCGTGCCTGTCTCCTTGCTCTGCACACTCGTCAGCGACCGTAGGACAAGCTCTAAGTCCTCAGGGTGGACCAGCTCGAGTCCAGGCAGTCCGATCGAGTCATGGAGCGACCGACCGAACAATCGCTCGGCCGCGTGGTTTCCCCACCGCAGTCCTCCTTGCAGGTCAAGGACGATCACAACGTCGGGCAGGTCCTCGAGCAAACCGGCCAAGAGTCGGTGCTCGAAGACAACTCTGTCCCTGTTCAGGGGATCCAAAGCATTTCCAAGCGAATTGTCGATCTCACGACCCCCAGAATCTACTTCACAACGGACATATACCCGCAGTCATGGTGGCTCACCGAGCCGAATCGACCTGGACTCCTAAAGGCCGGCGGACCCGTCTCGCCAAATCTCGAGAGTCCAGAACCCCTCTGGCACAGTAGGCTCAGATTCGGTGCAGAACACGCCATCCACGTGCTCGAGGCCGCGAGCTGTGCAGCAGGCAGTGGGCAAGCCGTGGTCGATCGAGGCCGGGCGTCCAGTCAACAGAGCTGAGAGGTGGCGCCGGACGGACACCGGTGCTGCCCGAACGGAGCGATAGCAATGGCAGTCCAATTGCCCAAGTCCACGCGAGCGACCAGCAAGGAGGTCGACAGGCGGCTGGAGGCGGTAGTTGCCGAGCAGGAGCGGATCTTCCTCGATCGTCAGCCCCGATCACGTCAGCTGAGCGAACGAGCGGTCCACGCGCTAGCAGGCGGGGTGACCTCGAGCTGGCAGATAACACGCCCGCAGACGGTGTGGATCAGCCACGGCATCGGTTCGAAGATCTACGACGTCGACGGCACCGAGTACGTCGACATGCACGGTGGCTACGGTGCGGGTCTGGCTGGCCATGCCCACCCGGCGATCGTAGAGGCTGTACGCGGCCGGGTCGTGCGGGGCACTCACTTCGCCCAGCCGACGGAGGACGCGATCGTCGTGGCCGAAGAGTTGGCGAGTCGTTTTGACCTGCCTTTGTGGCGTTTCACCAACTCGGGCACGGAGTCGACCATGGACGCCGTGCATCTCATGCGGGCGATCACTGGTCGGGACTTGATAATCAAGGTCGAGGGTTGCTACCACGGCCACCACGACTCGGTGCAGGTGTCGGTCACACCCGAGGCGGACGTCATCGGCCCTGCCGACCGACCCGTCGGGGCTCCGGCGAGTACGGGCATCCCGGAGGCTTTCTTGGCTCTGACGAAGATCGCCTCGTTCAACAGCCTCGAGAGCGTTAGGCGACTGCTCGAGGAGTACCCCGGTCAGATTGCCGGAATGATCATTGAACCGATCATGATGAACGCAGGCATAATCATGCCGGTCGAGGGCTACCTGGCCGGCTTGAAGGAGCTGCTCCACAAGCACGGGGCGTTGCTCACCTTCGACGAGGTAAAGACCGGTCTCACAGTCGGACCCGGCGGAGCCACAGCGGCTTTCGGGACGACACCGGACATCGTCTGTTTGGCAAA
The DNA here is from genome assembly GCA_003140595.1 of Acidimicrobiaceae bacterium. Lineage (GTDB taxonomy): Bacteria > Actinomycetota > Acidimicrobiia > Acidimicrobiales > Bog-793 > Fen-455. Next base: position 44,298 of record PLKG01000162.1, on the reverse strand, counting down.
GGCGATCGGTGGCGGTCTTTGTTTTGGCGCTGTGGGAGGCACCAAAGAGGTCATGAGCTTTGTCGCCAACGGCATCTACAACATGGTCGGGACCTTCAACGGGAACCCGCTTTCGGTCGCCGCTGGCCGTGCCATGCTCGAAGAGGTGGTGACCGAGGAGGCCTACGAGAAGATCGGGGCTCTTCGCGCTCAGATCGACGAGGCGCTCGGAGAAGTGATCATCGAGGCAGGGCTGCCTGCTCACGTCGTCTCGATCGGGGCGAAGGGTTGCGTCACCTTCTCGATTGAGCCGGTACATGACTACCGCGACTTCCTCGAGATCGACGACAGGTACAACCACGCCCATTGGCTGATCCAGCACAACGGTGGCGTCTTCCTCCCTCCCTGGGGCAAGACCGAGCAGTGGCTCGTCTCGGTCCAGCACGACAGCTCCGACGTCGACCGCCTCATCGGCAACTTCAAGCGTTTCGCTCGGGCCGTAAGGGACTAGGTCTCCGCGCGCCTCGGTCCGAGCTGTGAGAGGCAAGATTCGTGGCGCGCACGTTCGGTCGCGTCTACCGGTCGCCCACCGCACGCGCGCCAGTTCGGCCACATTGGGTACTGAACCAGAGACTTTCGCACTAGCCGAGACACGCCGACAAAGCCTCAACGGCTCCTTCATTCGTTGTTCGCAGAACGTCCAGTTCTCAGGTACTCCATGTAATCATCGAAGTTGCACGGGCGTGCCAACAGGTACCCCTGCGCGTACTGGCACCCGAGGTCACCCACTGCCGCGAGCTCCTCTGCTGTCTCGACGCCCTCCGCGACGACGCGGAGGCTGAGCGCGTTACCGATCCCGACCATCGCCGCGACGAGGGTGGCGTCGTAGGGGTCAGAGTCCAAGCTGGAAATGAAGGAGCGATCGATCTTGAGCTCATCGACCGAGAACCCCCGTAGGTAGGCGAGCGACGAATACCCGGTGCCGAAGTCGTCGATAGAAAGTCGCGTCCCGATCGCCCGTAGCTGGTGCAGCACCTTGGAGAAGTAGTCGACGTCGCCCATGAGCACGGACTCGGTGATTTCGAGGCAGAGCAGCTCCGGTTCGACGCCCGTCGTTGAGATCAGCTCCTCCAAGTTCCGCGTGAAGTCGCGCGACCTGAGCTGTATGGCCGAGACGTTCACCGACATCGTGCACGGTTGTCGTCGGGGCTCGGCCTGGTTTGACCTTGCGAGCGACCTGCACGCCTGTTCGAGGACCCATTCTCCGATCGGGACGATCAGTCCGCAGTCCTCTGCGACAGGAATGAACTCCGTTGGGCTGATTGTCCCGCGCTCGGGATCGTGCCAGCGCAAGAGAGCCTCGGCACCGACGAAGCGCTCCTCGGCCATCGACCATACAGGCTGGAACACGAGTGCGAACTCGTGGTTCTCGAGCGCGCGTCGCAGGCCTGCCTCGCCGGCGGAGCGGCGTTCGGCCTCGGCCCGCAAATTGTCGTCGAACACCTCGTAGCGGGCCCTGCCGAGATCCTTGGCGCGGTACATCGCGAGGTCGGCATCGCGCAGCAGCTTGTCGGCGCTCTGGTTGCCTTGACCAGTTGCGATCCCGATCGAAGCCGTTACGTGAACCTCTTCGCCTTCTATGTCGAAGGGAGCGGCGAACGAGTTCAGTACGTGGTCCGCGATCCTGATCGCATCGGACGCGATGGGAAGCCTCTCGCACACGATGACGAACTCGTCTCCGCTGAAGCGCCCGACCGTATCTGCCGAGCGCGCACATGCCACCAGTCGGCAGGCGACAGCTCTCAGCACGGCATCGCCGAAACCGTGGCCCCGCGTGTCATTGAAGACCTTGAAGCGGTCCAGGTCCACAAAGAGCAGGGCGACCGACCCGTTATCGCGAGATGTTCCGGACAATTCATGCTCGATCCGGTCCATGACAAGCACACGGTTGGGCAGCCCGGTAAGGGGATCGTGGAGAACCTCATGCTCGAGGCGCAGCTCGGCCATCTTGCGATCGGTGATGTCACGCGTGATGCCGTCCATTCCGATGACCTGACCGTTTGCGTCGAGCACGGTGCTGAGGCTCTGGTTGACCCAGATCTTGGAGTCGTCCTTGCGCACGAGCTCGAGATCGACGGCAGTCTCGATTCGGCCGGAACGCAGGCGAGCAGGCCAGAGGTCACGATCGGCGGGATCCATTAAGCGATCGACTAGCCCAGGTTGAGCGTAGAACTCCTCCGGCGTGTACCCGGTGATTGTGAGCGACGCCGGGCTCACGAACTCGAAGCCCGGATCGGGGAGGATCCGGTAGCGGAATATGAGGTCCCGTGAGTTCTCGGCGAGCAAGCGGAGTTGCCTCTCGAGGCCTCTTGCCTGCTCTTCAGCTTCGCGGCGGTCCGTTACGTCCTGCATGACCCCGGCCAGCTCAACCGGGCCTCCGCTCTGGTTGGTGATGACGTCAGCGGCCGAGAAGACCCAGCGCTGGGTTCCATCCGGCCGCACGATCCGATATTCGACCTCGAAACGTGGTCCCCCGGAGATCGCAGCGATTTCGGCCGCCTGAACGCGTCGGCGGTCGCCAGGGTGGACCCTCTCGAAGAAGTCGGCCGAATTCAAGTTGGGACGCTCCGCCACGCCGAATATCCGGTACGCCTCTTTCGTCCAGGTCACATGCGCATTCGGAACTACCCCCGACGTCCACCCTCCCATGTGGCCGATGCGCTCGGCTTGCTCGAGAAGCGTCCGGCTCTCCGCGAGGTCGCGCTCGCGCCGCTGGCGCTCGGTGATGTTGTGAAGGACCGCGGCCTCCCCGACGATGGAGCCATCTGGGGCGAGGATCGGCGCCAGGCTCATGGAAACCTCGAAACTCGTCCCGTCTCGCCTTGTTCTCGCAGTCTCGTGGTGGCTCAGGCGCGCCCCCGCCGCCACCTCGGCAAATACCCGGTTGAAGTCGTCGCGCGCGTCCTTGTCGAGTATCTCGCCATAGCGTTGGCCGATCATCTCGGCGGCGCTGTAGTTGTAGAGACGCTCGGCGGCCCGGTTCCAGCTGGTCACCTGCCCGTCCATGTCGAGGCTCACGATGGCGTCTTCACTGCTCTCCACGATGGCGGCGAGCAGTGCCCGGACCTCCTCCGAGCGTTGCTTCTCGGTTATGTCGTGAGCGACGCCCAAGGACCCTACGACGTGCCCGTCCGGGGCCAGAATTGGTGCGATCGTCAGTGACAGCTGGACCTCGGAGCCGTCCTTGTGGGTACGCGCCGTCTCAAGGTGGACGATCCGCTCGCCCTGGGCCAATCGCGCCGTGATCGATGCGAACTCGTCGCGCCGGGCCTCGGGCACGATCATCTGGAAGCTCCGCCCGACGGCTTCGGCGGTCGTCCAGCCAAACAGACGTTCTGCTGCGGAGCTCCAGCTCATGATCGTGCCGTCGAGGCGCTGGGAGATAATCGCGTCTTCACTCGAGTCCACGACGGCAGCGAGCAACAGGGCTGCCGAGAACTCCTCCGGCAAGCCATCGAACTGCGCAGAACGGTCGACGGTCATGTAACGCCACCAAGATTCGATTGTTCAGCCCGAAAGAGGCAGCGCCGCCCCCCAACAAGCAAGAGCCTACGGTACCTGACGCTTGAGACCGGGACCTTCGACCTCAGGCTTCTGGCTGAGGATGGTGTTCGGCGGTACTGGGTCAATCGGCGTCCGAGGGAGTTGGCCGACTCCGGCCGCGAGCATGGCCGAGTTGGGGATTTTCAGATCCCCGTCGTCGGTGCGGACCGTCACGTAGGTGAGGCTCACTTCGAGCACCCAGGCATCGAATATCCCGCCGAGCGCGCCCGATCGGATCCGAACGTGATCGCCGACCTTGAACGGCCTTGCCAGAAGGAGCACGAGCGCGGCAAAGACGTTTCCAAGACTCTGTTGAGCCGCGATTCCGAGCACGACGCCGGCGAGTCCGGCACCGACCAGAAGGTGATCGATGGACACGTCGAGCACCGCGAACACGGCGAAGGCGACCACGAGGTAGCCAATGCCGGTTGCGAGCAGCCGCACCGCGGCGCCTGCGGCCGGGATAGATCGCAACGTGATGAGGTGGCCGAGACCGTAGGCAATTCGTCGCGTGGCCGTCACGCCCGAGATAAGGAGTATGGCTGCACTGATCCAGGCGACGAGCTTTGGGTGCAGCACCGGACTGTGGACGTTGCCGAACGCGGAGCCGCTCACGAGTGCGGCCGCGGCGATGACAGCTGAGAGGGTCCCGATCGTCCAGGTGTGCCTGCGAGCCTCCGTCATCTCGTCAACCGTCCCGTTGCCACCACCTATCCACCGTAGCGATCTCCGGTCGTCCCGTCCTCCTGGCAAGGCCCCACGACCCTGAAAAATGGCTGAGAGACCCGCCCCGGGGAACAATTCGGCAGGAAGCGGCGATACACATGGAGTGATCGCGGAGCGGACTTGACCCCAGAGACTTCCGCGGCCAACCACACTCCAGAGTGGCTCGTGCTCACCTTGGCGTGCGTCGCCCAGTTCATGGTTCTTCTGGACGTCTCGATCGTGAATGTGGCGTTGCCGTCGATCAAGCACAGTCTTGGTTTTTCGCAGGTTGAGCTCCAATGGGTACTGAACGCGTACACTCTGACCTTCGCGGGTTTCCTCCTGCTCGGAGGGCGGACTGCGGACTTGTTCGGGAGGCGTCGCGTCTTCCTTCTCGGATTGACAGTTTTCACCCTCGCCAGTCTGTTGGGAGGGCTCGCACAGGATCAGGCCATGTTGATCAGCGCCCGTGCTGTTCAAGGCGTTGGCGGCGCGATTCTCTCTCCGGCAACATTGACGATCCTGACGACGACTTTCCGGGAGCCGAGGGCCCGTGCCCGGGCAATGGGCATGTGGAGCGCGGTGGCGGGGGCCGGTGGTGCGACGGGCGCCCTGCTCGGCGGCATCCTGACCGAGGAGTTGTCGTGGCGGTGGATCCTGTTCATCAACATTCCTATCGGCATCGCGACCTTCATCGTCGGGCGGGCGTTCCTACAAGAGAGCAGAGCCGAAGGTGAGCGGCAGACGCTCGACGTTCTCGGTGCGGTTCTTGTGACCGCAGGTCTGACATCCCTCGTGTTCGGTGTTGTCCGCACGACGAGCGTCGGCTGGGGCTCCTGGCAGACGATCGTCGCGTTCGGGGCTGCGACTGCACTGATCGCCTGGTTCCTGGTCCACGAGGGATCGGTTGCCAAGTTCCCACTGATGAGGCTGACGCTCTTCGCGAGGCGGTCGATCTGGACCGCCAACCTGGTGATGTTCCTGCTGTCGGGTGCGCTGTTCGCGATGTGGTTCTTCGTCTCGCTGTACTTGCAGGAGGTCCATGGGTACTCGCCGCTCCGGACCGGGTTCGCGTTCGTCCCTCAGACAGTGGCGATAATGATCGGCGCACAGGTTTCGTCCCGGGTCGTTCTGCGCACCGGCCCGAGACCTTTGCTCGTCTTGGGCGGTCTGCTGTCGGCCGTTGGGCTGTTCCTCTTCTCCGGCCTGGGCGTTCACACAGGATATTGGTCGGGCTTCTTCCTGCCGAGCGTGCTTGTCACATTGGGACTAGGGGTGTCCTTCACCCCGTTGGCCTATGCCGCCACTGCCGGGATCCCCCCGCACCAAGCCGGGCTCGCCTCCGGTCTTGTCAACACCTCGCGCCAGATCGGAGGCGCCGTCGGCTTGGCAGTCCTCGCGGCGGTGGCGACGACAAGGACGCACGATGTCGCAAGCGCTGTGAACCAACTCACCGCCCTAACTGATGGCTACGGCCTGGCGTTCAGGATCGGTTCGGTAATCGCGCTCGCCGCGGCCGCGGCCGCGTTGCTGGTGCCGGCCAGGTCCGTCGCCGGGCGCGATCGAGACTGGGCCGTCGAGCCCGGAACGGTTCGCATCGTGGAGTAGGTCGTCGCGGAGTTCCGCGCAGCCGTGCGGCTCGGAGTGTTCAAGATCCCCGAGGCGAGCCGACATGATCGGCGCGCAAAGCGTCGATCATGTAGGAAGTGAACCGCCGCCAAGTGTCAGGCGCTGTCTCGCGGGTCGCGGTCACCACACCGGCGTTTGCGAACAGCAGCATGGGAAAGTCCGTGGCGACAAAGTCGGCGCGAAGGGTGCCTTGCCGCTGCGCCCGTTGGACGAGCAGATCCAGGCTCCGAACTGCTCGATGTCTGAGATCCTCGGCTGCGGACGAGGCCGGGAACCTCATGGTGATGAGGTCCTTCAGCCCAGCGTCGGAGGCTTGCATGGCGCAGAACTTGTTTATCAGCCAGCAGAATCCGGCCCACGCGTCCGGGTTCTCGAGCGCTTGTTCGGCGGCAGCCGCGTAGTCGGCCATCTTCCTCTCGAAGCTGGCCGCGATGAGGTTGGCTCTGGTAGGGAAGCGCCGGTAGAGGGTGGCGATGCCCACGCCGGCTCGCCGGGCGATCTTCTCGAGGGCCGCGTTCAGGCCCCACTCGGCAAATACCTCTTGGGCTGCGGCGACTATCCGCTCACGATTGCGCGCGGCGTCGGCCCTCAGGCTCGGTGAGCCCTCGGTGCCGGCCACGACGGCCGTGCCCGGGCCGCCGGCCGAAAGGCCTAGGTCCGGAGTATCGGTCACTGTTCCATTCTAACGACAACCGGAGGCTAGCCTCCATATACGTGTTAGCCTTCCGATCAAAATGGAGGATCACCTCCAGTTAATGGCAACATCGTCTCGGACATGCAGAACGGAGCTCGCGCAATGCCGGAGGAAGTCGCAGCTGATGATCGGGCTCGAAGCTTCGAAGGCGACGCACAATCAGCACCCACCAGACCCACGGCCAAGATCCGCGTCGTGACAGACAGTGCCGCCGATCTTGACAGAACAGTGGCTGGCGAGCACGGGGTGAGCATTGTGCACCTCGACGTCCGGCTCGGTGCGTTCGGACCGGATGTCACCTCGACTTGGTCGCCAGAGGAGTTCTGGCAGAATTCGGCCAACGTTGCCGGGCTGCCCGAGACTTCGGCGCCCTCGCCAGGGGCCTTCAGCGCGGCTTTCTCATCGCTGGCAGACGACGGCGCGGAAGGAATCGTGTGTATAGCGCTGTCGTCGAAGCTGTCTGCGACCTACCAGGCCGCCGTCGTCGGGGCCGAGAGCGTGGCAGATGGGATCCGAGTTCAGGTCGTCGACTCGCGGTTCGCGACAATGGCCGAAGGCCTCATCGTGCTCAGTGCCGTAGCTGCCGCTGAGGCGGGCGGTGACCTCGATGACGTCACGGCTGCGGCGGTCGCGACGAGAGGGAGCATGCAGCTGTTCGGGGCGCTCGACTCGCTCGACAACCTCCGCAAGGGTGGACGCCTCGGATCGGCCCAAGCTCTGCTCGGTGGTCTTTTGGACATAAAGCCGGTCCTCGAGATCAACGACGGTGTTCTCGAGCTCGAGTCCCGTCCCCGGACCCGTTCTCGCTCCTTTGAGCGCCTGGTCTCGAAGCTACGCGAGGCGGGGGACATCGAGCGCCTGGCGATTGTTCACGCTGCTGCCTCCGACATCGACGTGTTCGTCGAGCTTGTCGCTTCGTCGTTAGCGAAGGACCGCATAAGTGTCGGCTGGCTCGGCCCGGTCATCGGGACCCACGTGGGCCGAGGCACGGTGGCTTTAGCCGTGCAGCGCCGCGTCAGCTAGCCGACTTGTAGATCCCACTCCAATTCGGCGTGGAGGGCTGGAATCGACCGGCCGGGCCTTTGCCGAAAAGGGCGAGAAGGTTGCCGGTGATCTTGCCCACCATGGGAGCTGGACATGTTCGTCGTGCCGGCGGGCAGGGTGCAAGGGACGGGATCCAGTTAGTGGTCCCGCTGTCGAATATTCCTGCGTGGCTGGTCGGGTCGCTGTAGTAGGTCATGTCGGAGTCGAGGAAACCCTGCGAATCGCCGAGTTCGCTGATGGACTCTTTCAGTGGAACCGGCGAGTGACCGAGGATCTCGAGATTGGCCGGATGGTCGTAGGGATCGAACTCGTCGAGATCGGTGGCGATCACCCCGGGCACGCTCGAGCCGTCACTCAGCCCGGTTCCTTTGAAGATCCATGCGTTCGCGTCCGCGACTACGAAGGGAACCGGTCGATTGCCGGGCTCGACGAAGCCGACGTAATTCTCGCCCACGAAGCCGACCTCGGACCAGTCCGCGGGCGGGCTCGCCCAGATGTTCCCCGTCACTTGCAGGGGGTTCCCCTTGCCGTTGAGCGGGTCCTCGGACCCGTCCCGGTAGTCGACCTCCTCGCGGTCGGGACCGAGCGGCGAGCCTTGGAGTCGGACATGGCGCAAGACCGCGCTCGCGCCGAAGAAGACCATGTTGACGCCGGCCTGTTCGGCGGTGTCGGCAGCCTGTCGCTCGACCAGGGACCAGCATTCGTCGTGACCGAGAGAGAGCAGGGTCTTGTGGTCGACCAGGATGGCCGGGTGCTCTTCGACGGCGACGTCGGTGACGTAGGCGACGTCCAAACCGTGCTCCTCGATGAAGCGGATGAAGGGGTATTCACTACCGAGAAAGTCGCCCGCCCCCTCTCCGTAGGCATAGGGCCGGTCGTAGGAGACGATCCGCGCCCGAGAGCAGAGCGGGTACACGTCTGATGGGCACGGACCCTCGCCGGCATAGAAGTCGTAGCCCCCGTAAGGATTCCAGGCCTGCCACGTGAAGACATCGTTCTTCACCAGGTAGGTGGCTTTCGAAGTCGGGTCCCAGACCGTGAGAGGGACGTAGCTTTCCTGGCCGCCGGCACCCACGAGCTTGAGCAGGTAGTCACCTTGGACGAATGCCGCAGTCACAGAGAGATTGAGCGTCGGAGTCCAGTTGTCGCATGCGACCATGTTGACTCCGGTTGTCAGCGGGCAAGTTGGTTGCTCGCGTCCAGGGATCTCGCGGGACTGCCAGACGAGGCGCGCACCTAGTCCCTGGTAGTAGCCCATGCGGTAGGCCTCGATGCGGAATCGGGTCGCTGCGGTGGACACGTACAGCTTCACCTTGGTTCCGGGTGCGGCATAGGTCGTGGAGGCGAACCCGGCGATACCTGATGGCGTGCCGTCGGGGATCATCCAGGCCGAAGTCCCGGGTCGACGGTTCTCAGCGACGACCCAACTGGATTCGACGCCATCTGGCCCGGAAAAGGTGGTGGGCGCGGGAGGCGGCTTGTGTTTGGTCTGTTCATGGTGGTGCACAACTGGCGCCCGCGCGGCAGGCGAGCTGCAAGCCGTCGCGCCTAGCGTCATGGCGCCAAGCAGGACGATGAGCCAGGCACGCACCGGTGCCTTGGTCGTCGCATCACGGCCAGGTATCAGCCACCGCAAATGATCGTGCAATCTGGAGATCCTCATACTTGCCAGTCGATGTTCTCGTTCGTCCTCTCAGCGGATCGTAGTGACCTTCCGCCGTCTCTGACGGACGCGGCACAGGTGTCGAGGTGCCGGAGGGCCGTCAGGCCACTTTGTGGTCGACTCGCTCACGGTCCCCAACCGCTAGAGAGCCGCCGCGAAGCTCGCACCTCCCATGAGCGTCTTGGGGTGGACGGCTGCAGCGGCTACGGCGCCGGCGGTCGCTGGTTCGAGTCGATGTACGCCCCCGAGCCTGGACTGGCCGGAAATCCCAGATTTGTTGCCCTCTGGGTGTACTCCTCCCAGCTCACCTCGCCGCGCGCGTAGCGGACGCGAAGCTCGGCGAGAGCTGGATCGATTCGTGAGCCCTCCGCGGACCATGACCCGGACTGCGAGCGCGCAGCCGCGAGCCTCCGTATCCGGATCAGGGCGACGATGCCTACGACGAGCGCCGCGATCACGAGGAGCAGGAACAGCCAGGCGAAGACGTGCGGGCCATGGCGGAGTCCCTGGCTAAAGCGCAGACGCAACATCATAGGAACCTCCATCGTGGCGCTCTTTGCCGCACCAGTAAAGCTGCGACGTCCTTGGCAATCCAGCGATCTCCGGGCAGAGCTTCGGGTCAGGTCCCGCCAGCACCAGCGCGAATCTGCCGCACTGCCGGGATGAGGAGCAGGACGCCTACGCCTACGACCAAGCAGGCGCTGCCGATGATGAACATGGCGTGGATCCCGAGGACCGACGCTACAGGTCCGACAACCGCGTAGCCGAGTGGGAGGAAGATGAGCGATCCGAACCAGTCGTAGGAGCTGACGCGCGACAGCACCTCGGAAGGGATCTCCCGTTGCATCGTCGTCTGCCACTGAGTGTCGAAGATCGCGAACGACGCTCCGCCTAAGAATGCGCCGACAGCGATGACCGGCACGGGAGCCCGATAGGCGAGTACCAGCATGGGATAGGGCCAAACGAGCAGCGAGAGGGACGCCGCGACGAGCGGTCGGCTAAAGCGCAGGCTCAGCATCGCTACGCCGCCGACGACAGCACCGGCACCTTCGGCACCGAGGATCGTCCCCCAGGCGGTCGCTCCACCGAGCGACTCCTTGGAGATCACTGCGCCGAGGACCATGAATGGCGCCCACATGGCCATGTTGGAGAAGGAGGCAACCATGACGGTCGCCCAGAGCCAGGTTCGCGACCAGAACTCGCTCCACCCACGCCGAAGCTGGGCGTAGAAGGAGTCCGCCGAGGCCTCCCTCGCGGGCCCAAGGCGGAGAGCGGCGAGCGACCAGACGCTCAGGACATAGGAGAGTGCATCTGCGAGGATCGCCCAGCCAGGATTGGTGGTGGCGACGATGACACCTGCGATCGAGGGACCGATGATCGAACCTATCGAGAACGTCAGCCCGTTGAGTGCGTTGGCTTGAGCCAGACGGTCGTCGCGGACGATCTGCGGAATGAGCCCGGTGAGTGACGGCATGAAAAATGCCGTGCCCGTGCCGACGAGCGCGGGAAGCAGAAGGAAGCCCCAAAGGGGCGGGTGGCCGAAGAGGATCCACAGGCCGAGCGCCGTCTCCGCCGAGGCTCTCAGCACATCGGCGCCGAGCATCATGCGCCTCCGGCCGAACCTGTCACCCGCGACGCCGCCGACGAGCAGGAAGATCAAGAGCGGAACGGTCTGGGCCGCCAGCACCACGCCGACGTCGGACGCAGAGCCATGGCGTAGCGCGAGCACAGCGAACGAGAGCGCGACAGGCGTCATGCCCGTTCCGATCGCCGAGGTCAGCTGGCCGAGGAAGTAGAGGCGAAAATTGCGCTCCCGGAGGGCACCCATCCACTTCTCCAAGCCCATGGGGTTCGATGCTAAAGCGTGGTCGGACCGCCCGCAGTTGTCCGCTGCCCACCGGATCTGTGCAATCGTTTCCCGGTGGCGGTGCGAGAAAGGACGCAAGCGGACCTCGACGACTGCGTGGCATTGGCGCGAGTTGTTCACGAGATCGACCGCTATCCGATGTTTCTCCCCGATGATCTGCGAAGGTTCATGGAGGTGCCCGACGCACTGGCGGCATGGGTGGCTGAGGAGGACGGCGAGATCGTCGGACACGTGGCCCTCCGATCCGACAGCTCGCCAACCGTTGTCGCCATGGCGAGCGGAGCTCTGAAGCTGCCTCCGGATCGTCTCGGCGTCGTCGCCCGGCTGCTGGTATCTCCTCTTCACCGACGACACGGGATCGGGCGATCTCTGCTTGAGGTCGCCAGCCGGGACGCTCACGCCCGGGGACTGTGGCCGATCCTCGATGTGGTGACCCAACAGGACAAGGCGATCTCCCTGTACAACAAATGCGGGTGGACTCGAGCTGGTCAGGTCACGTCTCGGTACGGAGATGACGTTGTGCTTGACGAGTTCGTCTACATCGGGCCGCGACCACCACTTGACTGATGGACTGCCCGGTATGTTCTCCCAGCGGTGCGGATCGCGGAGCTCGGCGAAGGGACCGCCGCGGGCGGCTTGCGAGCCGGAAGGATCCCCACCGCGCCGCTCAGTACCTAGGTCACTGCGACAGCCGGCCACCGATGCCTACGGGCGTGATGCAGGAAGCGTTCGATATTGAGACTTGAGTGTCACAAGAGCGCACGGCACACTGCCAAGAATCGACCAACGAAAAGAGGAGGACACCATTCCTGACCGTAGCGGCAGGATCTTGTGAAGGTCACACGGGGTTTCAAGGGCCGCGGCGGCCAAGCAAGGGACACCAGGCTTCCACCGGGTCAATACGACATCGGTTCGGACTGGCCCGTGCTCACCGCGGAGTCGACACCGAATCTCTTGACCGCGGAGTGGTCCTTCTCTGTCGGGGGGCTTGTCCGAAACCCGGCACGCTGGACATGGGAGGAGATCCATGCCTTGGGATCGTCAAGCTACAGGGGCGACATCCATTGCGTGACGACATGGTCCAAGTTCGACGTGAGCTTCAGCGGGGTGTCGGTCGACACACTGCTGGCCCATACGCAGCCACTTCCGTCAGCGAGCCACGTGGTCGCCTACTCGCACACGGGCTACACCACCAGCCTGTCGCTCGGCGATGTCACCGACGGCAAGGCCTGGGTGGTTTGGGAGTACGAAGGGCGCCCGCTCGAGATCGGCCACGGCGGCCCGGCCCGGCTGCTCGTACCGCATCTGTACTTCTGGAAGAGCGCGAAGTGGGTGGCCGGGCTGCGGCTCCTGGACCACGACGAACCGGGATTCTGGGAGGTCAACGGCTATCACGACCGGGGCGATCCCTGGCTCGAACAGCGTTACCAGGGCGACTGAGATGAATACCCCGACTCCCGGCCCGTGGCAGGTCGCGACCGTCAAGGAGATCATCAGGGAAACCAAGCGTGCGAAGACCTTTCGTCTCGCCCTCTCCGAGCCATCGCGACACTTCGCCGGACAACACTACGTGGTTCGTCTGACAGCGGAGGACGGTTACACGGCCTCGCGGTCTTATTCGGTTGCCTCCCCACCGGAGCAGTCACAGGACATCGAGGTCACAGTCGAGCGGCTCGAGGATGGCGAGGTGTCCTCGTTTCTGCACGACGTGGTCGTGCCGGGCGACGAGCTGGAAGTGCGTGGCCCGATCGGTGGGTGGTTCGTGTGGCGCGGTGATACGCCGGCCCTACTCATCGCCGGGGGATCGGGCATTGTGCCCCTGATGTCCATGCTCCGCCTGGCCCGGCGATCGGGACGTTCCGACCTTGTCCACCTTGTGGTCTCGGTTCGAAGCCCGGACGACCTGTACTATGCCGATGAACTACCTGGCTCGGATACTACCGTCGTCTATACGCGTGAAATGCCGCAGTTGTGGGCCCGCCCGCCAGGCCGTCTCGGCGAGGATGACCTACGCCATGTGCTCGTGGAGAGAGCCACCGCCTATGTCTGCGGGTCGACAGGCTTCGCTGATCACGCAACCTCCCTGCTTACTGGATTAGGTTTTGCCGACGGACGAATTCGGGTCGAGCGATTCGGTCCGACCGGCTGACAGACCAAAGCGGGCTCGATAACTTGCAAGCGCTTCGAGGCAACTGCGACGAGTGTCCATGGGGACACCAGAGAAGCGGGCGCGCTGATAAGCGTCGCATTTCAGGGCCTGAACGTGAGCGTATTTGAGACCCGCCGAGGCGCCCGTCGATGACAATGTGATCCTCGACAAGTCTGGCTCGCCTTGACATCTAGCCCTGTTCGTGCCGATGCCCTGCCATGCGAGGGAAGCGATGATACCCAGCCTCCATACGGTCGCTTGAGCTGGGCGGAGCCAATGACGAACCCGTTCTCGCTCGGCTTACAGGTAGATTCAGGCCTTCGAGATGGTGAGACGTTTCAAGTGGCCGGGGGGAAACGACGTTGATGAGTGAGGCCGATCACACCTTCCCCTTGTCCGTGGCGCCTCAGCGCGACGATCTCGTCATCAAGGCCGTGACCGTCCAGGGCGGCGAAGCCGATATCGGCGGCGAGAAGACGGCGTTCGCCCGGATTGTCATGAGTGGTATTGCCGTGCGCCACACCCAGGTGGAATATCAGGCACCAAGGCGACAAGAGACCGTGGTGCTCAGACTGGATGCTGCAGCAGCTCTCGCAGCCAGTCTCAAAGAAGTCGTGGATCGTATCGTCCGATCCACACCGACTCCGGCCGTTCCGGCTTCAGGAGCCTGGTCGTGGACGTCCGCGCCTCCACTTGACGAAGACTTGCTGGTCGCTCAGGCGAGAGCCGAAGGAGCAGCCGACCCGGCGTTCACCGGGCTGGCGTCGACCGTGCGGGTGGACTTCACCGGCACACGGGTACGGGGACTGTTGACCGCAGACCCAGCGGTCCACGTGCAGGGGGCCATCTTCTCCGGCGCTCGGCAAGCACAAGCGCTCGTCAGCAGCTTGAGAAAAGTAGTGCGGTCAGCGCTCGAGCAACGACGCGCCGAGGTCTACGTCTCCGCACAGGAATCGCTTTCCACATTTCGCAACTGATTGTCCACTCGGACGGGTCAGCCGCCGATCATCGACATCGATCGCGCGGGGCGAAGGAAGGACGGGTCGTTGATCCCGTGACCGGCCCGCTTGTCCCATACGGCTTTGCGGAACAGCAGCGCGAGCTCGGCGTCACTGCCGCCCGATCGCAGGACGTCCCGCACCGGGTGCTCCCCGTTGGCGAACAGGCAGTTGCGGATAGACCCGTCGGCAGTTAGCCGAAGACGATTGCACGAGCCACAAAACGCTCTGGTCACGCTCGTGATGACGCCGATTTCTCCGCGGCCGTCAGCGAAGCGGTAGCGATCCGCCGGCGCGGCGTCGAGAGCACGCTCGCTCGCGGACTCGAGCGGCCACACCCGGCTGATGCGCGCCAGGATCTCCTCACCAGGCACGACCTTGGACCTTTCCCATTCCTTGCCGGCGTCAAGCGGCATGAACTCGATGAACCGCACGATGCGGCCGGTGTCGCGGGAAAAGCCGGCCAGATCGACGATCTCGTCGTCATTGACCCCTGCCATCACCACGACGTTGATCTTCAACGGAGTCAGGCCTGCATGCTCGGCAGCATCCATCGCCTCGAGCACCGTCTCGAGCGTGCCTCGCCGTCGGATCTCAGCGAACCGCGCCGCTTTCAGCGAGTCACAGCTGATGTTGACGCGCATAAGACCGGCCGCAGCAAGTGCCGGTGCAAGGCGGGCGAGACCGTACCCGTTCGTGGTCATGGACAGATCAGAGAAACCTATCCGACCGAGCCGGACGACAAGGTCGGTGATGCTGGCCCGCACGAGCGGCTCGCCGCCGGTGAGGCGCAGCGAGTCGACCCCGAGATTGTGTGCGACCTTGGCAATCTGCTCGATCTCCTCGAAGGTGAGTATCTCGGACCGTGGTACCCAGGTGACTCCCTCTTCGGGCATGCAGTAGACGCAGCGTAGGTTGCAGCGATCGGTCACCGAGATCCGCATGTCGGTGTGGATTCGGCCGAAGGAGTCGATGAGCGGACCGGTCGTCGGCATCGGGAACGCCGTAGGGCGCCGAGACGAGATCTCGATCGGGACGGCGCTCATCGGCCGGAGTTCGGCGACCGCAGTCTGAGGTTCGATTGCCCCCTCCACACATCGCCCGCCTTGCTTTTCGAGTTTCGACATCCACGCCCTCGGGCGAAGCCTAACGGAGAGTGACCCTGGCGGTGCCGGCCACTAGCGGCTTTGCCCTCAGAGGGGCGGCATCCGATGGCGAGGTTTGCCAGCGATCGAAATATCCTGGGCGAAGCAGTTGGACTATGCGTCGAGTCCCAGCGTGAACGTCGGCTTGGGCGAGGTGTCCGGGAGCCTGTGGTCCTCTGCGAGCTGGCGGATCGCGGTGCCGGTGGCCAGGAACTCGGTTGCGTGCTCACCCCAGACATGGTTGAAGACCCCGACTGTGACACCCACGATGCCCGAGGCCCGCGCTTGGGACGCTTCGGTCTGCATCCGCGTGAGGGCGAGCTCCCTTGCCTCGTAGATGCCCTGAGTGAAGGTCGTCATCTCCTGGTTCTGCCCCGTCTGGCGCAGCGCCTGGAAGGCCGATTGATGCGCGATGTGGTACACGCAGGTCCCAAGGACGAAGGCCACAGGCACCGCGCCCGCGGCCAGGAGGCGGAAGAAGTCCTGCACCGAGAGGTCCGAGGTGAATGCGCGGCCGTCCGGGGCTCTGTGTGCTCCCGAAGAGCTGCCGGTGGCCTTGACGGCCGTCCCGGTCGCGATGAACTCCAGGACGTCTTGGCCCCAGACGTATGCCTGCATCCGCAACTCGACACCTACGGTGCCGTCCGCACCGAGGTGTTCGGCTTCGGCCTGCATTCGGGTCATGGCAAGCTCACGGGCGTTGTACATCGCCTGCGTGAGCACTTGCAGCTCCTGGTTTTGCGACCACTTCCCTATTTGGAGTCCGATGTGGTAGATCGACGAGCCGATCACGAACCCCAACGGCTCGAAGCCCGCCTCTTTGAGCAGCACATACTCCGAGACGGACAGGTCGGAAGTGAACACTCCGGTCGGATCGGCTCCGAAGGTGTGTGCGAGCCGTCCTTCGGCGGCCTCGGGTTCCCAAGCCGCGTTCGCACCGTCTGCTGGCTTACCGAAGAGAGGCATTGTGTCTCCTTATGCGGCCGACCCTCACGATGCCTTGCGTCGCCGGCGGCCGGACAGATCGGCGACGGCAAGCTCGAGTTCTTGGCGGGTCATCCTAGATCGGCCGGCGATTCCTAGGTCGGCTGCTTGACGGACCAGTTCAGCCCTGCTCGTCCCGGCCATACCCGTGGTCGTGGCGGGCTCGCGGGCATGGTCGGTCCGCCCTCTTTGACTGTGACGCCGTGGGGCCTCGGTCGATTCCGGCGTGCCCGATCTTTCCCTGGCGGCGCTTACGCTCGCCTGCAGGGCCGCCAGCAGGTCGACGACGGGGGAGGGCTCGGCGCGTTGGCCCTCGCTCACCACGACGGTTCCCCGGCGCTTCTGGTCGATCAGCTCTTCCACCCGTTCCCGGTAGGTGTCGCGATAGCTCTCAGGCTGCCACGCGGTGGTCATCGAGTCGATCAGCAGTTTGGCCATCTGGATCTCGCGATCCTCGAACGACGCCTGGACAGGCAGCACGTCGATCTCCTTGATGGGGTCGCGAACCTCGTCGGCGAACAGGAGTGTCTCGAGCACCAGGGCGGACTTCTCCGGCCTCACCGCGACGAGGTACTGCTTGTCGCGCATCACAAAGGTGGCGATCGCCACCTTGTTCGTCTCGGCCATCACCTTGCGCAGCAGCTCGTAGGCACGGTCACCGTTCTTGCCATTGGGCGCCAGGAAGTAGGGTTTGTCGAAATAGATCGGATCGATCTCTGAGAGCTCCACGAAGTCGGTGACCTCGATTGTTCGAGAGGGGCCCGGTGCCACCGATGACAGCTCTTCGGGCGTGAGGATCACGTACTCTCCGCCGCCGAGGTCGTAGCCCTTGACTATGTCGGAGTACGCGACTTCTTCCCCGGTCTGCTCCCCGACGCGCTTGTTGCGGATCCGCTCGGAGGCTCCCGCCCGGAACTGATTGAAATGGATCGACCGGTCCTCGGTCGCCGAGTACAGGCCGACCGGCACGTTTACGAGACCGAAACTGAGTGAGCCGGTCCAGACCGCCTTAGCCATCTTGATTCCCCCCTTAGGAAAGACCTCTAGTGAATCACCTCGCGACGCTCTTGAACAGAGCTGGCCGTTCATCTGCCCTCTGGGTGCTCTCGCAAAGCCCACGACGCGGGACACTGAGGCCAGCTCGAGGGGCGGTCCGCCGGCCCGGCGGCGACCATCCACCAAGGTGATACACCCACTTGCGACACTGACACCAAGACACGAGCCGATCATTGGAGCGAGCCTGTGGCCGAGCCAGGAACCGTAACCGAGACTGGGACGATAGGAATCGACTTCGCGAGCGAGGTCCTGCACTGCATCGCGCGGCTCTCCGGTGTAGGGCAGGTGCCGGCGTCGCTGAGCCTTTCCTTCGGTCTGAGCGCATGGATGAAGCGATTCGGGCTCGGCCTCGATGAGACGGTGAGCACCATCCTGAACCTTCGCACGGCGCTGTTGACGGTCTCGGGACTTGACACCGCCAGCGAGCCGGTGCCGCTGCGCGTAGCAGATCGTGTGATGTTCGTGCTGAACTTAGCTGTGTACCTTGACGGGCTCCTCGGCCGCGCGGCTGGGGCCCTCGGGGTCTCGCCAGGAGAAGCCGCCGATGCCGTTGTGGAGCTGTTGCGCTCGAACTGACGACCGGAGAAGGCCGAGGAGCATCGTGGGCTCATGACGCCGCTGGATCGTTACTGGGCCAAACGCGATCCGCAACGGACTCCAGCGCCGGCGGCTCGTTGTTCGTCATACAGGAGCACCGCGCGCGTTCGCTCCACTGGGAGTTCCGCCTCGAGCGCAACGGTGTGCTCGTTTCATGGGCGGTCCCGAAGGGATTGCCGATGCAAAGAAGGGTTGGCTATCTCGCTGTTCAGGTGGAGGACCACCCTCTCGAGTACGGCAAGTTCGCGGGACGCATCCCGGATCACGAGCACGGTGCCGGCACGGTCACGATCTGGGACCGCGGGATCTACGAGTGCGACAAGTGGAGCGAGGACAATGTCAAGGTCTGGCTGCACGGAACGAGGGTGGAGGGCCATTACGGCCAGTTCCGGACCAACGGCGACGATTGGATGATCCACCGCACCGATCCGGCCCCGGAGGGCTGGGAGCCTTTGCCCGACCTCGTCCGCCCCATGCTTGCCACAACCGCCGGTGAGCTCCCTGGCAACGACGACGAGTGGGCCTACGAGTTCAAGTGGGACGGTGTACGTTCCGTCCTCTACGCCGAAAGCGGCCGGGTCCGCGCGTTGTCGAGGACCGGCCGTGATGTGACTGCGTCCTACCCGGAGCTGAGAGGCTTGGGACAGGCGCTTGGGTCGCTCCAGGTCGTGCTAGACGGTGAGATCGTGGCATTTGACCAAGTTGGACGGCCGAGTTTTGAGGCCCTGCAACCCCGCATGAACACAGCAGCCGAGAGCCGCGTCCGTCGACTGGCCGAAGCCATCCCCATCACCTACATGATTTTCGACCTCATGCACCTCGATGGCCATTCGGCCCTCAAGATCCCTTACACCGAGCGTCGCCGGTTGTTGGAGGGCCTGGAGCTCGCCGGGCCTCATTGGTCGACGCCACCCTCCGAGACCGGTGGGGGAGAGGTCATCCTGAGAGCTGCCAGCGACGCGGGGCTCGAGGGTGTGGTCGCAAAGCGGCTCGACAGCATTTACAGGCCGGGGCGCCGTGACAAGAGTTGGTTGAAGGTGAAGAACTTCCGGACCCAATCGGTTGTGATCGGGGGTTGGGCGACCGGACAGGGTTATCTGGAAGGCGATCTGGGCGCGCTGCTGTTGGGGATTCCCGGTCCTGGCGGGCTCAGTTTCGTGGGCCGGGTCGGTAGCGGCCTGAGCGAGTCGGACAGGTCCGTGCTCCGCCAGCGGCTCGCTGTCCTCAAGCGTGACACCACACCGTTCAAGAGCACTGTTCCAAGGTCTCAGGCCGCCGGGGTTGCCTGGGTCGAGCCCAAGCTCGTCGGCGAGGTGCGGTTCACCGAGTGGACCAGGTCAGGCCGACTGCGCCAGCCGTCGTGGCGCGGTCTGCGGCCCGACCAGGTGCCGGAGGATGTCGGCGTTGAGCCCTGAGCCGCGCACTGTCATCGAGGTCGACGGCAGGCGTCTCAGCGTGTCGAACCTGGACAAGGTGCTGTACCCCGATTGCGGCTTCACCAAAGCTGATGTGATCTCGTACTACGTCCACGTCGCGCCCTGCCTGCTGCCTCACTTGCGCGGACGGCCTCTGACGATGACCCGGTACCCCGACGGAGTGACGGGCAAGTCCTTCTTCGAGAAGCACAGCGCCCGCAAGGCACCCGAGTGGGCCCGATCGGTCCGCGTGCCCCGGAGCGATCCTGGAAGTGGAACCGGGTTCATCGAACAGCTCGTCGTCGAAGATCTCGCGACTCTTGTCTGGGTCGCGAACCTGGCCGCGCTCGAGCTTCACGTGCCGCAGTGGCGCTCTGACTCCGATGGCTCCTACGGCCTGGTCGACCTGATCGTGTTCGATCTCGACCCCGGGGCACCGGCGACGATCGTCGAGTGCTGTGTTGTCGCAGGTTGGCTCCGAGCCGAGCTCGCTCACCGGGGCCTTGTGGCCTTCCCGAAGACCAGCGGCTCGAAAGGTCTCCAGCTTTACGCGCGGCTCGACCCTCCGTGGCGATGGGAACAGGCCCACGGCGAGGCGCGCGAGCTCGCTCAGCTGATGGAGCGTGAGCACCCCACACGGGTGCTGTCAAACATGCGCCGCGATCTGCGCCACGGAAAGGTCCTGATCGACTGGAGCCAGAACCATGCTGCGAAGACGACGATCGCGCCCTACTCGCTGCGCGCGCTCCCGGCACCAACCGTTTCGACACCACTGACCTGGGACGAGGTGCAAAGCGGAGCGGAGGGTGGGGGAGAGCGTCTTCGCTTTCTTGCTCCCGAAGTCATCGGGCGCGTGAAGGCGCTGGGCGACCTGTTCGCGCCGCTCTTGGGACAAGACGACGAGACACCCGCCACGTCGCCACCCAGCGCGCGGCGCATGCGCGGGTCCAAACCGAAGACCAAGACATGAACCCTGCTCGTAAGGCTGTCGCTGCTCTGGTGCTCGCGCCGGGCGCGAGTGCGGGCCGGAATCAGAGCGCCCTCGTCGCGATCGACGATGCCCTTTCTCCCCAAGGCGTTCGGGTCGAGCGCATCGACTTTCCCTATCGGCTTGAGGGTCGCCGGTCACCCGATCGCCAGCCGGTACTGGTGGCGAGCGTGGTCGCAGCCGCTCGCGAGCTGGCAGACGACCTGGCAGTGCCGCAGGCCAAGATCGCGCTCGGGGGTCGCTCGATGGGCGGAAGGATGTGCTCGATCGCGGTGGCCGAAGGCCTCCCGGCTGCGGCGCTCGTGCTCGTGAGCTACCCGCTGCACCCGCCAGGCAAGCCGGGCAAGCTCCGGGCCGAGCACTTCGGGGCGATCACGGTGCCCTGTCTATTTGTTTCTGGGACGAGAGATCAATTCGCCACACCCGACGAGCTCGAGGCAGCCACGGCACCGATCCAGGGCCCGGTGACCCATGTCACTGTGGAAAATGGGGACCATGGGCTTCGCCGACGCGACCAAGAGGTGGCCGCGGTCGTAGCCGGCTGGGTCCTGGCGCTTCGGCGCTAGCACAGGGAGGCTTGCCGGGAGTTCCTGTTTGGCGAGGCCTACGGGCGCTTGGCGAAGGTTGCCACGCCCTCTCCGGAGAGGTCCGCATACGCCTCCCGGCGACCGGTCATCGCCACGACGAGGGATGCCAAGGGCCCAGCCACCTCCGGGCCGTCGCCGTTGGACCACGAGGCGTCGGTTGCTTTGAGACCGAGCCCGGAGATTCGCCGTTTGGCTCCGATGAGGAGATTGGAACCCTTGTAGAAGTCCGCGACGGCGACGAGAGTCTCTTCAGGGATCTCGCGGCTCAGCCCGAGCGGCCGGCGGATGTCCTCACCGTGAACGACTGCCTCGCCGAGCATCGCAGTGAGCGGCCCCGGCGGATGGTTCCGCCGGAGCGCCCCCGAGCGCATCTCGGCCGCGAGGCTCGACGGATCGCCCGAGCCGCAGCGCCTGGCGTCGGTCGCGACCATTCTGTCGAAGCTGAAGCCCGCCTTGGCGAGCCTGCCGAAAAAGACCAAAGGCGACTGCTCGGTCGAGGCGATCAGGTGCCCTGCCACGTCGCGCACCGTCCAGCCCTTGCACCACGTGGCGCTCGCCCACTGTTCGGGCGTCAGCGATTCAAAAAGGTCGGCGCACGCCTCCCGCTCGGCCTGTATCTTCGGCCAGTCATTGCTCATGGTTTCTCCCGTCGTAATTTGAAGCACTCACGCGGTGGTGCTGCCGCGGGATCTCGCGTGACCTAGGAGGTCTGCCCGGAGGGCTCGAAAAGGCTGAATGTGGCGCCCTGCGGGTCGCTCAGCGTCGCCATGGGCCCGATCGGGGTCGGCATCGGGCCGTTTATAACAGTGCCCCCGAGCTGGAGCGCCTTTTCGAGCGCCGGGCCTATGTGCTCGACAGCGAAATAGACGTGCCAGTGGTTCGGGATGCCCTCCATCGGAGGTGCCATCGAGCCTGCAACCATGTCATCGCCGAGCTTGAAAATGGTGTAGGGATTCCCACCCATTTCGCTCACCTCCGCAGTGAGCCCGAAGACTTTGTCGTAAAAGGCAAAGGTGGCCTCGCTTCCATCTGTCAGGAGCTCGTTCCAGATCAATGTGCCCGGCTCGTTGACGACCGATGCGCCGATGTGCCGGCGTGCCTGCCACAGATTGACGATGGCGCCGCTCGGGTCGGCCACGACGGACATGCGCCCGGCCTCCACGACATCGAACGCCTCCATCATGACACGGCCGCCTGCACTCTTCGCGGCCGCGGTGGCGGCGTTGACGTCGTCGACCGCGATGTAGGTGTTCCAGAACGGCGGGACCTTTTGGGCAGCCAAGTCGGGCGACATCGGGCCGATGGCGGCAACACTCTCGCCGTCCTTGATTGCCATCGAGTATGGAGGCCCGCCTGGCATCGGCTGGTCGTCGAACTGCCAGCCGAACAGGCCTCCGTAGAAGGTCTTGGCGGCATCTGGGTCGCTGGACTGGAGGTCCACCCAGTTGGGGGTGCCTTGCGCGTAACTGGTTCGCTTGGGCATCGAGGTTCCTTCCTGTCTCATCTGTGCCCCGGGGACGCGGAGCCCGTGTTGTCTTGGAGGCGAATCTCTGGGAGGTGGAGTGGTCAGGTCTTGCGCCCGGTGAAGGCCAACAGGCGCGTGAGGCTATCGGCGTCCGGTCCGACCTCGATCTCGGCTGCGAAGTTGTCGCCGTCGCGCATCTGGGGCGCGATCAACGATCGCCCGCGCTCGAGGACGTAGCTGCTGAGCGCGTCGTCCACTGTGATCGTCTGCTGTGTCGCCCGGGCGAAGTCCCAGGCGTGCACCAGAAATTCCATGCAGAGGACATCGGTCACGACCGTGGCAGGGACCTCGGACCGGCCGAGGTTCACGGTGCCTTCCAGTCCCCGCTTGCGCCATGTCTCGAGGGCCGCCTGGGCGGCTTCCGCGACCCGGACTTCGGCAGGTCCGCCCGCAGGGTCCGGCATCATCGCGCCACCGGCCACGCCGAGCGAGCGTATAGAGCCGAGCAGGTGCTCCACGAGGTCGTCGACGTCGTACTTGGCGCACGGAGTCCGTAGCCTTCCGCTCTCGGGCTTGAGCCCGCGGAGGACGGCCTGGCAGACGGCCAGTGATGCCTCCGCAGCCGTGAGAGGGTCACCGGGCTTCGGCGCGGCCCATTCATCGATGCCGGCGTCGCCGTACTGGGCAGCCAGCATGAGCCGATCGCCGTAGTGGTTCCAGCCCTCGAGGTGGCCCGCAGCCTGCTCAGGCGTGAGGCCGCTGTGGACCAGGCGCACGCTGGTCCCACCCTCTGCCGGTTCGAGCGTGATGGTCACCGTCGATGCTCCCGGTGGCAGGTCGTCTGACCCTTCCCAGCCCCAGGTGAACACGATCCGCCTGCCGGGCTCGACTTCGGTGATCGTGCCGGATGCGGTGTGCCCCGGAGAGATCGTCCATCTGTACTGCCCGCCCGCGCGCAGCTCGACGCGGGCCGTCACCGCCTGCCACCGTCGCAGGCGTTCGGGCTCGGTCAACAGGGCGAACGTCTCGTCGGGGTCGAGCGGCACGAGCACGGATTTCTCTGCAGTCATAACGTGTTCTCCAGTTCCGGACGGGTGGGCGGACGTGAGTATCTCGAGCTCGTGGGTCCAGAACACATCGAGTGCGTCGCGCAACGCCGCCATACCGTCAGGGTCGAGTCGGTAGTAGCGGAATCTCCCCTCTTGGCGAGCATGCACCAGTCCTGCATTGGACAACACCCCCAGATGCTGTGAGACAGCCGACCTTGTGACCCCGAATTGGGAGGCGAGCTGGCTTACAGTCTGCTCGTCCCCCGACAGCAGCTCGAGGAGTCGCCGCCGGTTGGGTTCGGAAAGAATCGCCACCAGGTCCGGCACGACATTACGTTAGCGGACACTAACACGTTGTGCGCAAGCTGGCGCAAGGGGCAATTCCGGCGAACCACGACGCTGGCGCACGGCATCCGAGTAGCTTCTGCCAAACAAGCTCACGAGGAGGCGGTTCGCGGTGCGTATGTCGAGGCTGTTCGGTGAGACGTTGCGGGAGGCGCCAGCCGGGATCGAATCGCCCGGTCACCAGTTCCTCCTACGGGCGGGCTACGTCCGTCAGCTTGGCCAGGGGATCTTCTCGTACCTTCCACTCGCGTGGCAGTCGATGATGCACATAGAGCAGATCCTCCGCGAGGAGCTGATGGCCATCGGGGGCGTGGAGGTGTCGTTGCCCGTCGTGCATCCCGCGGAGCTCTGGCAGCAAAGCGGCAGGTATCAGAAGATTGGTGCCGAGCTCACGCGTTTCAAGGACAGGCGCGACAGGGACATGGTGCTCGCGATGACCCACGAGGAGGTGGTTGCCAGCCTTGCCGCGGGCGAGATCAGCTCGTACAGACAGCTCCCGAGACTCGTCTTCCAGATCCAGATCAAGTGGCGCGACGATCCCCGTCCGCGGGCTGGGATGATCCGCGCCCGCGAGTTCACGATGAAGGACTCCTACAGTCTCGATCTCGACGAGGCCGGCCTCGATACTCAGTACCGGGCTCACTACGACGCCTACTTCAAGATCTTCTCCCGATGCGGCTTGCCAGTCGTCGCCGTCGGGGCCGACGTCGGCATCATGGGTGGCAGCGGAGCACACGAATTCATGTACCTGACGCCGCTCGGCGAGGACACGCTCGTGCTGTGCGACAGCTGCGGATACGCGCAGAACCGGCAGGTGGCGACTTCTCGCAAGATATTCGCAGATCCGGAGGAGCTTCGCGAGGTCCGTCGGGTCGAGACGCCGCACGCAACGACCATCGAGGAGCTCGCAGAGCTGCTCGATGTGGCGAAGGCCCGGACGGCAAAGATCGTGTTTCTCGCAGCGGAGGACCGCAACGAAGACGGAGAGCTGGTCGTGGGCCTGATCGTGGCGGTTGTCCGTGGTGACACGGACCTGAACGAGGCCAAGCTCGCCAATCTGCTCGGGGGGCCGGAGCTACGTCCCATGACACTCGACGAGATCGGCTCGCTCGGCGCCGTTGCCGGGTTCGCCTCACCGATCGGGCTGATCGGCGGCAAGGTCATCGCCGACGAGCTTGTGATGTCGTCGCCGAACCTGGTCGCCGGGGCGAATGAGGAGGGCTGGCACCTCCTCGATACCAATCCGGGACGGGACTGGCAGCCCGACATCGTCGCCGACATCGTTGCCGCCGACGACGGTGACGCGTGCTCGGTGTGCGGGAGTCCGCTGCGCACCGAACGTGGCGTCGAGGTGGGCAACATCTTCAAGCTCGGCACTCGGTTCGCAGATGCTTTCGGGGCGACCTATCTCGACCCCGACGGGAATGCCAAGCCGATCGTGATGGGCTCCTACGGAATCGGCGTCGGTCGGCTGCTCGCCTGCATCGCCGAGGAGCACCACGATGAGCGAGGCCTGCGGCTCCCCGCCGCCATCGCCCCCTACGCCGTGCACCTGACGGTACTGCGGGGGGCCGACTCGGCGGCCGGAGACGTGGCCGAGCGTGTCTACGCCGCGCTCGAGGCCGGCGGGATCAGCGTGCTCTTCGACGACCGGGGCGAGCGGCCCGGCGTCCAATTCGCCGACGCGGACCTCATCGGCCTTCCTGTGCGCCTGACAGTGAGTGAGCGCTCGCTCAAGGCGGGTGGCATCGAGCTGAAACGCCGCGACGGCGACGAGGCGCGCGTGGTCGCGGAGGACGCCCTCGTTCGTGAGGTTCGCGCCGAGCTCGACGTCAGTTGAGCCGCTTCCCTTCGGTCGCGCCTGGGCGAGCTCGAGAGGAGACCCATGACAGAACTGAGTAAGGCCGATGAGTGCTTCTTGAGGGCCGCGTTCCAGGTCGCCATCGTGGCGCGGGACGAGGGTAACCTGCCCTTTGGGTGCGTCCTTGTCGACGACGCCGGCGTTGTCGTGATCGAACAGGGAAATCTCGCCCTGGTCCCGGTGAGGGACGCGACCGCCCATGCGGAAACTGTGGCTGCGGGTCGGGCCGCCCGGCTCTATGGGCCCGACGAGTTGGGGCGCTTCACGCTGTACACGAGCGCTGAGCCGTGCGCTATGTGCGCGGGCGCCATTTACTGGGCCGGGATAGGGCGCGTGGTCTTCGGGCTGACCGAGCGGGACTTGAAGCGCCTTACAGGCAGCCACCCGGACAACCCCACGATGGATCTTCCGTGCCGAGAGGTTTTCGCCAGCGGCCAGCGCAGCGTCGAGGTGGTCGGCCCCGAGCTTGTCGATGAGGCGCTCCAGGTCTTCGAGGGGTCCTGGGGCTGACACGCGTCGTGCACGGGCAGCCGTAACAACGGGCTATGGACACCGGACCGCGCAGTTGGCGCGGCGAGTGCTCTGAGCGAGCAACTCGTCAGAGTCACAGGCGTCGTTGACACGATAAGACACCCTGGCGCCGCCGACAGCGTCGTGTGCGTGGCCGAGGCGAGCCTGGCAAGGCTCCTGGGCGACCTCGAAGAGCACCCGGCCGCGCTGGACCAGGAGCACCCGTACTCGTTGGACACGCCCCGCACGTCTCTGAGCGAAAGCCCGTTCACGATCTAGGCCTCCGGGCAACGCCGCGCTCCGGCGAGGCGCCCGGCACGGTAACCTTGTGTTGGTAGTTCCTTTCGGGAGAGTCGCTTTGCTTGGGCAGGACGGTCGTCCAGGACCTCCCCTGATCGGCCCGCGCCGGTTTCGACGCCCGACCAGCAACCTCGAGGAGTCTCGTGCCCATCGAAAGTCAACTCACCCCGCCGTTCGGCGGTGGGAGTCGTCGTACCCCTTCTTTCGGGATACTCAGCACTTATCCCCCGACCGCGTGCGGGATGGCGACGTTCAGCACGGCTCTTGCAGACGGGCTGGTGGCAAACGGTGCCGAGGTGAGCATTGTGCGAGTGGCGGACGGACGGCCCTCGTCAAGCAAGCGCGTGATCGGCGAGCTCGTGAATGGCTCACCGCGATCGGTCGTGGCGAGCTCGGAACTGCTCAATAGCTGCGACGTGGCGATAATCCAACACGAGTACGGAATTTACGGAGGTGCCGACGGCGACGAGGTGCTGGACGTCCTCGACGGCCTGCACATCCCTTCGATCGTGATCGCCCACACGATTCTCGCCGACCCCACACCGCACCAGCGGTCGACCCTCGTGGCTGTCGCTGCGATGGCCGATCACGTGGTCGTCATGTCGGGCGCGGCCCGGGCGCGGCTGTGCACCCTGTTCGATATCGACCCCGCGATCGTCACGATCATCCCGCACGGGGCGGCGATCCCGACTGGTCATGCGCCCACGCCCGGGTCTCGGCCGACGATCTTGACTTGCGGCCTGATCGGACCGGGCAAGGGTATCGAGCGGGTGATCGACGCGATGGTGTCATTGCGACGCCTTGCCTGCCGACCCCGTTACCTCATCGCGGGCCAGACCCACCCGAAGGTGCTCGCCGCCAACGGAGAGGCGTACCGTCAAGCCCTTGTCGAACAGGCCTCGCGCAACGGGGTTGCAGACTCGGTCTTCTTCGACGCCACCTACAGGGACGTGGAGTCCCACATGGCGCTGATCCAGTCGTGCACAGTCGCGGTGCTCCCCTATGACTCGACTGATCAGGTGACCTCCGGCGTGCTTGCCGGCGTCATCGCGGCAGGCAGGCCCGTAGTAGCCACTGCCTTTCCTCACGCGATCGAGCTGTTGGCAAGTGGTGCGGGCCTGATCGTCGACCGTGACGACCCGGCGGGTCTCGTATCAGCACTTCGCCGGGTGCTCGTCGAGCCGGGGCTCGCGCAGCGTATGGCGGGAGAGGCGTCGCGGCTGGCACCGAGCATGTGCTGGTCGGTGGTCGCGGGATCGTACGTGGACCTGGCGAATCACCTTCTCACCAAGGCCCGGGCCTTGGTGTGACCAGCACCGCACCCATGTTCGACCATCTCCACCGGATGACCGATGGCCGGGGCACCTTCGAGCACGCGCTATATGCAGCGCCGAGGCATTCGCTCGGTTATTGCACCGACGACATGGCCCGGGTCCTTCTCGTCGCCGCTCGAGAGCCGGATCCTTCCCCGGAGGTGCGCGAGCTCGCCAGGACCGGCCTTCGGTTCCTCATCGACGCGCAGGACCCCGGCGGTGCCTACCGGAACCGGTTGAGCCGACGGGGTCGCTGGGAAGACGAGCCGGCCTTGGAGGACTGCTGGGGCAGGAGCATCTGGGGGCTTGGTACTGCCGTCTCGCACAGCGACGACGATTGGCTACGCGAAACGGCCACCGCCGAATTCGAGCGCGCGGCACAGCGGCGCTCGATCTACCCGCGTGCGATGGCTTTCGCTGGACTCGGCGCGGCCGAATTCCTGACAGTCGAGCCCCGCCACCGTGGAGCACGCGCGTTGCTGATCGATGTCGCGGACGGTTTGGCGCCACCACGTGCGGATGCGGTCTGGCAGTGGCCTGAGGCTCGACTCCGTTACGCAAACGCGGTTCTGCCTGACGCGATGATCGCCGCCGGCCAGGCGCTGGACCAGCAGATGTTGCTGCTACACGGGCTGGACCTGTTGGCGTGGCTACTGGCGCACGAGACCGCGGACGGTCATATGTCCGTCACGCCCGCAGGCGGTGCCGGACCCGGCGATATCCGGCCTGCATTCGACCAGCAACCAATCGAAGTAGCTGCGATCGCCGACGCCTGTGCACGCGCCATGGTCGTCGACAGCGACTGCCGTTGGGTCGACGGCCTTGCTGCCGCAGAGGCCTGGTTTCTCGGGGACAACGACGGTCACTACGTCATGTGGGATCCGAAAACGGGCGGTGGCTTCGACGGCCTCACGTCCCGAGGGCCTAACCTCAACCAGGGAGCCGAGTCGACGCTGGCTCTGGTTTCCACACTGCAACATGCGTGTCGGCTCGTGTCGGCGTCGCGGTGAGTTCGGCAATCGCAGGCCGCCTGCGTCGCAGCCGCCAGCGCCTTGCAGCCGACCCGTCCCGGGTCGTGACGATGTTCTTCGTGCCCGGCCAGGAGGGATTCGACCTGGAAGAGCCCCGTACTTCGGCTGTCGTGGCACGCATCTTGGCACTGGACGACAGTGAGGTGGGACAGTCCCTGGACGACCTCACCGCCCGCTTCGGAAGACGCCACCGCGATCTCATCGGTACTTTCCGTCAGCACGCTGACGAACTGGCCGATCGCCTAGGCGCTGAGTGCAAGCTCTCCGAGGAGCGTCTCTTACTGCTTGGTGCGACATTCACCAGCGAGTACGCGCTCGAGGGGGCGGCGCTCTGCAACCCCAGCATGGTGGCTCACCCTGACCAGACCGGGGTGTCGGAGGGCAGTCTGCGGTTCGTGATGAGTGTCCGGGCGATCGGCGAGGGACATAGGTCCTCCATCGAGTTCCGCACCGGCACGGTGGACGATCGTGGCGAAGTCGATATCGACCTCGCACCACGATTCTCGACGAGGGGCGTGACGCGGCCCGCGCCGCTCGACGCGGTCGTGTTCCGCAGCGAGCTTCGCCGGCTCCGCAGTGACGGGGAGAGCGCCGACTATGTGCTCGACGCACTTGGCGACACGTTCACGCTCGCCGAGCTCGAAGAGCGGCTGACCCGACTTCAGGCCCAGTTGGCGACCCGCAGGCAGGACTTGTCGATCATCTCGCTCATGCGCCGGATCGCCGAGCGCACCTACGACATCAGCTTTCCGGCGGGCACCTCGCTCGCCGAACGGGTCCTGCTGCCTGCTATGGCCGCCGAGCGCAATGGCATGGAAGATGCCCGCTTCGTGCCTTTCGAGCGCGAAGGCCAAACCGTCTCCTATTTCGCCACTTACACCGCCTATGACGGCGTTGAAATCGCCCAGCAGCTTCTGGAGACAAAGGACTTTCGTGACTTTCGCGCCTCGCCAATCGTGAACCGCGCGTCCAACAAGGGTCTCGCCTTGTTCCCACGCCAGGTCGGGGGCCGTTTCGCGGCGCTGTCGAGGTCCGATCATGAGACGAACACCGTTGTCTTCTCTGACAACATTCACATTTGGGAGGACGCCCTTCCATACCAGGTGCCGACACAAACCTGGGAAGTGCTCCAGCTGGGTAACTGCGGCTCGCCGATCGAGACCGAGGCCGGTTGGCTGGTGCTCACCCACGGCGTCGGCCCGATGCGCACCTACCGCATCGGTGCGATACTTCTCGACCTCGAAGACCCGACCCGGATCATCGGACAGCTCCGCCAACCACTTCTCAGTCCGGAGCCGGATGAGCAGGATGGCTATGTGCCGAACGTCGTCTACTCCTGCGGCTCACTCGTGCACATGGGTATCCTCGTCCTCCCATACGGCATAGGTGACTCCGCCATCGGCGTGGCCACGATGTCGTTGCCCGCTTTGCTCAGCGATCTCGTCGCAAGCTGACTGTAGAAGCCGAGATCATCGGCTGGCCTCAAGCCAGCAGGGCTGAGATGCGTGCCTGTTGAGCGGCAGCAAGACGGGTAAGGCCTGCAAGGTTCTTGGCGATCTTCTCGCGCGCCTGGTCGGCCTGCGGGCTCAAGCCTTCGATGTCGAATATCCGCCAGTAGTCGAGTGTCGGCCTCACAACTGCGTCGACGAACTGTTGCGCGCCGAAGATTCCCGCGAGGGCTATGGCCTCCTCGTGCTCGGTGAAGCCAGGGATACCGGTCCCTGGCATCTTGAAACTGCGGAGCTCACTCTGGATCGCCATGACCATCGTCGACGGGTCTATCTCGAGGGCCGCGAGGACGAGATCGCGGTAGAAGGCGTGGTGGAGGCCCTCGTCGCCGGCGACCTTCGACATGATCTTCTTGCCTCGCATCGTCTTGTCCAGGGCCTGGCCGGTGTTGCGATGGGCAACCTGGGTGGCGAGCTCCTGAAAGCTCACATAGGAGATCATCTCCGCGACGCTGTTGCTCTGGGGGACCTGTCCCTTTGACATCTGAGCCATCCGGTCGTCCTCCAACCGGTAGGGATCGATCGCCCGTGTCGCGAGGATCCAATCCCGAATGGCGGCCGAATGGCGCCACTCCTCGGCGGTCCAGCGCCGGCTCCAGTCGCGGAGCGGATGACCAGGCTTTATGGGCGACATGAGGGTGTGGGTGTAGTAGGGGAGATTGTCCTCCGTGAGGACATTCACGATGATCGCGCTTTGTACACCTTGGGAGAGGGGATACTGCGTGGCGTTCCATTTCTCCTCTTCGAAGTCGGCGGCCTTGTCCCAAGGCACGTCCTCGAAGGGGTACCACTCCTTAGACACAGAGAGATGGCGATTGAACAAACTGGCTGTGGGTCCAGCGAGCTCCTCAACGAGGACATGGTCCTTGCCTGGGTCGACTACGAGACTTCCCATGTCCTGTCCTTTGCTGGATGCACAAGTCCCCCCGAAGGAATGAAGCTGACCAGAGCCTTAGTGCTGAGCGACTGTTCCTCGGGCTAGCTCTGCGACGAACGCCTGGCTGCAAACTCAAGCCTGCCACGATTCTAGGTCCTGCACGGTCCCGCCGGTAGGGCGATAGTTGTGAGCCATCGCACGGGCCGATGCCCAACGGGACGAGGACCTAGTGGATGGCGCCTCCCGGGTGCTGACGAGACACGGCGCGTCCGCACTAGGGACCTGGTAACAATTCTTAGGGTTGGGCACTCGAGCGAAGGGAGGTCAACCGGGATGAAAGTCGAAGGTCACGTTCAGACCCGTACTGACTGCGCGCTCGAGCAGCGGGCTTCGTAATCGCCAGGTTCTCGGCGAAAGCCCGCCGCGGCCGAACGCTCCGACACCGAGGAGCCTTGCAACTGTCAGATTCACTTGTCCCTTCCGCGACCGGTTGCGGACCTGCTCCGGCGGCACCCACGTCGTCGGCTAGCTCACCTGAGGTACCGACCGCCCATGGACAGGGGCCCGAAGATCAGGGGGATTTGCTTGCCGCGCTCGGCTGGGGTCCGCCATTTGAGGCAGCCTTTGCTGATCGACACCTGGACGGTGCCGTGCCGGGCCGCGTCGCTCGCGTCGATCGCGGTTCCCTGACGGTTCTCACCAAAGCCGGCGAGTTGAGGGTCCTGGTCGCCGCCCAGTTAGCCCACGACCGTGATCCATTGAACGCTCCGACGGTCGGTGACTGGGTTGTGCTTCAGGACGGCCTTCTCACCGAGGTGCTCCCGAGGCGCAGCGCAATTGTGCGCGGCGGTGCCGGAAGTCCCGAGACTCCGCAGGTGCTCGCGGTCAACGTCGACAAGGTGTTCGTGGTCTGCTCGCTCGAGGACCGCTTCCGGGCCCGGAGACTGGAGCGTCTCTTGGTGTTGGCTTGGCAGAGTGGTGCGGCCCCCGTCGCGGTCTTGACCAAGGCGGACATCGTCGAAGACGTCGCAGGTGCCATCGCAGCGACTAAGCGATTGATCGGTGCCGGCGACGTCGTGGCTGTCAGTTCGATCTCCGGTCTTGGGATGGACGCCGTGCGCGCGCTTCTCGAGCCGCGCGCGACTGTCGTGCTGATCGGACCGTCAGGCGCCGGCAAGTCCACTCTTGCCAACCGCCTCGGGCGCGGTGCGGTCGACCTTGCGACTGGAGAGCTCCGCGGCGACGGGAGGGGCCGCCACACAACCATCGCACGCGAGCTCGTTCGCCTTCCAGGCGGAGCGTTGCTCATCGACACACCGGGCTTGCGGGCGCTCGCGCTCTTCGACGCTGACCAAGCCATCGGGCACGCCTTTGGGGAGATCGAGGAGTTGGCAACGGCGTGCCGTTTTTCCGACTGTGGTCACAGTTCTGAGCCCGGTTGCGCCGTGAAGCAGGCCATCGCCGCCGGGACCCTCGACGTCGAGCGCTACATGAGCTTCGAGAATCTGCGCCGCGAGCAACGTCATCTCGCCACCGGGCGCCGCGAGCACGTCGCTGAACCCAACAGGCACAAGACGCTCGGCGGTTCTGCGCACAATCTCCGTAAACGCTGACTGGCCTCTGACCAGCAACCCGCGACTACCCACCCGCGGCGTGCAGGTCCTCGATGGCAAGTCGCCGACGCGGTGCGCCTCGCGGCGAGCAGGAGCTGTTCTTCGAAGTCGGCCAGGCTTTTGAACATGTCAGGCAGTGTGTCTTCACGCCCTGATCCTGGAGCGGCTCGTCGGATCTCGCAGGTGGCTGGCCGACAGACGCCGGTCTTGCTGCGCCGTCGGCACCTCGACCTGGCGTCCCCGACTCACCCTGAGCTGGGCTGCCTCAAGCGGTCAGGCTCGGAACCTCGAGCTCAGTCGCCCCCGACTTCGGGAGCCACGTCCAGTGCCGGCGGGGCGCTCTCGCCGTAACGGTTGATGACGTGAACGTCGATACCTGACTGGCGCGCAAATCGCAACACACGCTGAAGGACAGAGGACTTGCCCGTGAGCTGCGCCCATCGTGACGAACGAGCCGCACCAAGCACGATCTGGGTGATCTGGTTCTCCTTGGCGAAGTCGACCAACGCCGGGGCTGGGTCGTCGGAAACAATGTCGTGCCAGGTCGCTCCGAGGTCCTCGGCTAGGTGCTTGATGGTTTCGAGCGTCTGTTTGGACACCGGTCGAGCGTCGTCGCCGGTCGCGTAGACGGCATGCAGACCTGCGTGCGCGCGTACCGCGATCCGGGCGGCACGGCGCAGAACCTCGTCGACCCCAGGTGTTGCGGTGACGACCACCATGATGCGCTCGGCGGTGTCCCAGACGATGTCGGGATGTCGGGCGACGAGGAACCCCAAGAGCTCTTCCTCTGTCTCGTCCGCGACGAAACGGAGCGCGAGCTCACGCAGGGCCACGAGGTTCTGGTAACGGAAGAAGCTCGTAAGGGCGCTGGGGATCTTCTCGGGAGGGTAGACGTTGCCGTGCAGCATTCGGCGACGCAGCTGTTCGGGGGACGAATCGATCAGCTCGAGCTGGTCGGCCCTGCGCACGACCCAGTCGGGGACCCGCTCGCGTACGGCCACGCCGGTGATCCGTTGCACGGCATCCGCGACGCTCTCGAGATGCTGGACGTTAACTGTGCTGACGACGGCGATTCCAGCGTCGAGGATCTCGAGAACGTCCTGCCAACGTTTCGGATGCGGGCCCGAACCGGGGACGTTGGTGTGTGCGAGCTCGTCTATGAGTGCCACCTCGGGCTTGCGGGCAAGGACCTCTTCGAGGTCCATCTCCTCGAAGGTCGTGCCCCGGTAGTCGACGACCTTGCGAGGCACCACCGGGAGGTCGCGAATCTGCTGAGCTGTGTGCTCGCGGCCATGGGTCTCGACGAAGCCGATGACGACGTCCGAGCCGCGCTTGTAGCGTCGCCAGCCCTCGTCGAGCATGGCCCAGGTCTTGCCGACGCCGGCCACAGCTCCGAAGTAGACGCGGAACTTGCCCGTCGGCTCGACGCCTTGATCGACCTTGCGCGTCCTTTCTCCGCTTTCGGCGTCCCTACTCACCGTTCGATCCCCACTGGCTCACCATCATCTCCATCCTGGCCCCCTGTCTTGACGAACCTAGCCGTGCAAGTACCGCGGGCGTCAAGGAGGTCCGGCCGTAGCGACCAGCTGTCGCCCCGGGGTTCACTCGATCTTCGCGAGGGCCACGTTCAACTGGAGGACGTCGATGTAGGTCGAGCCCAGGAAACCGAGTTCAGCGGGCTGGCTCTCGCTGGCAATCAGGCGGTCGAGCACTCGTGGGGAGAGCCCGGTGGCTCTTGACACCATGGGCACCTCGGCGTAGGCGTCGGCCGGGGAGATGTCCGGGTCGAGCCCGCTTCCAGAGGTGGTGACCAGGTCCGGCGTGGGGTTCACGCCCATCTTGTGCCAATAGGCGATCAGCGCCTCGGTGTTGGCGAGAAGGACTTTGGAACGTGGGCCGAGATTTGTGGCTGCCGACTCACCGTTCTTGCCGTTCGCGACGAGCGGGTTGTCGCCGGTTCCGGCGTACGGCCCGAAGTCGTCCGGCCGGCCGTGGAAGAACTTGGGGCTCGTCCAGTTCTGGCCTATCAACGTCGAGCCGTCGGCCGTGACCGAACCATCGGCCTGGTGCTTGAAGAGGACCTGGGAGATACCCGTGCCGACGAAGCCGTACACCAGGCCGAAGAAGACCAGGAAGAAGAGGGCAAGGACAATGGAGCGCCGTAAGTAGTTGATCATCAGTACGCCTTCAATGCGGTCAGGATCAGGTCGATCAGCTTGATGAAGATGAAGGGCGCGACGATGCCGCCCACTGCGTATATGTAGACATTGCGCCGCAGGATGGCTGCCGCGCTGGCGGCCCGGAACTTCACACCGCGCAACGCGAGCGGGATCAGGGCGATGATCACGAGCGCATTGAAGATCACAGCTGACAACACGGCACTTTGCGGGCTGTGGAGCCTCATGATGTTGAGCGTCTTCAGTTGTGGGTAGGTAGCTACGAACAGGGCCGGGATGATGGCGAAGTACTTTGCGACGTCGTTCGCGATCGAGAAGGTCGTGAGCGCACCCCGGGTGATGAGCAGTTGCTTGCCGATCTCGACGATCTCCAGGAGTTTGGTCGGGTTGGAGTCGAGGTCAACCATGTTGCCGGCTTCTTTGGCGGCGGTCGTGCCCGAGTTCATGGCAACACCTACGTCTGCCTGGGCCAGCGCCGGGGCGTCGTTGGTACCGTCGCCGGTCATGGCGATGAGCTTGCCTCCCTCCTGCTCGGACTTGATGAGCGCGAGCTTCGCTTCGGGAGTCGCCTCGGCGAGGTAGTCGTCGACGCCGGCTTCCTGCGCGATTGCAGCAGCAGTTAGGGGGTTGTCGCCAGTGACCATGACGGTGCGGATGCCCATGGCACGCATCTCGTCGAAACGCTCACGAATGCCTTGTTTGACGACGTCCTTCAACTCGATGACGCCGATGATCCGCGATCCGTCGGCGACAACAAGCGGCGTCGATCCTGCCCGCGAGACACGCTCGACCACATCGTCGAGGTCTTCGGGGATCGACCCGCGCAGCTCGAGGACCCAATTCTTGACAGACTCAGCGGCGCCCTTGCGGATCTGGCGCGTGCCGAGATCGAGGCCGGACATCCGCGTTGTCGCCGTGAAGGGGACGAACGTGTGGTCCGCACCGAGCTCTCGGGCTCTTATGTCGAAACGCTCCTTGGCGAGCACGACGATAGAGCGTCCCTCCGGGGTCTCGTCGGCCAACGAGGCCAGCTGTGCGGCATCGGCCAGCTCCTGCTCGGGGTGCCCGCCTACCGGGTAGAAGTCCGATGCCATGCGGTTGCCGAGGGTGATCGTGCCCGTCTTGTCCAAGAGCAGTGTCTGGGTGTCACCGGCCGCTTCGACAGCCCGGCCGCTCATTGCGAGCACATTTCGCTGCACGAGGCGGTCCATTCCGGCGATGCCGATCGCCGACAACAGTGCGCCGATGGTCGTCGGGATGAGGCAGACCAGGAGCGACACGAGGATCACGACCGATATCGTCGCTCCGGCGTAGTGGCCGAAAGGCTCTAGGACGACCACGACCGGCAGGAAGATGATCGTGAGCACAGCCAAGAGAATCGTCAGTGCAAGCTCGTTGGGCGTCTTCTGGCGGTTGGCTCCCTCTACAAGGGTGATCATGCGGTCCAGGAAAGTCTGACCTGGTTCCGCTGTCACCATGACCACGATCCGGTCGGAGAGCACCTTGGTACCGCCGGTGACGGCAGACCGGTCACCGCCGGACTCCCGGATGACAGGTGCCGACTCACCGGTGATCGCCGACTCGTCGACCGATGCGATGCCTTCGGTGATCTCACCGTCGGATGGGATAAGGTCGCCGGCCTCACAGACCACCAAGTCGCCCTTGGCGAGCGACGCAGCCGCGACCAATTGCTCTGTGCCGTCCGGCAACAGTCGGCGCGCCTCGGTCTCCGAGCGCATCTTGCGCAGTGTGTCCGCCTGGGCCTTCCCCCGTCCTTCTGCCATGGCTTCTGCGAAGTTGGCGAATATGAGGGTCAGGAACAGCCAGACGGTGATCGACCAGTCGAACAAGCCAGGATGGGCTATCGACTCGATGAAAGTGATCACCGTTCCGACAAGGACCACGAACATGACGGGGTTGCGGATCTGCACCCTTGGGTCGAGCTTCTTGAACGAGTCGATGATCGCCTGGGCGAGAATCTCACGGTCGAAGAGGCTTCGAGCCTGGGCCACGCCGTGTGGTCCTGTTTGGGATGGTGCCGCGGAGTCCACCGTTGTAGCAGGGCCGGTGCCGCCGCGCGGGTCGGTTGAGTCGTTCATGTGGGAGGGCTCCATCAGAAGAACTTGGTGTGGATGAGCTGCTCGACGATCGGGCCGAGAGAGACAGCAGGGAAGAAGGTGAGGCCACCGATTATGACGATGACGCCGATGACTAGACCCACGAACATTCCGTTGTCGGTCCTGAAGGTGCCGAGCGATTCGGCCACGGCGCCCTTTGCCGCAAGTGTGCCTGCCAGCGCCAGTGCCGGGATCATGATGGCGAACCGCCCAATGAGCATGTCAATTCCGCCGATGATGTTGTAGAACTGGGTATTGCCGCTGAGCCCAGCAAATGCGGACCCGTTGTTGTTGGCCTGAGAGGTCAGGGCGTAGAGGATCTCTGTGAAGGCATGAGGGCCGTGGTTCAAAGGGCCTGCACGGCCCTCTGCGACCGAAACGGCGATGGCGGTCAGGATGAGCACGATCATGGGCATGACAAGAGATCCAAGTCCCGCGAGCTTGACCTCTCTAGCTTGGATCTTCTTGCCGAGATACTCAGGCGTTCGCCCGATCATCAGGCCACCGATGAACACGGCGATGATGGCATAGAGAAGGATCGTGTAGATGCCGCTTCCGGTGCCTCCAGGAGTGACCTCGCCGAGCATCATCCCAGTGAGCAGCCCGAAGCCGCCCATCGCCGTGTAGGAGTCGTTGGCCCCGTCGACGCTGCCCGTCGAAGTCTGGGTCGACGCGATGTCGTAGAGGGCCGACTGGGTGTCGCCGAATCGAACCTCTTTGCCTTCCATGTTGCCTGTGGGCTGGCTCTTGATGCCCGCGGCGGCGACTGCGGGGTTCCCCTGGTGTTCGGCGTAGGAGGAGAATCCGACCCAGCATCCGAAGATGATCACCATAGCGGCCAGCAATGCGGCGCCCTGGCGGATGCTCCTCACCATCTTGCCGAAGGTGTACGTGAGCGCGAACGGGATGCACAACAGCAGGACGAATGAGAGCAGGTTCGTGACCCCGGTCGGGTTCTCGAAGGGGTGCGCCCCGTTGACGTTGAAGAAGCCTCCACCGTTGGTGCCGAGCTCCTTGATCGCTTCCATGAAGCCGACCGGTCCGACGGCGATGGTCTGGGTCACGCCGTTCAGAGCGTCGTGTATGTGGACAGGACCGCTGAGAGTCTGCACAGCCCCCTGCCCCACGAAGATGAGCCCACCGACAAAGGCGATGGGCAACAGGACGTAGAGGCAGCAACGCGTGACGTCCACCCAGAAGTTGCCGATCGTCGGGGAGTTCCGGCGAGCGAAGCCACGGACGAGAGAGATGGCGACAGCGATACCGACGGCGGCACTTACGAACTGCTGAACCGTGAGCGCGGCCATCTGGGTGAAATACGACATCGTGGTCTCGCCGGCATAGTTCTGCCAGTTCGTGTTCGTGATGAAGGAAACTGCTGTATTCCATGACAAGGCAGGTGCAACGGCCCCGAGGTGCTGCGGGTTGAGGGGAAGCGAGCCCTGGATCCGCATGATCAGGTAGGTGATGAGGAGCGAAACCGCGGAGAACACGATCAGGGACCCCGCGTATCGTTTCCAGCTCTGCTCGTGCTCGGGGCTCGTGCCGAGGGCCCGGTAGATCGGGCGCTCCAACCATCCGAACCAGTGGACGCGGCCCTCAAATACTGCGGCCATATAGGAGCCCAGGTATCGCCAGGAGATGCCCATCAGCACCACGAGCACGACGATTGTCCAGAAGAATTGCATCAGAACCACTCCGGCTTGAACATGGCGACGCCGAGATAGACGAACATCAGCACCGAGACGACGAGAAGCACGATCTGGACGGCGTTCATACTCTGTCCAGTGCCCAGATCAAGCCGAACATCGCGAGCACGAATACCAACGTGCCCACCACCGCTAGGAAGTCACCCATGCACCCAGCATCAGCCGAGCCGTATCAACAGGACGTAAATATCGGTCCTGGAACGTTAACAATTCATAAACAGGCGGTCCGCAAACAGGCAGTGCGGCTGACTTCAGTCAGGGCGGGACTGTGAGGAGAGGTGGAGGGGTGCGTCTTCGACGACGAGTCCGCCGACGGCTGCTCTGTCTGCGTCGACGGGACGTGCCGACAACAGCGAACCCCTGCCCTGGCGGATTTCGATCGGCTCTTCGAGCATTGCGGTGAGCCGCAGAGCGGCCGAGCCCGTCGCTTCGTCCTCGGTTACGGCGAAACGGGGCGCGAAGCAGCGCACCCTCATGACCCGGGTATCGGTCCAGGCCCAGTAGACGACGAGGTCATGGTTGGCTCGAAGGGGTCCGGTGAGGCCTTCGACTTCTGCCGGCGAGCCCAACTGGACGAGGGTCCAGTCAGGCAGCGTGCCGAGCGGCGCGTCGATCCACGTTCTCCCGCCCTCGTCGGCCCAGGAATGCACGACACCGCCCGGAGGGCGCAGGTCGAGCACCGTCGGGGATTCCTGGCCGCGCAGGAGAAGCCAGGCGGCGCCTACGAGCGGATGGCCCGCGAGCGGGATCTCGCCGCCCGGCGTGAAGATTCGCAGCTCGCCGGTGTCGTAGCGGTCGACGAAGATCGTCTCGCTGAAGCCGAGCTCCTGGGCGATTCGCTGTCGGTCAGCCTCGCCGACTAGCGCACCGTCGATCACTCCGAGGGCGTTGCCGTGGCGACATTGCTCATCGGTGAACACACGCAACACACGGACGAGCACGTTGTGATCGCTGGTCACAGTTCTTTCCTGGCACTCGGGACCTGCCGCTGGTCCCTGGCGCGCGGGATCTGGCCGCGGGCTGGATCCTGCCGGTTCGAGACCGCGGCGAAACGCAGCCCGGACCAGGTTTCGTCGATTGCTGCGATCTTGAAGTCGACGAGCCCGTTCGCAAGGCCAGCAGCGCGAACGGCGTGTTCTGTGACATCGGTCCGGATGGCCGCGGTCCTCTTAGTCCAGCAGATCCAGAGGGCGTTCGTGTCGGCGCGTGTTGCCATGGCACCGATGTGGGCGCCCAACTCCGCGGCTGAACGCACGAACCATATCGTCACTTCGGAGCGACCCCGCGCCGAGCGCCGGAGCTTCACGCCAGGCGGGAGATCGGGGATTGTGAATTCTCGTGAGGCACCGACGAGGGCGACCGTGGAGGCTTCACGGATTCCGAGCTTCTCGGCATTGGGCGTCCCCGAGTAGCCCACACGAGTCGGCCGCGGCAGGACTGGACTTGTCATGGTTTGGCAGCATATTGTCGCGGTTTCACGCGCTGACGCCCGGTAGCGTGCGGACATGAGCAGCCGGCCCGCTCGAAGCCTTCTCACCGGTGTCGCCACCTTGAAGCCGGGCTGAGCGTATGCCGGTCTACGGAGTTGCCCCGGGGCCCTTCGTCGAGGGTGCTGTCTCAGCGGCCGAGCCGGTGGCCGGTTCTATCGGTGTGCCCTCGCTCGCTCCGCACCCGGTCGAGACGGCGTTCGTGTTCTCGGGCGGGGGCAACCGTGGCGCCTGCCAGGTGGGGATGCTTAGAGCGTTGTGCGAGCGTGGGATCGTTCCCGACCTCGTGGTCGGGTCCTCGATCGGCGCGGTGAACGCGGCCTTCTTCGCCGGCGAGCCGACGCTCGAAGGCACCTACCTCGCCGCCGAGATGTGGCGCGCCGTAGCGACCAACGACGTCTTCCCCAAGGGCCGGCTGCACGGGTCGTGGCGTTTCGTCGAGCGACGCGAGGCCGTCTACCCGATCGAGGGACTGCGGCGGCTCGTGAGCAGCTTCCTCCGTTTCGACCGGCTGGAGGATTCGGTCGTGCCGCTGACGATCGTGGCCACGCGCCTGGACGACGGAGTCGAGGAATGGCTCACGGAAGGGCCCGCGCTGGAGGCCGTCCTCGCTTCGGCCGCTCTGCCCGCGATCTTCCCGGCAGTCGAGCGTGAAGGCAGTCGATACATCGACGGGGGAGTGGTCGACAACACCCCGCTTTCGGTGGCGCTGGCGGCAGGTGCGCGTCGGATCTACGTCCTGTTGTGCGGCGGGGTCAACTCCAGCCCGATCGACTCCGGGCGACCGTATGAGGCCTTGTTGGTCGCGTTCGGGTTGTCGATACGCACGCGACTTCGCCGGGACCTCGCTGCTGTCCCTTCCCACGTCGAGGTAATCGTGTTGGAGCAGTCCGGCGTCGCGGAGATCCTGTGGCAGGACTTCTCCCATACCGAGGAGCTGCTCGAGCGGGGTTACCTGGATGCGCGGGTAGTCCTCGACCGGGTCGAGGCACAGATTGCTGAGCTCGAAGGGACGCGCTTAGCGACGAGATGGTGGTCGCGTACCGCAGGTCGGCCGCCGCTCACGAGAAAAAGAACTCGTGCGGACCGTTCGTCCTGATCAGGCCGGAAGGACTTGTTCAGGAACGTCCCCGGAGGTTTCGGACTGATCGCGCCTGAGGGAGGCCCCGGTCTCGGCGCTAGCCGCGGTTGCGGTCTTACGCACCGCGAGCTCGGCCCCTGTGCGGAAGAGATGCTCGCGGTAGTAGACCAGTTCCGCGACGCTCTCGCGAATGTCGTCCAGTGCGCGGTGAGCGGTCACCTTCTGGGGTCGCGCGGCATACAGGTCGTGATACCAGCGCTTGCACAGCTCCTTCAACGTGGACACGTCGACGGTGCGGTAGTGGAAGTACTCGTCCAGGTCCGGCATGTAGTGGCGCAGGAATCGACGGTCCATTGCGATCGAGTTTCCACACAGTGGCACCGAGCCAGCCGTGGGGAGGTGTGATTTGACGAATTCCAAGGTGGCCGCTGCGGCGTGGTCCACCGTCACCGTCGATTCCCCGATCTCTACTAGAAGCCCGCTTGTCGTGTGCATCCTCCGCACCACGTCGTCCATGTCATCAAGCTGCTCGGGCGTGGCGCCTATGACAAGATCGGGGCCTTCTGCGACGATGTTCAACTCGTCGTCGGTGACGAGCGTTGCGATCTCGACGATGACGTTGTGCGCCGGGTCGAGTCCGGTCATCTCAAGATCCATCCAGGCGAGCACCGAGGGGCATCGTACCCGGATCTGGCGCAGCTCTACTACGGTGCCCTGACATGGTCGAGATTCAGCTCGTTCGCCTCGACATGGATCTTCCGGTGCCGAGCTACGCCCGCCTCGGCGACGCGGGCTGTGACCTGGTCGCCAGAGCTGACGCGGTACTGGCACCGGCCGGCGGTCGTGCAGTTATCCCAACCGGGATCGCGCTCAACATCCCCGAGGGCCATGCCGGCCTCGTGTTGCCGCGGAGTGGGCTCGCCGCGCGCCATGGCGTGAGTTGCCTCAACGCGCCTGGCCTTATTGACCCCGGATACCGCGGCGAGGTCGCGGTCATACTGGTGAACACCGATCCAAGCACTCCCTACAAGGTCTGCCGCGGGGACCGAGTTGCCCAACTGGTGATCTGTCGGGTTGAGGAGGCCCGTTTCGTGGCGGTGGAGAGTCTCGAGACCAGCGAACGCGGCGAGGGAGGTTTCGGTCACAGCGGGCGGTGAGGTGAGGAAAGAGGTTCGGTGCAGCGGCTGAGCGGGCTCGATTCCATGTTTTTCTACATGGAGACACCCACGAATCACATGCACATGGCCGGTGTCTTTCTCCTCGATCCGAGGGGCGCGTCCGGGGGCTTCTCCTATGCGCGAGTACGAGCGATGGTGGAGCGCCGTCTTCATCGTGCGGCGCTCTTCAGGCGTCGTCTCGTCGAGGTGCCATTCGGCCTCGCGCCGCCGGTGTGGATCGAAGACCCTGAGTTCGACCTGAACTTCCACTTGCGCCGGGCTTGTCTGCCGACGCCCGGTGGTCGGTCGGAGCTCGAGGATTTCGTGAGTCAGATAGTCGGGTCGCCGCTGGACCGACAACGTCCCTTGTGGGAGATCAGCGTTGTGGAAGGCCTCGAGGCGGGACTCCAGGCGGTTGTGGTCAAGATGCACCACGCCGCAATGGACGGAGTCTCGGGTTCGGAGCTTGCGGCAGCCTGGCTCGACCTGTCAGCAGATCCATCGTCCGATATCCACGAAGAAGACGACTGGCATCCCGAGCGCGTCCCGAGCGATAAGGACCTCCTAGTTGGCGCATGGGCAGGGCTCGCTTCCACTCCTTTCAAGATGGTGAGTACGACCCGGCGCATCGCAGAAGCAGTGCTGCGTGTCTCCGAGCACAACCGCGACTCGCCGACCGTGCCCCCTCCGCCACCTTTCAGGGCGCCGAGGACGTCTTTCAATCTCGCGATTACATCCCACCGTCGCGTGTGCTTCGGCGAAGCGGCGCTCGAGGACCTGAAAGTCGTCAAGAACCACTTTGGATGCACCGTCAACGACGTCGTGATGGCGCTCTGCGCCGGCGCGCTGAGACGCTTTCTGCTTGCCCGGGACGAGCTTCCCAAAGAGCCGCTGGTCGCCCTGGTCCCGATGTCGGTGCGGGCCGACGAGGAGAGGCTGAGCGCTGGGAACCGCCTTTCCGCGATGCTCACGTCGCTCGCGACCGATATCTCTGATCCCCTGTTGCGCCTGCGCGCGATCTCAGCGGCGATGTCTGACGCCAAGTCGCAGGAGTCTCTTTTGGGAGCGGGACTGCTGACCGATTGGACGGAGTTCACGTTTCCCGCTCTCATAGGCGGTGCGGCACACTTCGTCTCCTCGACTCGGATGTTCGATCATGTCCGGCCGGCATTCAATGTCACGATCTCGAACATCCCGGGGCCTCAAGTTCCGTTGTTCCTAGCAGGCGTGCCTGTGGTCGGCATCTATCCGGTCGGACCAGTCGTCGAGGGTGCAGGGCTCAACATGACAGTGATGACCTATTGCGGCACCGTGTATTTCGGACTGAACGGCTGCAGAGCTACTGTGCCCGACATATCTGACCTTCCGTCGATGATCACGGAGAGTCTCGAAGAGCTTCTGACTGTGGTTCAGCGTCCGTGACCGGCTGGTCCAGGTGTCGGGTCTCCGCAGACGCGGATGCCCGTAGCGCGGACTGGCGGAGTTGAGGAATCCACCGCGCAGCTGGTGGTGAGATCCCGTGGAGGCTTGGTAAGATCCGGCAATACGCGGACGTGGCTCAGTGGTAGAGCATCACCTTGCCAAGGTGAGGGTCG
>PLKG01000082.1 GCA_003140595.1 Acidimicrobiaceae bacterium | reverse complement strand
TGGCCACCAAACTAGTCTCGGACAAAGAACGATAGTCACACTAGGTTCACACTTCGCCGAAAAGGCCCATCGGGAGCCAGGTCAAACGACCGCATGATTCTCGGCGTAGTGGAATTCGTAGCGCGTAGATGGTCTCCTCGGCAAGCCCGATGCGGTTGGCCCAGCGCCGTTCTTACGGAAGGCAAC
Source organism: Acidimicrobiaceae bacterium (assembly GCA_003140595.1). Lineage (GTDB taxonomy): Bacteria > Actinomycetota > Acidimicrobiia > Acidimicrobiales > Bog-793 > Fen-455. The sequence goes on along the minus strand of PLKG01000082.1, from coordinate 3,650 downwards.
CACCTTATACGGCGCGGACGAGCAACTTCCCCAGTCGTCGAAGCTGGAGCGAACTGCGGGTCCGACACGCTACGAGCCGTCGTCGTGACCGCGTCGAGGAGAGAGCTGAATGTCTCGGCCTTGATCTCGGGCTACTACGACGAAGATCCTTGCCGCATTGGCTGTAGGCGCCTCTTCGTTCTCTTCGGGGGCTTGGCCAGGGTCCTCCTTGTGGTTGTAGGCTACGCGTACGGTGCGCTGCTATCGGACTCAAGCGCGACGGTAGGCGCCGTGACCGAATGCGTCGAAAGCCGGAAGAAACTGGCCCTAGGTTCGGGTTCACCTACGGTCGGCAAGCTCTATGCGAGAGAACTGCAGGTACGCACTGAAAGGAGGATGGGGAGCGGGCCGTCGTGAGTGCCGCCCCTAACGACCAATGGTGGAATGCCTTTGCAAGGCTCACTTCAGGACTTCAGGTTCCCATGCCTGTTGATCCGGCGTTAGTTCCGAAGCGAAAGCTGCATACCGGCGCGTTGATGCCCGCCATAGGGCTGGGCACCTTCGGCTCAGACCGTGTGTCCGCCGAGTCGGTAGCCCAGGCTGTGAGTGGAGGCTTAGACGTCGGCTACAGACATTTCGACTGTGCCTCTGTGTACGGCAATGAAGACCGTATCGGGCAGGTTCTAGAGGGATTTCCCCGCGAACAGCTTTGGATTACGTCCAAACTGTGGAACGACAAGCATTCGAAAGAGGACGTTGTCCCGTCGTGCGAACAGTCGTTGTCTGACCTTCGCATGGATTACTTGGACATGTACCTCGTGCACTGGCCGTACCCTAACTTCCACCCACCCGGTTGCGACGTCAGCTCCCGCAGCCCCAACGCCCGGCCGTATGTGCACAGTGAGTTCATGGAGACCTGGCGAGAGATGGAGCGACTGGTCGACCTGGGGCTCGTCCGGCATATTGGCACTTCGAACACGACGATCCCCAAGCTGGAGCTTCTGCTGCGCGACGCTCGGATACCTCCCGCCGTGAACGAGATGGAGCTGCACCCGCACTTTCAGCAGCTCGAGCTCTTCAACTATGTTCGCAGCCGGGGTATTGAGCCGATCGGTTTCTGCCCCATTGGGTCACCGACCCGACCTGATCGTGACCGGACGCCCGAAGATACCGTCGACATAGAGGACCCGATCCTGGTCAGCATCGCGCGTGACCACGGAGTGCACCCGGCGGTGGTCTGCGTGAAGTGGGCCGTGCAGCGAGGGCAGACCCCAATACCCTTCTCGGACAGGCGCAACGAGTATGAGTCAAATCTCGAAGCCGTTGTGACTGATCCTTTGACAGAAGACGAGATGCAGGCCATCGCAGGCACAGACAAGAATGACCGCCTGATCAAGGGGCACGTCTTCTTGTGGAAGCAAGATCAGGCCTGGGAAGACCTGTGGGACATCAACGGTGTGATCGAAGGCGGCGGCTGAACTGGCAGAGGCGCGATTCTCTCGGGCAACTGGACCGTCGGTCCTTTTCGGCGTCGCGGCACGTCGGGTCACCGTGACCGCGAGCAGCTAATTCAGCGGTGGTCGGGACCGGCATCGATCCGGTGACCTCGCGCTTTTCAGGCGCGCGCTCTACCAACTGAGCTACCCGACCGCTCGTCCTGTTGCCAGGACGGCCTCCATATTGCCGCAAGAGACGCCATCGAACCGCACAGCGATGCGAAAAGCAACCCCGAACCTTACAGACGGAACACAGATACACACGCGAGAGCGGACCTGACGGGATTTGAACCCGCGACCTCCGGCTTGACAGGCCGGCGTGCACTCCAGGCTGCACCACAGGTCCCCGTCGCAGGCAAGCAGCTGCCGGCTGGGATGAATTGTCGTTGCCGCCGGACCGAGAGTGACGCACCCTAGGCCCGACTTCGAGATCCTAGGCGATAACGAGAGCGTCGTCAGCGGCCCGATGTCAGCTCAGGTGAGTCGGGCGCCGTCTTGAACAGCGTGCCCGACGAGTCGCGGGCATCCGGAGCAGCACTCTGTCGAGCTACTGCGTCTCGGCGATGACAACAGCCAGCACGAATCCGTCGTGTCCTTTGACACCAACTGTCTGAATAGCCGTCGCGCTCACCCGTGGTTCGTTCGCCAGCTGGTCCAGAAAGCGTCGCATGCCTTGAACGTTCCTATCGCTGCTTGCGGACTCGACTACCTGTCCTTGACGTACCACGTTGTCGACGACGATCAGAGTTCCGACGTGCGACATCTCCAGGGACCAGGCGAAATACTCTGCTGTGGATGGCTTGTCAGCGTCGATGAACACGAAGTCGAAGGGCGCGCGCCGCTGGTCCCTGAGCTTTGGGAGCGACTCAGCTGCCGGTCCGACCAGAATCTCCACCGCGTCCGACAGACCGGCGCGCGCGATGTTCTCCCTTGCCACAGCCGCGTGCCGAGGATCTGCTTCAAGGGAGACGAGGCGCCCGGACGAGGGCAGCGCGCGCGCGAGCCAGATCGTGCTGTAGGCGCCCAGCGTCCCGATCTCGAGAATGGTCCGCGCTCCGCTGACCAGCGCAAGGAGGTTCAGGAGCTTGCCCTGATTTGGCGCGACGTTGATCGAGGGAAGTCCGGCATCGGCGCTTGCCGCAAGCGTTGCTTCGAGCACGGTGTCCGGCGGCACAAGAAGGCTGGTGAGGTAGCGGTCGACAGCTGTCCACTGGTCTACAGTCACCGGACCTTATTACCATTCCCAAGTTCGGTTGGCTCGGCGGGACCTGCCCCGCAACCGCGATAGTCCGCGAAAGCCGAGCTGACGGTGACGACGGGGGCAGAACTGGTAGTGCGAGGTAAGCAGCGATCGGCCAGATTGCCTATTGTGACCCGCATGGGCCTCAGCGCTTCGCCGACAGTAGACAGCGCCGATCCGTCTGCCCTGTCGTGCGCGAAGCAGCGGTTGTCGAACGGCAGGTTCTCAGTACCAGCCGTCTCCCACGGCTGGCGTGACGAACGGGTGCCGGGTTGCTGCCGGCTTCATGACGCGACAGCGGCCGCGAACGACGGGGTTGTTCCCGTCCTCATCGAGTCGGGAGGTGACCGATCATGACCGAGAACATCGGTGAACTAGTCGCGGAACACCCGTTGTTCAGCGGGCTGCCCGTCGATGTGGCCGAACTGGTCGGAGGATGTTCGCAGAACGTGGCTATTGCCACGGGCGAGCTCTTGCTGGAGGAGGGTGAGCCGGCGCGGTCGCTCTACCTGCTGCGTCGTGGCCACGTGGCGCTCGAGGTGTACGAACCCGGTCGCGTACCCCTTGTCATCGACCGCATAGGTCCGGGTCAGGCCGTCGGCTGGTCCTGGATGTTCCCCCCGTACCGGTGGCACTTCGATGCCCGTGCTCTCGAGCCTGTTGGCGCCATCGCGATCGATGCTGACTGTCTGCGCGCGAAGGCAGAAACGGACCCGGCTTTCGGCTATCTGCTCATGAAACGTATCGCTGCGGTGATTCTCGATCGGCTTCAGGCGACACGTGTGCGGTTGCTCGATGTCTACGGGCGCGATGTCGCCCACTGAGCCGGGACCATCGTTGTATCTGCTCGCACCGAGGACCTGACCCGACGGTGGCCAGCCTCGTCGCGGCCGTCGGTGTTTTCAGCCGGTCGCTCGAGGGCCTCAACGTGCATC
>PLKG01000055.1 GCA_003140595.1 Acidimicrobiaceae bacterium | reverse complement strand
CAACAGGTTGATCGGCGACGCCACTGTTGAGCCACGCCGACGGTGAAGCTGCGCTCTTCCTGATGCTGCGATCCGCAAGCTCTGCACGGGCTGAGTCGGCTGCAAAGTAAGCGTTGAGCGTGAACAAGCAACGGGACCCCGGGCGTTGAGCGCCGCGCCATAGCCCTCCCCACTTCGTGATTGCCAACAAGCCTTGGTTTCTGGGAGTTGTAGCACCGCGGCGAGAGAGGACAAATACACCCTTTCATTATCCTAGGTAGCTAGCGGTCGAGCGCGCCGGAAGGGCGGAGTGGTGATCGAGGAGCGGAGGGTCCAGGGCCGGAAAGACCCCAAGACCGGCAAGGTGAGCAAGCCCACGGTGCGCTACGACGTGCGTTACCGGGGTCCCGATGGCAAAGAACACTGCAAGACATTCCATGCCAAAAAGGAAGCGGAGAAGTACGAGCGAGAGCAGCGAACCGCTCTCGACAAAGGAGCGTGGATCGACCCTCGAGACGCCTCGGAGAAGTTCGGCGAGTACGTAGACCGGTGGCTCGCGGATCGCCACGACCTACGTCCGCGAACGGTCGAGCTGTACGAGTCGCTCCTCAAGCTGCACATCAAGCCAAGATTCGGCGGTCTGCCGCTCGGGAAGGTGGCATCGTCGTCGGCCCTCGTGCGGAGCTGGAATGCGGAACTCGCACGCGAGTACCCAACGACGGCTGCGAAGGCGTACAGGCTGTTTCACCAGCTCTGCTCTACCGCTGTCGCCGATGGAGTCATCGGTCGGAATCCCTGCACCGTCAAGGGCGCCGGTCAGGAGCACTCACCAGAGCGGCCCACAGCGACGGTGGCGGAGGTGTCTGCGCTCGCCAGTGCGATGCCGCCAGACCTTCGGCTCACCGTGGTCCTTGCCGCGTACTGCCAGCTTCGGCGCGGCGAGGTCCTCGGGCTGGAGCGGCACGACTTCGACTTGCTGCATGGAGAGGTCACGATCTCCCGCAGCGTTAACAGAGTGCGCGGCGGTCTCAGCATCGGCCCCCCTAAGACTGACGCAGGGGAGCGCATACTGAAGATCCCTGAATTCTGGCTACCCGAGGTGGGGGAGCACCTCGCTAGCCGTGTTGGCCCATCCAATGATGCCCCGTTCTTTACCGGCCCCGAGGGTGGCCGTCTAAGTCAGCTCACGTTGAACCACGCGCTTCAAGCGGCTCGCCAGACCATCGGACGCCCGGAGCTTCGCTTCCACGATTGCCGACACTCCGGCCTCACATGGTCGGCGGCCACGGGGGCGACTACCGCGGAGATCATGCGCCGGGCGGGTCACAAGTCGGCGGCCGCGGCGATGCGCTACCAGCACGCGACGAGCGACCGGGACGCGGTGCTCGCGGCGGCGCTCTCGGAGATGGCCCAGGCGGCTCCGGTGATCACCATTTCGGAAGGTTCGCGGGATATCCGCGGGATGGAAGCCAAGCACTCGGCCAGTAGCTCACCATTAAGTGCCCCTGACCAGGGATAACAGCTGGAGCGGGCGACCGGNNTGACCAGCTTGGAAGGCTGGAGCTCTACCATTGAGCTACGCCCGCAACGTACGCAGAGGCTATCTCGCCGTCACCGGGAGGCCAGCTCGATCGTCCACGGCGACCCAAAGACGTCGGGGAGGCGGGATTTGAACCCGCGGCCTCCTGCTCCCAAAGCAGGCGCGCTGCCAAGCTGCGCTACTCCCCGTTGCCTCGTAGTGTGACTCCGCGATCGTAGAGGCATCAGGCAGGCCCTGGATGCAAGGCCTCGCGTATTCGCCGAGCGCGGGTGGCGGGACTTAGTCCGTGCGCCCAGTAGAGTACGCACGACCTATGCGATCTACTTCTGAGGCCCTTGAGGGCAACCGCGTCAAGCTCACCGTCGAGATAGACGAGGAGGAACTTCGAGGCGCAGTCGACGAGACGATTCGCCGGCTCCAGAAGGAGGTCGCCGTTCCCGGCTTCCGGCCGGGGAAAGTGCCTCGCCGCCTCCTCGAGGTTCGCCTCGGTGCCGAGGCGATCAGAGCCGAGGTGATCCGTCATGCGCTCCCGGACTACTACGCCCAGGCCGTCGAAGAAGCGGACATTGACACGATCGCGGCTCCGGAGATCGACATCACATCGGGTGAGGATGCCGGGGCTCTTGCCTTCGACGCGGTTGTCGAGGTTCGCCCGAAGGTTTCTGTCGCCGGTTACGAAGGTCTAGTCGTCACCCTCCCGCCCTTGGAGCCCACCGACCTCGAGATTGCCGCTCGCGTAGACCGGCTGCGTGAGCAATTCGCCCAGCTCAGCGAAGTCGAACGACCAGCTCGGGACGGTGATCTGGTTACCGTCGATGTGCACGGCGTGCGCGACGGGGAGGTCGCCGAAGGGCTGAGTGCCGACGACTTCGTGTACGAGGTGGGCACCGGCGGCATCGCCGACGGGGCGGATGAGCAGCTACGCGGCAAGAAGGCCGGTGACATCGTCGAAATCGACGCTCCCCAGCTCAAGGGGGGTGCCGGCCAGCTGCGGCTACTCGTGAAACAGGTGCGCGAGAAGGTGCTGCCCGAGGCGAACGACGAATGGGCCTCGGATGCCTCGGAGTTCGACACCCTCGAGGAGTTGCGCAGCCATCTCGCGGACAATCTCTCCAGTTTGAAGAAGCTCGAGGCGCGCCTGTTTCTTCGCGAGCGGGTGGTTGAGGCCCTCGCGGAGCTCGTCGCCGATGAGATGCCGGTGACTTTGGTGGCCGGAGAAGTAGAGCGAGCCCGTGAGGCCCTCGCGCACCGCTTGGCCGAGCGCGGCCTGACGATCGATGAATACCTCGAGGCCTCCGGACAGGACCCGGCCGAGCTCGATGCCGAGTTCGAGCGCCAGGCGGTCTCGCAGGTGCGGGCCGATCTCGCCTTGCGGTCGCTCGCCGAGGCCGAGGGGATCGTCGTCGACGACCAGGATCTTGCAGCTCAGATAGAGCGTCTCGCGTCGCAGACCAACCAGGACGCGCGAAGCCTCGCGGCCCGTCTCGCCAGGACCGGTGGTCTCGAGCAGCTACGCTCAGATGTCAGGAACGAGAAGGCGGTCGCATGGCTGGTCAACTCCGTCGACATCGTCGATGAGCAAGGGGCCCCGATGGATCGAACGTTGCTCCTCGAAGCGGTCGACTCCGAGGAAGAGGATGCGAATAGGGCCGACGCCGAGGTGACGGGCGAGGTTGTAGAGGCCGCGGACGAAAGTGCGGCCGAGTCGGCAGCCGGCAAGGAGGACTGAGCTTTGGCCGCGAATGACTATCTCGTCCCAACTGTGGTCGAGCAGTCGCCGAGAGGCGAACGTGCTTACGACCTCTTCTCCCGGTTGCTTCGCGAGCGGATCATCTTCATAGGGACCCCGATCGACGACACGATCGCGAACTTGGTGTGCGCCCAGATGTTGTTTCTCGAGTCTGAGGATCCTGAGAAGGACATCAACATCTACATAAACTCGCCGGGTGGCGACATAACCGCACTTTTCGCGATCTACGACACGTTGAAGTATGTCCGACCCGACAAGTCGACATTTTGTTTTGGACAAGCGGCGTCGGCAGCGGCAGTGCTCTTGGCGGCGGGTACCAAGGGGAAGCGGTTCGCTCTTCCACACGCTCGGATCCTCCTCCATCAGCCTTACGGTGGTGGTGGCGGACAGGCGAGTGACATCGAGCTGCAGGCCAAGGAGATCCTCAGAATGCGGGACCTCTTGAACCAGATGCTCGCCAACGACACTGGCCAGTCCGCTGAAAGGCTGCAAAAGGACACTGACAGGGACTTCATCATGGACGCCGAGGAAGCCAAGGAATACGGCATTATCGACGAGGTCATCACCAATCGGGAGGTCGNNNNGTCTACATCTGTGACGAGTGCATCGAGCTGTGCAACGACATCATCGAAGAGGAGCTCTCGGAGCCGACGGAGGTTCGCTTCGAGGATCTGCCCAAGCCCAGGGAGATCTTCGATTTCCTGAATGACTATGTGGTCGGTCAGGAGCAAGCCAAGAAGATCCTCTCAGTAGCGGTCTATAACCACTACAAGCGCGTGCAGGCAGGCGTATATCGCGACGGAGACGTCGAGATAGCGAAGTCCAACATCCTTCTTCTCGGTCCGACCGGTTGTGGCAAGACCCTGTTGGCACAGACGTTGGCGCGCATGTTGAACGTCCCGTTCGCGATCGCGGACGCGACGGCACTCACCGAAGCCGGTTACGTGGGCGAGGATGTCGAGAACATCCTTCTCAAGCTGATCCAGGCGGCGGACTACGACGTCAAGAAGGCCGAGACGGGCATCATCTACATCGACGAGATCGACAAGATCGCCCGGAAGAGCGAGAACCCCTCGATCACGAGAGACGTTTCAGGCGAGGGCGTCCAGCAGGCGCTGCTCAAGATCCTTGAGGGCACCACGGCCTCGGTCCCACCCCAGGGCGGCCGCAAGCATCCCCATCAGGAATTCATCCAGATCGACACGACGAACATCCTGTTCGTCTGCGGCGGCGCGTTCGCCGGCTTGGACAAGATCATCGAGAACCGCATTGGCCGTGCCGGTATCGGTTTTAGGGCCGACGTGCGCCACAGCAAACACCGCGAGGAGGGTGAGGTCCTCATGCAGGTTCTCCCCGAGGACCTGCTCAAGTTCGGCCTCATTCCCGAGTTCGTCGGGCGTCTGCCCGTGATCGGTGCTGTCCGTAGTCTTGACGAGGAGGCCCTCGTCCGGATCCTCGTCGAGCCCAAGAATGCCCTGGTGAAGCAATTCCACCGCGTCTTCGAGCTCGACAACGTCGAGCTCGAGCTGACAGGAGACGCCCTGGAAGCCGTCGCCCAGCAGGCGATGTTGCGGGGCACGGGGGCTCGCGGCCTCCGTGCCATCCTCGAGGAGGTCCTGCTCGAGGTCATGTACGACCTGCCGAGTCGTGAGGACATCGGGCGCTGCGTGGTGGACAAGTCCGTCGTGCTCCAGCGGGTCGCGCCAAGTTTGGTTCCCCGCGCCACTGGTCAGGAGAAGTCCGAGCGCTCACGCCGCGCGGCTTCCTGAGCCGGCCGGTCTTCCCCGACCCTTCTTGAGGCGTGTCCCAGTCTGATCAGCAGTTCGGACTTCCCGTGGAACCGCCTTTGCTACCCCTGCCAGGTGCGGGAGCTCCCTCTCTGGGCGAGACACTGGCCTGGCTCGACCGGCACGTCAACCTCGAGGCAATCGAATCAGGCCGGGCCGGGCGTCTTGGCCTGCCCAGCCTGGAACGAATAGGCGCGCTGGTGAGCGCGCTCGGCGATCCACAGACGACCTACCCAATCGTTCATGTCACAGGGACGAACGGCAAGGGTTCGACGTCTCGGATGACGGCCGCGATCCTGCGCGCCTGTGGGTTGTCGGTCGGGACGTACCTGAGCCCTCATTTGGAACAGATCAACGAGAGGCTTCAGTTCGACGGCACGGACATCACCGACGACTCCCTTGTCGGCGCTCTCGGGACAGTGGCGGAGATCGAACGCTTCCTAGGCATACGGGCGACCTGGTTCGAGCTCGTGACGGCGGCTGCATACGCCTGGTTCGCCGACATGGCAGCGGAGGCCGTTGTGGCTGAAGTTGGTCTCGGGGGTCGCTTCGACGCGACCAACGTCGGCCACGCCGATGTTGCCGTGGTCACCAACGTTGAGCTCGATCACACCCAGATCCTTGGAACCACGCGGGAGTCGATCGCAGCCGAAAAGGCCGGCATAGTAAAGAGCGGCTCGCTTCTCGTGTTGGGCGAAGAGTCGCCGAACGTGGCCGCGATCTTCGAGGCTGAGGCCGAACGGGTCGGGGCCCGGGCGATCTGGCGGCGGGGAACGGAATTCGGTTGCAGCTCGAATCGGCTCGCAGTCGGGGGGCGCCTGGTCGACATCTGGACGCCCCTCGGGCGGTTCTCGGAAGTGCACTTGTCGCTTCATGGAGCTCACCAGGGTGACAACGCCGCTTGTGCGGTCGCCGCGGCACAGGCTTTCCTCGGGACGACGATAGAAGAGGACCTCGTCTCCGACGTGCTTGGTGCTGTCAGGATGCCCGGGCGTCTCGAGGTGGTCGGACGCCATCCGCTCGTAGTGCTCGACGGGGCTCACAACGCGGCCGGAGCCACCGCGGCCGGCTGGGCCCTCAGAGAGGACTTCGCTGCCGCGCGAAGGGTGATCGTGGTGATGGGCTGTCTTCGAGGCCGCGATCCGGGCGAGCTGCTGTCCGCGCTCGGAGCCGAGCGCATCACCGCAGTCGTGGCATGTCGTCCTCCCTCACCGCGGGCTCAAGAGCCGGCCAACGTCGTCGAGGCTGCACAGGCGCTCGGCCTCGTCGCCGAAGAGGCCGGGACGACCGCAGAGGCTCTGCAGCGGGCCCTCGAGCTCGCGGACCGGGACGACCTGGTCTTGGTCACGGGCTCGCTCTACGTCGTTGGGGCGGCACGTACGGCGCTGCGCTGAACAGTCCGCTCCCGGCCCGACATTGCCGTGTCGCCATCGCGGCGATTAGGGTCGCCGCCCGTGGAGCGAACCCTTGTCATCTGCAAACCTGACGCCGTTGAGCGCGGTCTGATCGGGGAGATCATCAACCGTCTGGAGCGAAAGGGCCTGCGCATCGTGGCGGCCGAGTTGCGTACCATCAACGACGACACCGCGAGCCGGCACTACGCAGAACACGTCGGAAAGCCGTTTTACCCCGACCTGGTCAACTTCATCGGTCGCGGCCCAGCGATGGTCATGGTCGTTGCCGGCCCCGCCGGTACGTGGAAAGTCGTTCGGACGCTCATGGGACCAACAAATCCTGCCGAAGCACCGCCCGGGACGATCCGAGGAGACCTCGCCATCGAGATGACCGAGAACCTCATTCACGGTTCCGACGGCCCGGAGTCGGCCGCCCGGGAGATCGAGATCTTCTTCCCGGGGCTCGCCTGAGGCTTGGATCGCACTCCGGTTTGGATCGAGTCTGACCGCAACCGAGTGAGCGGAGTGGAGATGACTGGCCGCGAGGACTTCCGTCGCCGGCTGTACAAGGGCGGCCGTCCGAATCGCCTGGCGCGGGTGCTGAACCGGGTTACGGCCTGGCTTCACTCGGCCGGGGTTCGGCCGAAGCGCTGGGTGACGCTGGAGGTGCGCGGTCGGCGAAGTGGTCGCGTCGTCAAGTTCCCTCTCGTCATGGCCGACTACGAGGGCGAGTGTTACCTCGTGTCGATGCTCGGCAACGAAGTGAACTGGGTGCACAACGTCCGGGCGTCTGGAGGTGAGGCCGTGCTCCATCACGGTCGCCGCGACAGCGTGCACCTCACTGAGGTCGAGCCCTCAGAGCGTGCTCCGATCCTGCGGCGTTATCTGGCTTGCGCCCCAGGGGCCAGGACGCACGTCCCGATCGATCCGAGCGCAGCCCTCGAAGCCTTCGCAGAGATTGCCTTGCAGGTCCCCGTGTTCCGGGTCACGACCGCTTCACGGCCGTAGCGGCCCCTTCCCCGGCCGCACCGGGTACAGCGCTCGCATCGCGGCTCTCTTCAGGTACGCACCGGCTGACCACGCGGCCGTTCTCGATGACATCGACCTCGTCGAAGGCCGCCAGCTCGTCGAGGCGGTGCGTGACGTACAGGAGGCTCTTGCCCGCCGTGGTGGACATGACTTCGCTGAGAAGCCTTTCCGCCGTCGCCTCGTCGAGCCCCGAGGTCGGCTCGTCTAGGACCAGGATCGGCGTCCGGGCCAGTAGTGCCCGGGCGAGAGCGAGGCGTTGGCGCTGGCCGCCGGAGATCTGTGCACCCTGTTCGCCGACTTTGGTCTCGAAGCCGTCGGGCAGTGAATCGATCCACTCCCCGAGTTGTGCCGCCCGGGTCACTGCTTCGATCTCGGCTTGGCTCGCGTCGGGCCGGGCGAGGGCGATATTCGTCCGCACGGTCGTGTTGAACAGGTGGGTGTCCTGGGCCACCCAGCCGATCATGCGGCGCGGAGTCTCCTGGCGGAGACGTTCGAGGGGGATTGCCCCGAGTGTGACCTCACCGGCCTCTAGTGCCCAAAAGCGCAGCAACGTGTTCACGACACTGCTCTTGCCGGCGCCACTCGGCCCGACGAGGGCGACCCGGCGCGCTGCCGGGACCGACATCGTGAGGCCGTCCAAGGCCCAGGGACTGTCCAGGCTGTAGCGCAGGGCTGCGTCCTTCAGGACGACGTCGGTTCCCGCAGGCTCGGGCGCCGGGTCGACGGGGTCGTGAACCGGCGTCGGGATGGCGGCGATCGCGAGCACGCGGCGCGCGGCAGCCAAGTAGTGCGAGAGCCTCGACACGGCGTCGGCCACCGGTGGCACGCTCTCGAAGGCGCCGAGCGCCACCAGTGGCAGGACAGCCAGCATGTATCCGGGGAGCCGGTGGGAGCGCGCAGCCGGGACCGCGACCACCAACAGGCCGATGACGGCGATGCCCGTGAAACCGACCGCGAGAGCGGACACGGCGCCGGCGGTCCACGAGCGCCGGCGTGCGAGACGGGCAAGGGCCGCGTCGTCGGCAAGGGCCCGTTCGAGGTACTCCTCGTCGCGCCCGAAGGCCACCAGATCCGCCGAGCCGCGGAGGAGCTCGACTACGTCGGCCGAGAGCTCGCCTCTCAGAGCCGCTTCCTTCGCCCCGAGCCCGCGCTGGCGTGCCCAGGCGACCGCTGAGGTGAGGCAGAGGGCGCAAGCCAGGCAGCCCGCGAGAAAAAGGCCTGCCGACGGCAGGATGACAGCCACCAGGCATGTGGCGAACACCGAGCTGATGACCCCGACCAGCACCGGCGAGACGCCGCGCAGAGCCAAGTCCTGGAGGGAGTCGACATCAGCGGTCGCCCGGGCGAGAAGGTCGCCGCTGCGCCACTGGCCGAGGGCCGCGGGTGTCCGCGGCTCGACCTCGTCGTAGAGCCACAGCCGAAGGCGCCCTGTCGCCTGCAGCGCCGAGTCATGGGCTAAGAGCCGTTCGCCGTAGCGAAGCGGCCCCCGGCTGAGGGCGAGAATCTGCACCGACGCCATGAGAACCGTCAAGGTGTAGAGAGGCGGCCGGAGTGCCGCCTTGTCGATGAGCGCGCCCGAGCAGGCCATGAGAGCGACCGTGCTCATGGCGGCACCGATGCCAAGGGCGATGGACAGCAGGAACCGTCCCCGCGGCGGGGCGGCAATGAGGAGGAGTGTCCGGAGAGTGGCCAGCGCCGAGTGCGGCGCCTCTGGGACGCTCAAGGCTCGGCGCCGATCGGCTCGCGGCAGGTCAGTTCGACCCCGTCGGCACCGACGAGTCGGCCGCCGGAAAGGGCGAGAGTCCGGTCAACACGCCCAACTAGACCGAGGCGGTGAGCGGCGAGGATGACCGTCCGGTTCTCGAGCCATGGTCCGAGGCTCTCCGCGAGCGAAAGCTCGCGGCGGGTGTCCAGATGAGCCGTCGGCTCGTCCAAGAGCACGACGGGAGCGTCTCGCAACATGGCACGTGCGATGGCGATGCGCTGGCGTTCGCCGGCGCTCAAGGTCAGACCCCCCTCGCCGACCGGGGTGTCGAGACCATGTGGCAGTCGTCGCAGAACCCAGGAAAGGCCGGACTGTTCAACCGCGCGAGCGAGAGCCTCTTCACCGGCTCCGGCGTCGCCGAGGCGCAAATTGTCGGCGATGGACCCGCGGACCAGATAGGGACGTTGCGGTACCCAGGCGATCTGGGTTCGCCATTCGCGAAGCGGGATGTCGCCAAGTTCGATGCCACCCACGGTGAGCCTGCCGCTGACTGGGGTGACGAAGCCGAGGAGGACGGCGAGCAACGTGGTCTTGCCCGATCCGGACTCGCCGGTCACCGCCACGTGCTCGCCGAAGGTTATGTCCAGATTGATGCCGTCGAGCACGGGGACGGCTCGCCCGTCGTAGCAGACCCGCAGATCCGACATCCGGATCGTGCTCCGGCCAAGCGCGGCCGCATCCGGCCTGCCGGCCGCACGTGGCATTGCCCCCGTGCTTGTCGCGCTCGGCCCTTCAGCGGATTCGGCCACGGTGACCGCGGCCGGAGCGCTCACGGCCGGCTCCGGCTCGTCCAGGACTTCGAAGATCCGGTCGGCTGCCGCTTGGCCGGCGGTACTCGCATGAAACTCAGAAGCTGCCCGTCGAAGTGGCAGGTACACCTCAGGTGCCAGCACAAGGACTGCAAGGGCGACCGCGAGGTGCAGCGAGCCGTCGAGCAACCTCAGGCCCAGGAACAGAGCCACCAGCGCGGTGCCCACTGCGGCGAGCACTTCGAGCGCAAGTGCCGAGAGGAAGGCGATCCTCAACGTGCTCATCGTGGTCACCCGGAAGTCATCGGCCGCCTTCTCGAGGGTCCGCCGACCGGCCTGCTCGCGGCCGAAAGCCCGCAGTGTGGGCAGACCTTGGAGCAGGTCGTAGAAGGAGGCGGCCAACCCCGAGAGCCGCTCCCACTGGCGTTCGGCATGGCGCTTGGCTTCCAAGCCGAGCAAGACCATGAACAACGGGATGACCGTCACGGTCACCGCGAGGATAAGAAACGAGCGCCAATCGGACCACAGCACCCACGTCAACAGGACAGGTGGAGCGATTGCGGCCACGACGGCGGTCGGCAGGTAACGGGCAAAATAGACGTCGAGGGCTTCGACCCCTTGTGCCGCCACCGAAGTGAGCTCGCCAGTGCGTACACCGGCCAACCAGGAAGGTCCGAGCGCAACCGCTCGTGTCAACAGTTGCCGGCGCAGTGCAGAGGTCACACTCGCCGAGGTGCGGTGTGCCGCGAGCTCACCCAACCACGCCAGCGCCGCTCTGGCTATGAAAGTGGTTGCGAGGCCGGCGAGCAGGGGGACCAGCCGACCGGCACCCCGGTGGCCGATAGATGCCCGTTCCACGACGACACCGAGCAGAATGGCTTGGGCGACGAGACAGATAGTCGACGCGACACCAACCGCGACCGCCGCCGCAAGGTAGCGACGGGTCAATGCTGCCTTGCGTATCAAGCGAGAATCGATGAGCCCCCTCGGCCGTGGTTCGGTCGCGGTCAGCTCGCGCCGCTCTCGGTGAGCGGGGAGTTGTCGGAGGCTGCGGTTGGCACTGGTTCCACGGGACCGGGTGCGCCTGGCTCAGTCCCGCGCTGCGCCGGTCTGCTGAGACGGCCCCGGAAGACCCAATAGCTCCACCCCTGGTAGAGGAGAACGAGCGGAGTGAAGATGAGCGCCACGATTGTCATGACCTTGAGCGTGTAGGGCGCGGAGGCGGCATTGCCGATCGTGAGGTCGTAGGCCGGCGAGATGCTCGAGACCATCACCCTGGGGTACAGGTTCAAGAAGATCGTGGCGACGAGGCAGATCAGCCCGACCGCTGTGGCGACGAATGCCCAGCCGTTCAGGCGTTCGCGCAGCAGCCATCCGACGACGGCGATCGAGGCGATGGTCAGGATCGGGACCAGCGGCGGGACGAGCCCTGTGTTGTGGGTGTGGTGGGCATTGACATAGGTCCACGCCAGGAAGGCAACGATTGCCAGCGTGGCGGCAGGCGCGAGGAACTTCGCCGCGCGCGCCGCGCGCGCCTGTAGATCGTCGGTGGTCTTCAAGGAGGCGAATACCGCGCCGTGGAGGGAGAACAGGAGCAGTGTCGTCACGCCGCCGAGCAGCGAGTAGGGATTGAGAAGGTTGAAGAACGATCCGAGGTAGGCAAAGTTCGCGCCGATGGGCACGCCGCGCAGGATGTTCGCGAATGCCACTCCCCACAACAGGGCCGGGATCAAGCTGCCCCAGAAGATCGCGTGGTCCCAGGCGACGCGCCAGGCGCCAAGCGCGCGCTTCGAGCGAAACTCGAATGCCACGCCGCGGAAGATGAGTGCCGCCAGGATTAGGAATAGCGGAAGGTAGAACCCGCTGAAAAGAGTCGCGTACCAATTCGGGAAGGCTGCGAAGGTTGCACCACCGGCTACGAGCAGCCAAACCTCGTTGCCGTCCCAGACCGGGCCGATCGTGTTGATCAGCACCCGGCGGTCGAGGTCGTCCCGGGCCACGACCCCGAGCATTATTCCGACTCCGAAGTCGAAGCCTTCCAGCACGAAGTAGCCCGACCACAAGATGGCGATGATGACGAACCAGAACACCTCGAAGCCGGTGTGGGCAGAGTTGACGCTGGCGAGGATGAGGGCCATCAATCGTCCTTTCCTCAGTAGACGAGCGCCGGCACGCGGTCGTCGCCGGACCCGGACTCTGGTTGGTCGTCGTGCTCGTCGGTCTCGCCCTCGCCGCGGGCAAAGCGGGCCATGAGCCCGAAGTCGATCGCGGCGAGCACGCTGTAGATGGCCGTAAAGCCGACGAGCGTTGTCACGACGTAGCCCGTGCCGATGTGCGAGACGGCTTGGGAGGTCTTGAGCAGCCCGTAGACGACCCACGGCTGGCGGCCCATCTCGGTGAAGATCCAACCAGTCGTGTTGGCGATGAAAGGAAGTGCGATTGCGAACGGGCAGACCCGCAGGAACCACGCCGACTGTTCCATTCGCCGGCGGCGCATGAGCCACAGGCCCGCTGCCAACAGGAGGAGCATGAGGATGCCACATCCCACCATGATCCGGAAGGTCCAGTAGGTGACCCACAAGATGGGTTTGTAGTTTCCGGGACCGTACTTGGCCACCTCCTGGGCTTGGATCTGGTTGATGCCCTGCACCGACCCGTCCCAGTTGTTGTCCGCCAGCACCGAGAGCATGTGGGGGAGCCGGATCTGGAAGATCGGGTTGCCCGAGAGGTCTCCGATAGTGAGCAGCGAGAAGCTCGCACCGTTCTGGGTGTTGTAGATCGCCTCTGCAGCAGCCATCTTCATCGGTTGCTGGCGCTCCATGGTCCTCGCCTGGTTGTCACCGAAGAACATCGTGGCGACGATGGCGACCGTTCCCACGACGAGGGCCACCTTGGCCGAGGTCGCGAACACCTGCTGGGGCGCGTGCCCGGCGCGCCGGTCCTTCAGGAGATGCCATGCGCTCACGCCCAAGATGAGCATCGTCGAGGTCACGAGAGCGGAGAACAAGACGTGCAGGAACGAGCCGATCAGTGTGCTGTTGGTCATCACTGCCCAGAAGTTGGTCATGACGGCCCGGTTGCCGACCACCTTGTAGCCGACCGGGTGCTGCATCCAGGCATTCGCCGCCAGGATGAACAGGGCGGACAGCATCGTGCCGACACTTACGATCCAGATCGAGGCCAGGTGGACACGCGCCGACACGCGTCCCTTGCCGAAGATCCAGATTCCGAGGAACGTCGACTCCAAGAAGAACGCCAACAAAGCCTCGACGGCCAGCGGGGCGCCGAACACGCTGCCGACATAACGCGAGTACACGGACCAGTTCATGCCGAACTGGAACTCCTGCACGATGCCGGTGACGACACCGATCGCGAAGTTGATCAGGAAGAGCCGCCGCCAAAAGCGGGTCATGAGGTCCCACTTTTCGTGCCTCTCGCCATCCCCGCGGGTCCGGTAGGCCGCGGTCTGCATGATCGCGAGCAGGAGGGCGAGGCCGATCGTGAGTGGGACGAACATGAAGTGGAAGACGGTCGTGATCCCGAACTGCCAGCGCGAAAAGTCGAGCGTCATTGCAAAGATGAAACCTTCCTCTGGCTCTTAGCGTTAGGGCCGAAGGTCCCGTTGCTGCGGCGACCCGCCGTAGCCTCGCCTGGCCGCTGTCTGGCCTCGGCTGACTGACGTGATGGGCCCAGAACGGCCGGACGGTCGCGCCCTGGCACCGGAGCGCTCTTGTGACCTGGGCACGTATCCCCTAGCCTGGTGATACAAGCCCGCCTAACCCTGGAGCACTTGTATGTCTGAGAGCAGGTTCTCCTTCATTGGTCGTGACATGGCCGTCGACCTCGGCACTGCGAACACGCTCGTGTATGTCCGCGGGCGCGGCATAGTCCTCAACGAGCCTTCCGTCGTCGCCATCAACGTCAAGGACGGCCATCCGCTTGCCGTCGGCGTCGAGGCAAAGCGGATGATCGGCAGGACCCCGAGCAACATCCAGGCGATCCGACCCCTGAAGGACGGGGTCATCGCCGACTTCGAGATCTGCGAGATGATGCTGCGCTATTTCATCCGGCGCGTACATCCGCACCGTTTCTCCAAGCCGCGCATGGTGATCTGCGTGCCTTCGGGCATCACCGGTGTCGAAAAGCGCGCCGTGCAGGAAGCCGCCGAGTATGCCGGCGCTCGCAAGGCCTACATCATCGAGGAGCCCATGGCGGCCGCCATAGGGGCCGGTCTGCCGATCCACGAGCCCACCGGCAACATGGTCGTCGACATTGGAGGCGGCACGACAGAGGTCGCGGTGATATCGCTCGGTGGCATCGTTGTCAGCCAGTCGATCCGGATCGGCGGTGACGAGCTCGACGAGGCGATCATCTCCTTTGTCAAGAAGGAGTACAGCCTCGCTCTGGGTGAGAGGACAGCAGAGGAGATCAAGATCGCGCTCGGGTCGGCCTATGAGCTAGAGGAAGAACTTCACGCCGAGATCCGGGGCAGAGACCTTGTGACAGGCCTTCCGAAGACAGTCGTCACAACGACCGAGGAGATCCGCAAAGCCATCGAAGAGCCTGTGGCGGCAATCGTCGACGCAGTCAAGGTCACGCTCGACCGGACGCCGCCCGAGCTGGCGGCGGACATCATGGAACAAGGCATCGTGCTGACCGGCGGCGGCGCACTCCTGCACGGGCTCGACAGCAGGCTCCAGGCGGAGACACACATGCCGATTGTCGTGGCTCCCGATCCCCTCAACTGCGTTGCGCTCGGCAGTGGCATGTGCCTCGAGGAGTTCGAGGCCCTGAAACAGGTCCTCATCTCCTCGACCAACCGCTGACCTTCGGGGGTCGCGGTGGCCACTTCTCGCCGCAACACGAGCCAGCGTCTCACGCTGGTCATCCTGCTTCTCGCCTCGATCACGGTGATCACCGTCGCCTACAAGGGCGAGGCGCGCCAGGTGATCGTCTCGGTCCGAAACGGCGCGGGAGATGCCGTCGCTCCGGTTCAGCGGGGCATCGCGGCCGTCCTTCACCCCGTCGGCAACCTCTTCGCCGGGATGGCGGGCTATGGCGGCGCGCTGGGCGAGAACCAACGACTTCAGCTCGAAGTCGGACAGCTCCGCCACCAGCTCGTCGAGGCGGGGCAGGCCGAGCAGCAGCTCGACCAGCTGCGATCGGAACAGGACCTTCCTTTCGTGGATGGGATCCCCGAGGTTCTGGGAGAGGTGATCTCCTCGCCCTCGTCCAATTTCGACCTCACGATCGAGATCGACTGCGGTACCTCCAACGGCGTCGGTGTTGGGATGCCCGTCGTGTCCGGCGCCGGGTTGGTCGGCTCGGTGATCTCGGCCGGGCAACATACGGCGATAGTCCAGGTGCTGACCGATCCGAGATCCGAGGTAGGTGTCCGCTTTGGGACCGGGGATGTCGCCGTGGCCGTTGGCCAGGGCGGGGGCAGTCCTCTACAGCTGCAGGACGTGTCCGAGACCAGCCTCGCGAGCCGAGGAGCCGCAGTGGTCACGAGCGGGCTCGATCTTGCCGCATACCCTGCGGGAATTCCGGTGGGCACCGTGTCCTCGGTGCGGCACACGGGCGGCTCGCTCACTTCCCAGGTACTCGTGACCCCGTTCGTCAACCTCTTGGTCCTCCAGTACGTGGCCGTACTCCAGTGGTTCCCACCAGCTTGATGGCGAGCCGGACGGGGCCAGCGGCGCGATCGGCACAGTCGCCAGTGCGGGCGTCACCATGACGCTGAGGACCTGGGCACGCCTAGCGGTCGTTGTTCTGGCGGCGGTGCTCGTCCAGGTCGGTCTTCTGAACCAGATCGTGATCGGCGGCGCGCATCCGGACGCGTTCTTGATGCTGGCAATCTCGGCCGGGCTCGTGGCGGGTCCACAACGCGGGGCAATCCTCGGCTTCACGCTCGGGCTCGTCGCCGACGTGTTCGTACAGACGCCCTACGGGCTGTCCTCGCTTTGTTATGTGCTGGTCGCCTTCGCCGTCGGCTTGGCGGCCAGCACCGTGGCCGCGCGGCCGACGCTCGGCTTTCAGGCGGCCGCCGCTCTTCTCGGTGGGATCGGCGGGACATTGCTCTTCGCCGGGCTCGCGACCCTCATCAACCAACCGAGCGTGCCGCGCCATCAGCTCGCGGTGGTAGCTGCGGTTGTCGCGGTGACCTGCGTGCTGCTCGTGAATCCCGTTTGTCGCCTGCTTGAGTGGACGCTTGCCGTCGCGCCCGGGGCACACCGCGACGCGGGCGTTTTCGCAGGGGGTAGTGCCAGGTGAGCACGTCGGGCAGGGACAGTTCAGAGCCGCCGAGGCGGTCCCGGGACCGCCGCGGTCCCCGCGGCCCCCGCCAAGCGCGAAAGCCCGTTTCGACCCGCGTGTCGCGGCCGGTGCAGGTGCCGTACTTCCCGACGGACGACGACGGCGAGCGGCACCGACCGAGGATCGTGAGCTCGAGCCCGCTGAAGCGCCTCGAGGACGAAGAACGCGAGCAGCTGCGCCGCCAGGAGAGTGCGCGCTTTGGTTTGCGGCTCACGATCATGGGCCTGATCGTGCTGGTGGCTTTCTCCGCCGTGGTCGTCCGTCTTTGGTCGCTCCAGGTCCTGCACAGCTCGCACTACCGCAACGCCGCTCTTGTCTTCCAACAACAGACAGTCCCGATAACGCCCGCGCGCGGGCTGATTATCGCCCGAGAGGGACAGGTTCTCGTGGGTGACCAGGTGCTCCCGGTGGTCACCCTCAGCCGCTCAGCGGCGACTCAGGTCGTCATCGGACGCCTGGCGGCCCTTCTTGACCAAAGCGTCGCCGATGTCACCGCGGCGCTCAACAATCCGCAGGCGAGCCCGTACCAGCCGGTGCCGATAGCTATCGGGGTCCCGCAGTCGACCATGGTCTATCTTTCCGAGCACAAGATCTTGTTCCCCGGCGTTTCGGTCAACTTCACTGCCGAGCGGACTTACCCTCGTAGCGACACCGCAGCACAGGTGCTCGGCTACACAGGAGACATCGACGCGGCAGAGCTCCACTCGCTGGCAAAGTACGGCTACACCGCCAACGACGTGGTCGGCCAATCCGGCGTGGAAGCGACCGACGAGCTGTGGCTGCGGGGTCGGCCCGGCTCGGAGGTCATAAAGGTCGACGCATCCGGGATCCCGGTCGGAACGGTGAAGACGACAGCGCCGGTCAGTGGCGACGATGTCGTGCTCAACCTCGACCTGAACTTGCAGGAGAAAGTCGAGTCCGCCCTGACAGACCAGATCACGAGTCTGAGGGCAAACGGCCTGCCCGCCGACTCCGGCGCGGCCGTCGTGCTCGATCCGGAGACAGGCGCGGTCCTCGCGATGGCCTCAGTGCCGACTTACGACCCGTCCTGGTGGGTGGGGGGAATCTCCGACCAGCACTACCAGCTCTTGACGGGCCAGGCCGATCATGACCCCCTGCTCAACCGTGCGATCCAGGGCCTTTGGGCTCCCGGATCCACTTTCAAGCTCGCAACCGCGACCGCGGCGCTGAATGACGGCCTGCTCTCCAGCCTCGGGAACTATGTCGACGACCGCGGCTACTACCAGATCGGTCCACCTTGCAGCGGACAGTGCCTCTACTACAACAACCAGAACGAGAAGGGCCAGGGGCCGATCAACGTCACGACGGCTCTCACGGTCTCCGACGACGTGTTCTTCTACACCCTGGGGGCCGACTACTGGTACGACTCGGGTACCTACGGCCAGACGCCCGTCCAGGACGTGGCCGAGCAGTACGGGTTTGGCAAGCTCACCGGGATCGACCTCCCCAACGAGTACTCCGGTCAGATCGACAGCCCGGGTCTGCGCCACGCTCAGCATTCGGAGAACGCACAGGCCTTCCCGAGCACCTACTACGGCATCGCCGACAACATCGAGATGGCCTTTGGGCAGGGCGAGACGCTCGTCACTCCGCTGCAGGAGGCCGTTGCCTACGGCACCTTCGCGACAGGCGGCACACGCTATGCCCCCCAAGTGGTGAACTCGATCGTCTCGCCGACCGGCAAGGTCGTCAAGCAGTTCGAGCCCCGGGTCATGGGGCACGTGGCCATGCCCTCGGGCACCTATGCGCAGATACTGGACGGCCTCGAGGGCGCTGTCTACGCATCCAACGGGACCGCATACGCCACGTTCCAGGGCTACAACGGGATGCGCATCGCGGGCAAGACCGGGACGGCCACCGAGAGCTCGAACACCAACGTGCAGCCGACCGCCTGGTTCGTCGCTTTCGGGCCGACTACGAGTGCACCTCGCTATGTCGTGGCCGTCGTGATCGACCAGGCGGGCTACGGCGCGGCTGCGGCAGCTCCCGTAGCCAAGGAGATCTTCACCTACCTGTCCAACCATCCGATCGGATCACCAGACCTGCATCCTCCGTCGAACGCTCCGTGATCGGCGTGGCCGGACCGCCGCGTTCGCAAACAGCAAGCGTCCCCACCCACCGAGTCGTTGCCTCACCGAGAAAGGCCCGGCTGAGCTCAAGAATGGGCAGTCCACAGGCGGCTTCACGACGGGCGCCGTCTCGCTAGACGACAGGTCCGCGAGCTGGGTCAGAGTCGTCCACGCGTGGCACCGGGCGGACCAGGTGAACGACTAAACTGCTGCTCAAGATGACGACGACAGGAGCCTTCACGCAGTCGAGGTCGGTTGTTACGGCCGTTTCGATTGCTGTTGTGGCCGTGACTTGCTCCGTCGTTTTAGCTATCTCCGAACGTACCGTCTCCCAATCATTCGCGGGGTCCCGCGAACGAGACGAAAAAGAGCGTGTTCTCGCATTCAATCTCGGCAACCTGTCCGAGCGCGCCGGAGAGGAAACTCCTGGTGGCGCTGCTCGAGGGTTGCCGCCCGCGCCGCTTGCCGGCGCGACCTTTAGAAGGGATCTCCCCGATGTTGGATCCGACGACCGGCCGCCCGGCGTCAGTACCGGACGCGCCCGAACGCGCGGCCGATGCGCCCGAGGTGGCGAACGGTCCGCGCAACCCCGAGCCACTCGGCCCCACAGCCAGAGGAGCACGTGCGGTCGTGGTGCCCCCAAGGCCGAAGATCGGCGATACCAAACCCGCGCCGTTGTCGAAGGCTTCCGAAGGTGTTCCGGCATCGACGGGTAACGGTCGCAAAGCGCAGGCGTCCCCTGCCGGCCAACCAACGGAACTTCACGGCGCCGGGGACGACGGTACCGCCTCAGCTGCGCCGGGAACTGGCTCTTCGCGTCGACGCCGAGGCGGACGGGGACGATCACGCGGTGCCGGCGCCGCTTCGGTGGAGGCAGCCGTCGAAGCGAACGCCGTGGGAAGCGACGGTTCCCGGGCCGAGGGAGCGAGTCCTGGTCGCACGAGTGCCCCCCACGAGGCACGGGCCCGGGGTGCCACAAGTGCGCAGACCCGGCGCGGCTCGACCGTGCAGGCCGTGCCCGTCCAGCCGCCGTCCGCCTCTGGTCCCGTGCCAGGAGTTGACGCGCCTGTTCAAAGGCTGAGCCGGGATCGGCGGGGCCGGCCGGTCGGTCGCTACCTCATGTGCGTCCACGTCGAGCATGAAGCGACCCACATTGCCGTGCTCGAAGGCCGGGCGCTCATCGAGCACTTCGTTGCCCGCCCGCAAGACGACGCGAACCAGATTGTCGGCAACATCTACCGCGGGCGAGTGAAGAACGTGCTTCCCGGGATGGAGGCGGCCTTTGTCGACATCGGCACACCGAAGAACGCGGTCCTCTACTGGGGTGACGTTTCCTACGACCGCGACGACGTCGAGCGCCAGGCAGGTGCCGATCGGATCGAGCACCTGCTCCGGCCGGGCCAGACGATCGTCTGCCAGGTCACCAAGAACCCGATCGGGCTGAAGGGGGCCCGTCTGACCCAAGAGGTGTCGATCCCGGGTCGCTTCGTCGTGCTGGTGCCCGAGTCGGCAACCTATGGGATCTCGCGGCGTCTCGACGACAGCGAGCGCCGCAGGCTGCGGAGGATCCTCGACGACGTGCGTCCGGAGGGCCACGGCCTCATCGTGCGCACTGCCGCGGCCGGGGCGAGTGCCGAGGACCTGCGTAGAGACGTCGAGATGCTTGTCGGGCGCTGGCGGGAGATCGATGAGCGGACCCGAAAGCTCCCCGCGCCGGCACTCTTGTACTCCGAACCTCACATGGCGGTGCGGATCATCCGCGAAGAGCTCACCGATGAGCACAGGTCGGTTCTCATCGACGACCCAGAGCTGTTCGTGATCGTGCGCGACTACGTCTCCCAGTTCAATCCCGAGCTGGCCGAACGTGTCGAGCTCTACGACCTCTCGAACGAGGCGCTTCCCCTCTTCGAGCGGCACCACGTGCACGAGCAGCTTCACAAGGCTCTCGACCGCAAGGTCTGGCTACCTTCGGGAGGCTCGCTCATCATCGAACGGACCGAGGCACTCACCGTCATCGACGTCAACACCGGAAAGAATGTCGGTTCGTCGAGCCTCGAGGAGACCGTCTTCGAGAACAACTTGGAGGCTGCCGAGGAGATCGCCCGCCAACTGCGCCTGCGCGACATCGGCGGGATCATCGTGATCGACTTTGTCGACATGGAGATCAAGGCGAACCGCGCCTCGGTCCTCGCGGCCTTCAAAGCAGCGCTCGCGCGCGACAAGACACCGACACAGGTTTATGAGATCTCAGAGCTCGGTCTTGTGGAGATGACGCGCAAGCGCGTCGGCGAAGGCCTGGTCGAAGCTCTTTCGGAGACGTGTCCCACCTGCGCCGGGAGGGGGATCATCTTCCCCGATCAGGACTTGTGATTCCCTGCGCTATCGTTGCCGGCATATGTACGCGGTAATCGACGCAGGTGGCAAGCAAGCACGTGTCCAGGTCGGCGAACAGCTCGACGTCGAATTGCTGAGCGCGGGCCCGGGAGACGAGGTGAACTTCGTGCCCAAGCTGGTGGTTGACGGCGACCGTATCGTGACAGAACGTGACCCGCTGGAAGCCTCTTGCGTCAAGGGTCGCGTAATCGGCCTGGCGAAGGGACCGAAGATCGTCGGGTTCACCTACAAGGCCAAGGCACGAGGACGGCGCCGCTACGGGCACCGTCAGTGGTACACGACCGTCGAGATCACAGCGATCGACTTCCCCGGCAAGCCGAGCGAGAGTGCGACGCCCAAGGCGCCTGCCGACTCGGAAGACGAGCCCACCGCGGCCGTCGAGGACTGAAGGAGCAGTTTCATGTCAAAGACCAAGGGTGGGGGTTCCACCCGAAACGGCCGTGACTCAAACGCCCAGCGCCTCGGCGTGAAGGTCTTCGACGGCACGGCCATCAGCGCCGGCACGATCGTCGTGCGTCAGCGCGGCACTCACTTTCATCCAGGACACAACGTCGGCCGTGGCCGCGATGACACGTTGTTTGCCTTGGCCGACGGCAAGGTGAAATTCGGCTCGCGTCACGGGCGTCGTCTCGTGGATGTCGTAGCGGTCGAGGACTGACGCCCGACCGCATATGGTCGGCCTTCCCGGCAAGGGGTCGTTGCTCGTCGCATCACCGACTCTTGCCGACCCCAACTTCTCGCGCAGCGTCATCTTCCTGCTCGCCCACGACGATGACGACGGGACGCTCGGTGTCGTGCTCAACCGGCCTAGCCCCATCCCTGTTGACGAGGTCGTACCGGAGTGGGGAAGCCTCGCGGCGGCACCTTCGGTGCTCTTTGTCGGGGGTCCGGTTCAACCGAGCGCGGCGATCTGCATCGGGCGCACCGAGCTTCCGGAGGCTGCCGAAGCCGTCGGTTTCGCGCCGCTGTTCGGCTCTCTCGGGACTGTCGACCTGCACGAGGACCCGGCCGATGTGCATGCTCGGCTGGCCGAGATCCGCGTCTTCACGGGCTACGCGGGTTGGGGGCCCGGACAGCTTGCCGAAGAGATCGGGTCGGGGTCGTGGCATGTGCTCAACGGTTACGACCAGGACGTCCTCTCGGGCGATCCCGAAGGTCTCTGGTTCCGGGTTCTCCGTCGTCAGGGCGGATGGCTGGCCGTGCTCGCCCTGTACCCGACCGACCTGGCTTCGAACTGAGGTTCTGGTGCGGGTCTTTGCGGTCTCAATCCGCCTGGTGTTGCGGCGCGGGGCTCTCGTGTCCGGCCTCGCGAGCATGAGGGGCTGAGCATGGCATCCGCCTTCGTCGACGAGTCTCAGGTCCACGTGAAAGGTGGTAACGGGGGTGCCGGCGCCGTCTCGTTCCGCAGGGAGGCGCACGTGTCGCGAGGAGGCCCCGACGGGGGCGACGGCGGCCAGGGTGGCAGTGTGTACCTCGAGGCGACGACGAATCTCGCGTCGCTGCTCTCTTTTGTCGACCATCCGCACCGACGCGCCGGCGACGGCGGCCACGGAGGCGGCAAGAAGCGCCACGGCCGCAACGGTGCCGATCTCGTCGTGCCCGTCCCGGTCGGGACGATCGTCCATCATCCGAACGGCGACGTGCTCGCAGACCTGACTTCAGTCGGTGACCGCTACATGGCTGCCGCAGGCGGGAGGGGTGGGCGGGGCAATGCCCGCTTTTCGACCAATCGGCTCCGCGCACCTTCATTCGCCGAGCAGGCCGAGCTCGGCGAGGAGCACTGGTTGAACCTCGAGCTCGAGCTGATGGCCGACGTCGCCCTCGTCGGGTTCCCCAACGCCGGCAAGTCGACGCTCGTGTCTCGGATCTCCGCGGCGAGGCCGAAGATCGCCGACTACCCGTTCACGACGCTCGAGCCCCATCTCGGCGTCGTGCGCGTCGGAGCTACCAGCCGCCAGGACCCCACAGCCGTCGAGTTCATCGTGGCCGACATCCCCGGCCTGATCGAGGGGGCGTCGGAAGGCCGCGGCCTCGGGCACAAGTTCCTCCGCCATGTGGAACGTGCACGGGTGCTCCTCGTTCTTGCCGACCTCGGAGAAGACGAGGGACGGGCCCCTTTTGAGCAGGTTCGGGTCCTTCTAGAAGAGCTGCGGAGGTACCGCCCCGATCTGCTCGAGCGTCCGATGGTCATAGTCGGCTCGAGAGCGGACCGGCGCCCGGAACAGATCGGTGGCAGGCCTGCGGCCGCAGCGGTGCAGGCTGGCGACGACGCGGTCGGCCCCGGGATCGACCTCGAGATCTCCGCTGTGACCGGGGCCGGATTGCCAGAGCTCCTCGGCCGGCTTGCCGTCCTGGTCGAAGGTGCCCGCGCGGAGGCCCCGTCGCCGCGCCAGGCAACTGTCGTGCACCGTCCCGAGCCCGAAGGCGTGACGGTGAACCGGGAAGGCTCCGAGTTCGTCGTGGCAGGCAGGCAGGCCGAGCGGGCGGTGGCAGTATCCGATCTCACCAACCTCGACGCGCTCGAGCATGTCCACCGCCGACTCAAGCGGATCGGCGTCGACCGCGCCCTAGCGCGAGCAGGTGCCCGTGACGGCGACGCGGTCCGCATCGGCGACCTGAGATTCACCTACGAGTCCGAGCGCTGAGCGCGGTGATCGTAATCGCCAAGATCGGCACGAGCTCGGTGACCGCTCCCGACGGCTCTGTCGACACCGCAGCGGTCGCCAAGCTCTGTCGCGAGGTCGCCGGCCTGCACCGAGACGGCCACACGGTCGTGGTCGTCACCTCGGGTGCGGTCACCGCCGGGGTTGCGGCGATGGCGCCCCTCGGCTCGTACCGGACAGACCCGATGACCCTTCAGGCCCTGTCGGCGATCGGCCAACCGCGGCTCATGCGCGTGTACGAGGACGCTCTGGCCGCAGAGGGCCTGCTGGCCGGCCAGGTGCTGCTTGCACCACTCGACTTCGCCCACCGCCAGCGCTACCTGCACGCCCGCGACACCTTCACGCGGCTGTTGGAGCTCGGTGTCGTCCCGATCGTGAACGAGAACGACGCAATCGCCGACGACGAGATCCGTTTCGGGGACAACGACCGTCTGGCCGCTCTCGTTGCTCACCTGCTGCGGGCCGACATCCTCGTGCTCTTGACCGACACGGCCGGCCTGCTCAGCGCAGACCCGCGTCACAACGCGGAGGCGACCCTGATCGAAGAGGTCGCCGAGATCGACAACGAGCTCGAGCGCGTCGCCGGCGGAGCCGCGAGCCTCATGAGCCGGGGCGGTATGTCCTCGAAGCTCGCCGCCGCGAAGATGGCCGTGTGGTCGGGGTCACGCGTCGTTATCGCATCGGCCCGGCGGCCCGCCGTGCTGGCGGACGCGGTCGCGGGAACACACGGCGTGGGAACGATATTCTTGCCGCAGCGCCGGTGTCTAGGGGCGCGCAAGCTCTGGATCGCCTTTGCGCTGCGCCCGGCGGGCCGCATCGTCGTCGACGACGGAGCCCGGCGCGCAGTCGTCGAACGGGGCAAGTCGCTCCTGCCGGCGGGGGTCGTGTCGGTGGAGGGCGCATTTGAGGCTGACGACGCCGTCGAGATCGTCGGCGCCGACGGGGTGATGTTCGCCAAGGGGATCGCACGTCTCGGCGCGGCGAGGGCCGCCGAGTGGGTGGGCCTGCGCACCGGTGAGCTCTCCGACGATCTTCCTCATGAGGTCGTTCACAGGGACGACCTCGTCGTGCTCTAGCGTGTGAAGCCTTGTTGTAGAGCTGACCGGGAGGTCGTTGCCGTGTCCGATCATTTCGTGGCGACTGACGCCGATGGCCTGCAGCACCACGATGGCTACCGCCGCAGGTGGTCCTTGCCGGTGCGCGAGGCGAACGGTTGGCGGCCAGGCGATGTCGTTGAAGCCGACGAGCACGGCGCTGTGGTGCTTCTCGACGCGGGCGAGCTTCTCGACCAGCTCGGCGAGTGCGTCTTCGTGGCCGAACCGGCCGTTCAAGCCGGCTCGGCCCGGCTGGTCGCCGGTACCTCGTGGTCCGAGAAGCAGGCAGCGAGCTTCGCGCTCGATTGTGTCGAGCACATCTTGGACATCGTCCCAGGCAGCGCTGACGCAGAGCTCCCCGACGGCGGGACGCTCGGTGCCATCATCGTCTCGGCTCGCGAGTACCTCGAGACAGGCACCGGTTCTGATGTCCACAGGCTCGGTTTCGTCTCGCGGATCGCGGCCGCCCGGCGCCTGCGCCGCGAGAGCACTGCGATCGGCGATGCCGCTTTCACGGCCGCCGCACAAGCCGAGGGCCAGGGCGTCGACATCTGGAGCGACCCGGCATGGGGGACGCTTGCCGCCGCGCGTGACGCCGTGCTGGCTGCGGTCGAGGCGGTTCGTCACGTCGCCTTCCCGTTTCTCGTCGATCGCGAGACACGGCGCTACGAGGCCCATGAGGAGCACAAGGTGGCCGAGGTCGACCAGGTGGACACTCCCTGGGGCAGATTCGCCGTAGGGGGAGCGGGACCGAAGTACGCACCGTCGTGGGTCGCGGCACGCGACGCAGCCGAGCGCTCCCGCCAGGCTGCAACCGACTTGAGCGGGCCGACGGTGGGCCAAGCCGAACGGACGTGGCAGATCGCGCGCCTCAAGGAACGGCTCGGCACCGAATAGTGCCGAGCGCCTCGCAGGTAGCCTGGGGCAATGTCGACGACGCCTCTGCCAGAGCTCGGGCGGCGCGCCAAGGCGGCCGCCCGGACGCTCGCCACGCTTTGGTCCGCGCAAAAAGACGAGGCGCTGATCGCGGCTGCCGACGGACTGAATGCGCGCTCTGACGAGATCCTGAGCGCGAACGCGAGCGACGTCTCGCGCTCGGTCGCCTCGGGCGCGACAGCGACGGTGGTCGACCGGCTCCGCCTGTCCGAGGCCCGAGTCGCGGCCATGGCAGATGGGCTGCGGTCCGTCGCGATGCTGCCCGACCCCGTTGGTGAGGTGGTTGAAGGCTGTGTCCGGCCGAACGGTCTTCGGGTGGAGCGCGTCCGCGTCCCGCTCGGGGTCGTGGGAGTGATCTACGAGAACCGCCCGAATGTCACAGCCGACGCCGCAGCCTTGTGCCTCAAGTCGGGAAATGCGGCGATGCTCAGGGGCTCCGCGGGAGCCCTGGAGTCCAACCGCGTCATTGCCTCGTCGCTTCGCGAGGCGATAGAGAAGGCCGGCCTGCCAGCGGACGCGGTCCTGCTCGTCGAGGACACCGCGCACGAGATGGCGGTGGAGTTCGTCCGGCTGCGTGGCGTGATCGACTGCTTGATACCTCGAGGTGGCCCGGCGCTGCTCTCGATGATCCTGGAGAACGCCACCGTTCCGTACGTGCTCGACGGGGACGGGAACTGCCATGTATATGCCGACGCCTCAGCTGACCTCGTCATGGCCGAGCGCATCATCGTGAATGCGAAGACCCAGCGGCCGAGCGTCTGTAACGCGGCCGAGACCCTGCTCGTGCACGCGGACATCGCCGGCGAGTTCCTGCCCCGTGTCAGCCGCGCCCTGGACGGTGTCGTGCTGGCCGCTGACGAGCGGGCCAGACCACTCCTGCCGGGTTCGAGGCCGGCGACCGAGAAGGACTTCGCCACCGAATTCCTGGCGCTCGAGCTCGCAGTCGGCGTCGTGGACGACCTCGACGCGGCGATCTCGCACATCGCCCGGTTCGGCTCGGGGCATTCGGAGGCGATTGTCACCTCTGACCTCGAGGCCGCGACGCGTTTTGTCCGTGAGGTAGACGCCGCCGCCGTGCTTGTCAACGCCTCGACGCGGTTCATAGACGGCGGAGAGCTCGGCCTCGGCGCCGAGGTCGGAATCTCGACCCAGAAGCTGCACGCCCGGGGGCCGATGGGCCTCCGGGAGCTGACCTGTGTCAAGTACGTCGTCTACGGGGAAGGCCAGATCAGGCAGTGACGGCCGGTCCGGACACGAGCGTGCCGCGCTTTGATTCGGTCGACCACGTCCGAGAGGGCCTGGCCACGGCGGGCTACATCGCCGACGACGGCCTGTCGGGGGTCGTGTACCTCGCCGACCGGCTCGCCAAGCCAATCCTCGTAGAGGGTCCCGCAGGCACCGGCAAGACCGAGCTCGCGAAGTCAACGGCAGCCTTTCTAGGCTCCCGGCTGATACGACTGCAGTGCTACGAGGGTCTCGACGAGGCCAAGGCTCTCTACGAGTGGAACTACAAGAAGCAGCTGCTGCGCATCCAGGTCGAACGTGAGGCCGAGGACGCCGGAGGTGCCCGCCCGCTCGGCTGGGACGCACTCGAGGAGGACCTGTTCTCCGAGGAGTTCCTCCTCACGCGCCCTCTTCTCGAGGCGATCCGTGCCAGCGACCCCGTCGTGCTCCTCGTCGACGAGATCGACCGTCTCGAGATCGAGACCGAAGCCCTCCTCCTCGAAGTCCTGTCCGACTACCAGGTCTCGATTCCCGAGCTCGGCACGATTCGTGCTACCCAGATCCCTCTCGTGTTCCTCACCTCCAACAACACCCGCGACCTCTCCGAGGCCCTGAAGCGCCGCTGCCTGTTCCTCCATCTCGACTACCCGTCGCTCGAGCGCGAACGCGCGATCGTGCTCGCGAAGGTCCCCGGCGTGACCAACGAGCTCGCGGACCAGGTCGCCCGGATCGTCAGGTCGTTGCGCTCGCTCGATCTGAAGAAGCACCCGTCGATATCCGAGACGATCGACTGGGCCCGCACGCTCGTGCTGCTCGGCATCGAGTCCGTGGACTCCGAGACCGCGCGCTCCACGCTGAACGTCTTGTTGAAGTACCAATCCGACATCGAGGTCGCGGCCAAGGAGCTCGCCGTCGCGCCCGGGTACTGACCGCCGGCAAACCGAGCCGAAGCCCCGTCCTTGCTCGACATCCTCACCGGTTTCGTGTCCGAGTTGCGCCAGGCGGGCCTTCCCGTGTCGGTGGCGGAGGAGGCGGACGCCGCGGAGGCCCTCGGCCACCTGAGGCTCGAGGACCGGCAGGCGATCAAGTTCGCACTCGGCGCGACCCTGGTCAAGTCCGCTAATCACTGGCGCGCGTTCGACACCGCGTTCGAGATCTACTTCTCGATGCGCGGGCCGCAGTTTTCTGTCGGTGAGGGCGATGTGTCGGCTGGGCCTGAGCTCGGGCCTGTGCCCGCGGGCCTCGAGGGCCGCGGGCCCTCGAGTACCGGCGCGCTCGAGCCCGTCACGGCCGAAGAGATCGCGGCGATGCTCTTCAAGGCGCTCCACGAGGGCGACCAGATGCTCCTCGGCGCGGTGGCACGGCTCGCGGTCGCGCGCTTTTCGGGCATGGAGGCGGGCCGTCCGGTCGGTGGCACCTACTACCTGTACAGGACGCTGCGGAACCTGGATCTCGACGGCGTGCTCTCCCGGCTCGTGGCCGAGGCGCGCGCACTGGCGGGCGGAGCCGCCATGTCCGAGGACACCGACGACCAATCTCAGGCCGGGCCGGTGCTGAGAGGCCGACGTCCAGGTCAGCTCACCGCTTTGGAGGAGCGACTGCTCGAGGACGAGTACCGCGCCCGCATCGACGAGCTGAAGAAGGAGATTGAGGCCGAGATACGACGCCGACTGGTCGCCGACAGAGGGGCCGAGGCACTTGCGCGAAGCGTCCGCAAGCCCCTGCCGGAGGACGTCGAGTTCATGCACGCGACGCGCGACGAGCTCGAGGCCATGCGCAAGGCCATCGCGCCCCTCACCCGCAAGCTGGCGACGCGGCTCGCCCGCAAGCGGCGTCACCTGCGCAGGGGAGCCCTGGACTTCCGCTCGACGATGCGCCATTCCCTCTCCTACGGCGGCGTACCGGTCGAGCCGCGGTTCAAGCATCCGAGACAGGTAAAGCCCGAGATCTGGGTGATCGCAGACATCTCGGGCTCGGTGGCGGCGTTCGCGCGTTTCACGTTGCATCTGGTGTATGCGATCGCCTCGCAGTTCTCCAAGGTGCGCAGTTTCGTGTTCATCGACGGCATCGACGAGGTGACGGGCATCTTCGACAGGTCCGATTCGGTGAGCGAAGCGGTTCACCGGGTCAACCTCGAGGCCGATGTGGTCTGGGTGGACGGGCACTCCGACTACGGCCACGCGCTCACCGTCTTCTACGAACGGTGGGGCCACGAGATCGGGCCGAAGGCGACTATCTTGCTGCTCGGCGACGCGCGGAACAACTATCACGCCTCGCAGTCGTGGGTTGTCCGCGAGCTTTCCAACCGTGCGCGAAGGGTGTATTGGCTGAACCCGGAGCCCCGCTCCTACTGGGGGAGCGGCGACTCGATCCTCGAGCAGTACGCGCAGTTCTGCGACGCCGCGTACGAGTGCCGCAGCCTGCGCCAGCTCGAAGCTTTCGTCGAGCACCTTGTGTGACACCGGGCACCTTCAGCCCCACGGCTCTCCCGGGGCGGGGGATCACCCGGTATTGTTCGTGAAATGGCGATCGCACTCGAGCGGCAATTCGCGCCCGAAAGGCCGGTCGCGCCCGGCTCGAGGCTCGTGATCGTCCGCCACGGCGAGGCTGTCAGCAACGCGGAGGATCTGATCGCCGGCCATGTGGGATGTCGAGGTCTCACCGAGCGAGGTCGGCTCCAGGTCGAGGCGCTGGCGGACCGTCTCGCCAGCACGGGCGAGCTCGATGGTGCGACGGCGCTCTACTCGAGCGTCCTGCGCCGCGCGGTGGAGACGGCCGAGATCCTGCTTCCTGTGCTCGGGGATGTCACCTATCGGACCAGGTGCGAGCTCTGCGAGCGGCACCCCGGCGAGGCCGACGGCCTCTCCTGGAGCGAGTTCGACGAGCGTTACGGGCCTCTTTTGCCGGGGGAGGATCCGGGCCGCCCGCTCTCGCCCGGTGGCGAGAGCTGGCTTCAGCTCCTCGACAGGGCGGAGGAGGCCCTGTATCGACTCGTCGAGGAACATCCGGGGGAGCTGGTCGTCGTTTCGAGCCACGGAGGCGTCATCGAAGCTTCGCTGATCCGTTTCCTCGCCCTGCCGTCAAACGGGGCTCTGGTCCGGCTCTTTCCCGACAACGCGTCGATGACCGAATGGGTGTACAACGGGTCCAGGTGGTGGCTTGTCCGGTTCAACGACGCTGCTCACCTCGATCCGCACCGCCCCGACGATCCGGTCGGGCTGCGCGTTCTGGCTCCGTCGTGGGTCCGCCGGGAAGAGCCCGGCCTCGCTGAGCGCGCCTGACCGCGGTGAGCCCCGGACGACCTCAGCAGGCGTAGTCGGGGTCGAAGGGGTAGTCGTTCGGGCCGGGGGTCTCCTGCAGGATCCATGTGGCGCCGCCGGCGAAGGCGTACTTCGCTCCGCAGTACGCGGCGAGAACCGACGGGGAGTAGTAGCCGTAGCTCGACGGATACGGCGGCGATGTCCAGTAGGCGCCTGCCACCCATATGGGGATCTGTGGGCCTGTCGGGACATAGCCGCCGGTGATTCCCTGATACTGCACTGAAGTCGAGTAGATCCCTGCTGTGAGCTTCTCCGCATGCAAGAAGTCGATCGCGCCCTGGATCGTCGCGGAGTTCAACGGCTGGTCGCACGACCAGTACTGGCCGCAGATGTCGTTCTCGATGTCGAGCCACCACACTGGCGAGGAAGCACCCTGAGAGCTCGCGTACTGCACTGCGGCCTGAGCCGCGTTGTAGCCGAAGTTGTAGGCGAGGCAGCTCGCCTGGCTCGCGGCCGCCAGCTGCGCGCAGGTCCCAGCTGGGCCCTGCTGGTCGATCGTTTCGGTAGACGACGGCGAGTTGAGGAACATGTAGAGGTCATAGGGCGCACCGCCGGTCCCCTGGGCCTTGGCCGCCCAGCTGACCTCCGCCTGCAGGCACGGGTTGTAACTGCCGACAGCCCATCCGTCGACGCCGACGACAGCGACGGTGTAGTCGATGGTCCCGGACGGATAAGACGGCGGTCCGGGCAGAGCGACCGTCTGGGACCTACCGGTTCCGGCGCACTGAGGCCAGTTGATGTCGTAGCCGTAGCTGCCGGCCGGGTACTGAAGAGGCGAGACGGTCGCGACCGGCATGGCGGCTATCGACGTGACAGGCGAGGTGGCGAGCGCGGACATGAGCGTGCCGCGAGCGGTGGCCGTGCCGAAGGTGAGGACGGTGCCGTTCTGCTCGGCCATCCAGTCTCCTGAGCCGTCGGGGGTGACGGCGAGACCCACGACGGGCGATGCGGCTCTCACCGCCGGGAAGCTCGCCAGGCGCACTGCGTCGCCGAAGCTGAACACGGTCCCGTTGGCATCGGCGAGCCAGTACCCGCCGTCGTCGGGCGTCGCCGCCATCGCGACAATCGGCAGGCCCGCTGTGTCGGCTCTCGCCGAACCGTAGAAGAGAGCGTCGCCGAAGTTGAAGACCCCTCCGGTGCTCGAGGCGAGCCAGTATCCCTTTCCGTCGGTGGTGGCCACTATCGAGATGACGTGGCCCGAGATCTGCGAACGGATCGAGCCGCGGTTGCGTGCGTCGCCGAAAGCCATCACGTGGCCGGCCGAGGTGGTGAGCCAGTAGCCGCCGCCGTCGGGAGTCGCCGCGGCGGCCACGACCGGGTCGCGCCGCACCTTGCCTCCGGCACCGCCCTTGTTCGGGGCATCGCCGAACCGGAATACACTGCCGTCGGCGCCGATCAGCCAGTAACCCTTGCGGTCGGGCGTGGAGACCAGGGCGACGATAGGGGCGACGAGGTGCTTGCCGAACGCCGAGCCGTAGTAGGCAGCCCGCCCGAGCGTTGCGACCCGGCCGTCGGCCTCGGCTAGGTCGTAGGACAAGGTGTCGGGAGTCGGCATCAATACTGCGGCGATCGAGGTGACCAGTGAGGTGGAGCGCACGCCCGATAGCGAACCGTGGGCGGTCGCGGTGCCCAGAGTGAGCACGGTGCCGTTCTGTTCGGCGATCCAGGCCCCCGTCCCGTCGGGGGTGACGGTGAGCCCCACCACGGGGGAGGCGGCCTTGACCGGAGAAAGCTGTGCGAGCGCCAGCGCGTCGCCGAAGTTGAAGACCGTCCCGTTCGCCTCGGCGAGCCAGTACCCGCCGCCGTCAGGAGTCGCCGCCATCGCGACGATGGGCAGGCCCCCGGTATCGGGGCCCCAGAACAGCTGAGCGTCGCCGAACGTGAAGACTCCACCGCTGCTGAGGGCGATCCAGTAGCCCTTGCCGTCGGCCGTGGACACTATCGACACGACGCGGGCCCCGATCGTCGGCGAGAGGGAGCCGTAGTTCCTGGCGTCGCCGAATGCCATCACTTGACCCGACGCGGTGACGAGCCAGTAGCCGTTCGCGTCGGGAGTCGTCGCTGCAGCCACGACCGGGTCTGCCCGCGGCTTGCCGCCGGCGCCGCCTATGTCCCTGGCGTCCCCGAACGGGTAGACGCTGGCGTCGGCACCGACCAGCCAGTAGCCGTTGCGGTCAGGGGTGGAGACTAGGGCGACAATGGGCGCGACGAGCGGAGAGCCGAAGGCGGAACCGTAGTTTGCCGCGCCCCCGAGGGCTTGGACCTTGCCGTTGGCCTCGGCGAGGTCATAGGAGAGATTGTCGGGGGGTGGCACGACGACTTCGGCGATGGATACGACCGGAGAGGTCGCCGACACATCGCTGAGCGAACCGTCAGATGCGGCGGTGCCGAGGCCGAGGACGGTGCCGTTCTGCTCGGCCAGAAAGGCGCCCGTGCCCATCGGGGTGACCGCGAGCCCGGCAACCGGCGAGGCGGCGGCCACCGGGTGAAGGCGCGGCGCGTCGCCGAACGCGAAGACGGTTCCGTTCGCATCGGCGAGCCAGTACCCTCCGCCGTCGGGTGTCGCCGCCATCGCGACGATGGGAAGTCCCGGCGTGCCCGCCTTCGCAGATCCATGCGGAGGCGCATCGCCGAAGTTGAATACCCCTCCGGTGCTGCACGCGATCCAGTACCCCCTGCCGTCGCTCGTGGCGACAATCCCCACGGCATGGGCCCTCAACGGGGTAGTGATCGAGCCGTAGCTCTTCGCATCGCCGAAGGCCATCACCTGGCCGGAGGAGGTGACGAGCCAGTACCCTCCGCCGTCAGGAGTCGCCGTGGCGGCCACCACCGGGTCCGGCAGCAAAGCGCCCCCGGCGCCACCCTTGTTGCGGGCGTCGCCGAAGGGGTACACGCTCGCGTCCGCGCCGATCAGCCAGTAGCCCTTGTGATCGGGGGTGGACACCAGTGCGACGACGGGAGCGACGAGGTAGGTGCCGAACACAGAGCCGTAGTAGGCGGCGCCGCCGACTGGTTCGACCATGCCGTTTGCCTGGGCCAGGTCGTAGGCGAGCTCAGGCGTCGCAGTCGCCTGCGGGCTCACGCTCGGCCTACTTGTAGTGACCACAGCGCTCGGGGCACTCTTGGCGGCTTGTCCCGCCTCGGATGGGTCGGGCTGAGTCGCGCCAGCGGCGCTGCCCGCGCCCATCGAAGTGCTGCCGAGCCCCAGCGCGAGCGCGATCGCGACGACAGGGATCAGCCCGGGTCGGCTCGGGCGGCGCCTGCCACTCATGATCGATGTCACTGTCAATGGCACCTCATGGTTCGGGCGTCCCCGTTTGCTTCCAGGTGGGCTGTGCGGGCCACCCCCCGGTCGGTCCTAAGCGCGCGGCATTCCTCTTGCGAAGGTTGCGAACGCTAAGAGTGGATTCTAAGCCACTCATCGTTACCAATACAAAACTTTGATCACTTTGTCATCTTTNNGACTGACGGGCGTTGAGGCGCGGGTCACAGGTGGTCGTGTACCGCAATGGAAGCTGGGCTTCGAGGATGCCCTCGATGCCGCCGAGGCACTCGGTGACGTCGTCGCCGGTCAGCTCTATGTGCACGCCTCCCGGCCAGCTTCCCTGGGCATTGTGCACGGCGAAGAACCCCTGGATCTCTCCGAGCACGTCGTCGAATTGGCGCGTCTTGTGGCCGGACTCACTTGCGAAGGTATTGCCGTGCATCGGATCGCAGACCCATGCAACCGGGTGGCCGGCAACCGACACCGCGCGTACCAGCGGCGGGAGGACACTGCGGACTTTGTCGACACCCATCCGGGTCACCAAGGTGAGCCGCCCCGGCACCCGATCTGGGTTCAGCCGCTCACATAGCGCGATCGCTTCGTCAGGGGTCACAGTCGGCCCCAGCTTTACTTCGACCGGGTTCCCGATGCCCGAAGCGAACTCGACATGAGCACCGTCAATGTCGCGGGTCCGCTCCCCGATCCAGAGCAGGTGCGCAGAACAGTCGTACCAATCGCCGGTGAGCGAGTCCTTGCGGGTCAACGCCTCCTCGTACTCGAGCAGTAGGGCCTCGTGGCTGGTGAACAGGTCGACCTGATGGATAGGGGAGTCGACCGAGAGATCGACGCCGCATGCGTTCATGAAGCGGAGAGCTCGGTCGATCTCCTCCGCTATCGCC
Source organism: Acidimicrobiaceae bacterium (assembly GCA_003140595.1). Taxonomy (GTDB): domain Bacteria; phylum Actinomycetota; class Acidimicrobiia; order Acidimicrobiales; family Bog-793; genus Fen-455. Next base: position 1,942 of record PLKG01000055.1, on the reverse strand, counting down.
TCGAAGCGCTGGCCTTCGGCGCTTGTCGCGATGAACTGGAGATTCCAGAGGTGGACCTGGGCGAGGTCTGCAAACCCGCCTTTGGTGAAGGCACGAAGCAGGTTCAGCGTGGAGGCCGACTGATGGTAGGCGGCGAGCATGCGCCGGGGATCAGGCACTCGGGCGGACGCGGTGGGCGCGTCGTCGTTGATGATGTGGCCCCGGAACACGGGTAGCTCGATGTCGCCGACGCGTTCTGTTGCAGACGAGCGGGGTTTGGCGAACTGCCCGGCGATTCGGCCCACCTTTACGACCGGGACGCCCGAGCCGTAGGTGAGCACGACGGCCATCTGCAAGATGACTTTCAACTTGTCGCGGATCGAGTCGGCCGAGAAGTCGTCGAAGGACTCTGCGCAGTCACCGGCTTGGAGGAGAAACGCCTTGCCGGCGGCGACGGCACCGAGCGCGCGCGTGAGGCGGCGGGCCTCGCCGGCGAACACGAGTGGCGGGAGCGCCGCGAGCTGTGTGAGGACTTCAGTGCGAGAGGCCGGATCGGGCCATGGTGGCTGATGGGCGGCAGGGCGTTCGCGCCACGAGGCCGGGTGCCAGCCCCCCTCCTTCGAGGGTGCGGGTGTCGACGGGGTGGTGTTGTCGAACAGCGCCCTTTGCGCCGAAACCGGTGTGGTCCTCACCTCACCAGCGTACGCAGCCGCGCGAGCGCTGGATCGCGGGTCGGCGCGCCCGGCCCGGGACGGGGGCGAGGCTTCGCTACGCTTCGCTCGGTGTCAGGGCTTCGGCGACTCGGCGTACTTGGGGGGACCTTTGACCCCGTGCACGTGGGTCACCTCGTGGCGGCGGTGAACGCTCGACATGAGCTCGGCCTCGACCGGGTGTTGCTCGTGGTGGCCAACGAGCCCTGGCAGAAGGTCGGCAACCGCCCCGTGACGCCCGCTGCTGACCGATTGGCGCTGGTGGAGGCCGCCGTCGAAGGTGTCGATGGGCTCGAGTCGAGCGGAATCGAGATCGAGCGTGGCGGCCCCTCGTACACCGCCGACACCGTGGCCGAGCTCGAGATCAGGTGGCCCGGCGTCGAGCTGAACCTGATCGTCGGTGCCGATGCCGCAGCTGGGCTCGGGTCCTGGGAGCGGGTCGAGGAGGTTCGTTCCAAGGTCGTCCTGGTGGTGGTCAACCGGCCCGGCACCACGATCGACTCTTCGGTTCCGGACAGTCCCCTCGACGGCTGGAACTTCAAGATGGTCGAGGTGCCCGCACTGGAGATATCGAGCACAGACCTGCGCGATCGGGTTGCATCGGGTCGCCCCCTAGACTTCCTGGTTCCGATGCCTGCCATCCACGTCATTCGCGAACGCGGCTTGTACCCTGTGGCCAGATGAGCTGCCGCGGGAAGTTCCGGTGCGCACCCAAGGACGTGCCCGGCTGTGTCCAGGACCTCTGTGTGACTCGCTGCGATCGGCTCGAGCTGAGGGCCTCAAGGTCGCGTTGAGCCCCGACTGCGTGTTCGTCGCGGCAGACGCCGCCTCGTCAAAGACATCCGATCCGACCGTCGTGCTCGATGTCGGCGACCTGCTTGGGATCACGGACCACTTCGTGATCACGAGCGGCAGCAACCTGCGTCAGGTTCGAACCATCGCCGAGGAGATCGAGCTACGGGTCAAGGAGCAGGGAGGTGGCTCACCCCGCTACGTCGAGGGCCTGAACGACGCTCGCTGGGTGTTGCTGGACTACGGCCAGTTCGTGGTCCACGTCTTCTTGGAAGAGGCGCGGCAGTACTACGACCTGGAAAGGCTCTGGGCCGATGCCCCCCGGGTCGAGCGTTCGGGCCCGGCGGCACATCGCGTCGGGGCGGAGCTCTAGGTCTTCGCTTCACCTCGGGAACTCCGCCACGGGCCCTTCCAACCCGGTGGCAGCGGACCGTCACTAGTCAACCGTTCCTAAACACTGA
>PLKG01000124.1 GCA_003140595.1 Acidimicrobiaceae bacterium | reverse complement strand
CGCTAGAAGCAATTAACCACCATCCTGCATTCGGCTTTAACTGGGATCCGTCACACTTGCTCTGGCAGCGCGTCGACGTTAGGGCCTTCTTGTGGGACTTCCGCGATCGCATCTTCCATGTCGACTGCAAGGACACCAAGCTCCAACTGGACGGTCGGAATGGCACCCTCGGCTCGCACCTGCCGTGGGGTGATCCACGCCGGGGCTTCGATTTCGTATCGGTGGGCCGGGGCGACGTGCCTTGGGAAGCCTGTCTCCGGGTCCTGAACGCGATTGGCTATCGGGGACCAATATCTGTCGAGTGGGAAGACGCCGGAATGGACCGTAACGAGGGCGCCAAGGCCAGCCTCGACTTTCTGCGGGGACTGGATTTCGCGCCGTCCGAACATCGGTTCGACGCCGTTTTCGGCGGCCAAGAGCAGTAGGTGGTTTGCCGAATTGTGCCGACAGGGGGCGAGTCCAGGAACGGCGCCAACGAGCGTGAAGAGAGCAGGCAGCTTGGTAACGAAAAGCACTAGCCTCAGCGGGCCGGACAGGACCGGAGCCGAGCTCTACTTCCCGCCATTCCTTCGAAAGTGGTGGCAATGCGACGCAGAGACCAACAGGCTCAAAGGCTGTGATCCTGGTGATCGGAGGGACATTGTGGAGGCGCGCAAGGGGATCCAGAGGTGACGCTCTTGCCCCCATTTGACCTTGTTGTGCGAGATAGCGAACTCCTCGTCACACTGGCCGGGGACCCGATTCCAGGTGGGTGGGTGGCGGTAAGTGGCGGACTCGTCGCCGGCACGGGCAGCGTAGGCACGGAGCCGGAAGCGAAAGAGGTCCTATCGGCCCGGGGAGGTCTGATCACGCCAGGCCTCATCAATGCTCACCACCATATCTTCCAGAATCTCACGAGGTCCTACGCCCCCGCCCTTGGGGGTGGTCTGTTTCAGTGGTTGACGACTCTGTACCCGTTGTGGAGTCGGCTGGACGAGGAGGCTGCTTACGTCTCGGCATGGATCGGGCTCGCCGAGCTGGCCCTGGGTGGGTGCACGACCACGAGCGACCATCTGTATGTCCATCCTTGCGCCGGGCTCATCGACGCGGAGATATCGGCGGCTAGGGAGGTCGGCTTACGTTTTCACCCGACCCGCGGGTCGATGAGCCTTTCTCAGGAGGACGGAGGCCTCCCGCCAAAGAGCGTCGTGCAGACGGACGATGAGATCCTCGCCGATTCAGAACGGCTTATCGCCAAGTACCACGACCCGGCGCCCGGGGCGATGTGTCGTATCGCGCTTGGCCCCTGCTCACCGTTTAGCGTGACGCCTCGGCTCATGAGCGAAAGTGCGTCCCTGGCTGAACGCCGCAACGTACGACTTCACACGCACCTCGCTGAGGACCGAGACGAGACGAAGTTCTGCCTGCAGACCTTTGGACGCAGCCCAGTTGAGCACTTCGATGACCTGGGATGGAACGAGGGCAATGCTTGGGTAGCTCACTGCATATTTCCGACCGAGGATGAGATGGAGCGTCTCGGTTTAGGAAAGACCGCGGTAGCGCACTGCCCGAGTTCCAACATGTTGATCGGCGGCAGCGCCACACCCGTTACACAACTCACGGCGCATGGGGTCGTCATCGGACTCGGCTGCGACGGGTCGGCATCAACTGATCACGCGTCGCTGTGGCTCGAGGCGCGGACCGCCCTTCTCCTATGCCGTCTGCGAGGCGGCCCTACCGCGATGAACGCGTGGGACGCCCTTCGGATCGCTACGACCGGCTCAGCAGCTTGCCTCGGCCGCAGTGGGGAACTCGGCGAATTGCGTGCCGGAGCGCCCGCCGATCTTGTCGTGTGGCCTGTTGATGGCATAGCTTTCGCTGGCGCCCACACCGACCTCGTCGAGGCATGGCTCCGCTGCGGCCCTGTTCGCGCCCGACACACCGTCGTGAACGGACGCGTTGTGGTGCGTCAAGGTGAGCTCAACATGCCCGGGCTTGAGGACATGCTCGGACGTCACGCAAGGATCTCCCGAGAGTGGCAAGGGGTACTTGCGCGATAGCCATCAGGTCAGGCAACACCATGACACGGAGTGCAACCCTCCTTTACGCCCGCGAAGTCATCCGACATTCCTCCAAAGCTCTACGCGGGCGTAACCGTCACGCCTTTTGAGCCCACGGACTTCCGTACTCCCGCAACGGAAGGGGAAGACTTGGAGTGATCGGCTACTCGCGGTTTTAGGGCTACTACGAGGGACCTCTCGGAGCGGGCGACGAAAATCGAACTCGCGTTCTCAGCTTGGGAAAAAGAGGGCAGTCAGGCGTACCACGGCGGATCGAGGCGACCTATTAGGGCAGGTCATCGTGTTAGCCGCACGTTGATGAACCGCCGTGAACGGCGACGTCCGCGGGATATTCGCGGGATGTGCCGCTTCCTACTAAATGCCAGAGTGAACAGCGGAATCGGACCGCCCACCGCTACGGCAAATCAGCAGCGGCGAGCGTCTCCACCCGGCGCGCCACATTGCGTCGGCCCGTGCTCGCCAAGGCTGATAGAGCCCTATCAGCCATGCCCACCGATCGTTGAGAGAGGTTGCGCAAGATCTGAACAAGTTCAGGGGTTATCTCGTTAGGCGTCGATCCCGCTGTTGGTGAGGCGTCAGTGTTCGATCATTTGCATCTGCTCCTCGTTGTGGTGGTCGCCAGCAGCGGGCGTGAGGTTGTTGAGCCTGTCGATCTGCTCGGGACTCAGCTGGATGGCGGCGGTGGCGCTGTTCTCCTCGACGCGCGAGACGCGCTTGGTCCCGGGTATCGCGGCGATGTCGTCCCCCCGAGCCAGGACCCATGCCAGGGCAACCTGGGCCGGGGTGGCACCAACCTCGGCGGCGATCGCCTTGACCTCGTCAACGGCACGCAGATTGCGCTGGAAGTTCTCGCCAACAAAACGGGGGCTGGTCTTACGCGCATCGTCGTCCGCGAAGTCGTCGGTTGAGCGGATCTCTCCGGTGAGGAACCCGCGGCCGAGCGGCGAGTAGGCGACGAACCCGATGCCGAGTTCGCGCAGCACGGGCAGGACCTTCGGTTCCGGATCCCGTGTCCACAAGGAGTACTCGGACTGCAGGGCCGTGACGGGATGGACGGCGTGGGCTCGGCGGATTGTGCTGGGCCCGGCCTCGGAGAGACCGATGTGGCGGATCTTGCCCTCGGTGACTAACTCGGCGAGAGCGCCGACGGTGTCTTCGATGGCGGTGTTCGGGTCGACGCGGTGCTGGTAGTACAGGTCGATGTGGTTGGTGCCGAGCCGCCTGAGGGACCCCTCAAGCGCGGTACGGATGTTGGCTGGGCTGCTGTCGAGGTTCCCGGGGCCGCCACCGGAGTGTGAAATGAGGCCGAACTTCGTTGCCAAGACGACCTCGTCGCGACGGTCCTTGATGGCTTGGCCGACGAGCTCCTCGTTAGCGAAGGGACCGTATATCTCGGCGGTGTCGATGAGGGTGACGCCCAGGTCGAGCGCCCGATGGATGGCGCGAATGGACTCGGCGTCGTCGGTGCCTGCACCGGTATAGGCGGCGGACATGCCCATGGCGCCGAGACCGACACGTCCGACATCGAGAGTCCCAAGGCGGATGTGTTTCATGACTGCTGTCCTTTCGGTTCGGTTCGCGGATCGGTCAGTGTGGGGCGAGTTCGCCGTAGAAGTAGGACGCGGTAACGCCGCCGTCCATGAGGAAGTCGCTGCCGGTGATGAACGTGCCCTCGGGACCCATGAGAAGCGCGCCGAGGGTTCCAACCTCGTCTGGGGTGCCGCCGCGCCCGGCGGGGCACAGTTCGATCATGCGTCGGTATCCCTCACCGCGAGGACCGGTCAGCTCGTCCCTGGCGAGCGGAGTGAAGATAATGCCGGGACTGATCGTGTTGATCCGGGCGCCCCGCTTGCCCCACCGAACCGCCTCGGCCATCACTCGCAGCGAGTTCCCGCGCTTGGCGAGCTGGTAGGCGTGGAGAGGGTCAGTCACCTGGTCGGGCCAGAGCATGGAGAGCTTCAGGAGCTCGTCCGCTGGGGTGGTCGCCAGCGCGGCGTTCTGCTCCGCCGTGAGGGCTCCGAGCCGGTGGCCGGACTGCGACGCGATGACCACCCCGGCACCACCGCGTGCGATGACGTTCCCGAACTCCTCGAGCACGAGCGCCGTTCCGTACAAGTCAACTGCGAGGATCGTCGCAGGGGAGGCCTGGCTGGGCGAGACACCCGCGGCGTGAATAAGGCCGGTGATGTCTCCAAACGTGGTGGCTGTCTCGACGAGGGCGTGAACCGATTCGCGCAAGGACACGTCGACGGTTGCGGTGCTCACGTCGAATCCGGCGTCGCGCATCACCTCGGCCGCAGCGTCGGCGTTCCCAGGGTTTAGGTCGGCCAGCACCACGTGCTTGCCGGCACTGACACGACGGGCGACTGCCTGGCCGATCGACCCTGCTCCGATGACGACGATGACTTCGCTCATGGCTAACTCCTTAGTTGTCGGGTACGGCGAAGCACTGTGCGTGCCCGCCCCGCCTGATTAGCCGGTTGGGACCCCCGTTGGACGTGCTTATCGTGATCACGCTGGCGCTACCTCGTTGATCACGCGAAGAGCGTTGAGTGTGCGGGGATAGCCGATGAAGGGCAGCAGCTGGGTGATGACAGCGAGCAGGAGCTGACGGTCGTTGCCGACGTTGAGGTTGGCGGCGGCGTGACCCTTGGCCTGCGGTTCGCATCCACCGAGCGAGATGAGCATGGCGAATGTCAAGAGCTCACGTGTTCTGAGATCTATTCCTGTCCGGGTGTAGTTGTCACCGAAGCAGTTCGCAGACAGCAGGCGTTGGAAGTGGATCTCGTCTTCAGACGCGGACGAGTACATCTGGTCGATGACGTCGGCCCCGACGATCTCCTTCTGTACAGCGAGGCCCCGCTCGGCCCTTGACTCCGGAGTCGTTGTCGACTGTCCTTCGAGCGGCAGCTGGATCTCGCGCTCGGTGAGGACGTCGTTGGTTGCATGGATGAAGTCGAAAACCTTCGCCATGCCCACGTAGGCGACAGCCTGATAGACGATCTCTTTGACCTCGACGGGCGTGACGCCAGCAGTTAGCGCCGCGCCGAGCATCATTCGGTACTCCCTCAGCGCTTGGCACGCGATCATCGAGGCGAGCTGCACCATGAGGCGGGTCTTTGAGTCCAAGCTGCCGTAGCGGAGCACTTCGCCGAAGGCGAAGTTCTCGAAGTATTCGATGAGCTCGGGGTCGGTCACCTTCAGGGTCGAAACATGGCCGGGAAACAGTTCCGCATGGTTCTTCCTCGGCACTTCACTAATCGTCATTGCCAGTCTCCTTCAGCGCTTGTGTTCTCTCGTCGCCGTCTTGGCGTGCGAGGGTCAGGTGGTTCTTGTCGGTTCCGATCAGTTCTCATCGGTGCACGGGACGAGGCGGATCGTCACGGGCTGGGCGTCGGGGCCGGTGACGTGGCCGACGGTCGTCGAACCGTACCGGTCGTACTTGGCGTGGTAGGCGTGATCGATGGCCACGTGCGCTGACAGCGTGGCGTCGGCGAAGGTGACGTCGCGCTCGAACCCATCGGCGCGGATGCGGCCGGTGCCGCTGGCCTTCGCTCGGCGGTACCAGGGCCGGTCCGGACCGCCCGCGGACCGTACGTAGAGTGCGTTGCCGGCGCGAATGACCCACATCGTCACGTACGGGCGCAAGCTGCCGTCGGTGCGCTTGGAAGCCAGTTGCAGCTCTTCGGCGCCGCCGATGCGGTCAAGCTCGGCCTCGCTCCATCTGGCCATCAGATCGACCCGACGCGCACGAGCGACTTGATCGCACGTCGTTCGTCCATCGCCGCGTAGGCATCGACAATTTCGTCGAGGCTGGTTTCGTAATCGAAGACCCGCCCGGGATTGATAACGCCGCTGAGCACGTCATCGAGCAGCTCGGGGATGTACGCCCGGGCCGGCGCGACACCGCCTTGCCAGCCGACGCTGCGCCAGAAGTTCGCTTCGAACGGGACGTCGGCGCCGTGAGGCGCGCCGACGACACCCACGGTCGAGCCGGCTCGGGCGATAGCGAGCGCGGTGGTCATCGATTGGCCGGTGCCGACGCACTCGAGGGCGGCATCCACGCCGATGCCGTTGGTCAACTCGAGCACGGCAGCGATTGCCTCGTCACCCCGCTCGGCCAGGATGTCGGTGGCGCCGAACTCGCGGGCGACTTGTTGACGGACCGGGTTGCGGCTCAAGGCGATGATCCGTTCGGCGCCGAGCCGTTTGGACGCGAGAACCGCAGAGAGACCGACGGCGCCATCGCCAACGACCGCGACCGTGTCCCCCTTGGCGACACGGCCGCACACTGCGGCGTGATGGCCCGTGCACATCACATCCGACAGCGCGAGAAGTGAGCGCAGCGTCTCGTCGGAATGGTCGGAGGGTGACCCTGGTACCGGGATGAGGCTGCTGCCGGCGAGCGGGACGCGCACCGCCTCGCCTTGGCCGCCGTCGATTTCGCCGTTGCCGAACGATCCGCCAGCTAAGCAGTGAGACGTCACCCCCGCCAGGCAGTGCGGACACGTCATGTCGCAGTACACGAAGGGGGCTACCACGAGCTCGCCCTTGGCGATGCCGTCGACCTCGGAACCGATGTCCTCGACGATGCCGATGAACTCGTGGCCGATCGACCCGACTGCATGCGGCGACTCGCCCCGGTAGTACCAAAGGTCCGAACCGCATACGCAGCCGAGCACGACGCGAACGATC
>PLKG01000134.1 GCA_003140595.1 Acidimicrobiaceae bacterium | reverse complement strand
GACTGTAGAGATTCATGAACAGCGACGGATCCGAATGCCCGAGCCGCTCAGCTGCGACCTTCGGTGCCACGCCATTGGCGAGCATGAGCGTTGCGCAAGTGTGCCTGAGCCCGTGAGCCGTCAGACGGGGTAGGCCGAGCTCCTCGCTGTAGCGGCCGAGCAGGCGTGACAAGTACTGGGGATGGTAGGGACCACCGGCCGGGCGGGTGAAGACGTGACCGGTCTCCTCGTAGAAGTCTGCTGCCAACCGCTCCTTGGCCTGCTGCGCGCGCTGTGCTCGCAACACGCCGACGAGGGCCCTGTCGATGTCGACACGCCGGATCGCGTCGCGACTCTTGCCGGATGAGGCGACGACGTCGTGCCCGAGGTAGGTGGAGAACTCGACGACGCTCACTACGCCTTCGGTCAGGTCGACGTTGTTCCACCGGAGCGCGACGAGCTCACCGATCCGAAGTCCTGCGCACATCAAGAACGCCCAGACGGGATACGTGCGGTCTCCTTCCATCAAGGCGAGGAACTCGCGGGCCTGCTCGGGGCTCCAATGGCGCGGGACCGAACGCCTGGCCTTCGGTCTTGGCGCGTGCATGAGCGGATTGACAGCCACGATCCCGCTCGAAACCGCGAGCCTGAAGGCTCCTGCAAGCGGCGCGCGCGCCAGGCGGATCGTGTTCGGCGCCAGAGGCCTGCCGTCCTTGGCTCCCCCTTCGGCAAGCAGCCTCCGCTGCCAGGTGAGGATCAGCTCCGGGGTGACGTCACGAACCTTGCGGTTGCCCAGGGGCTTTCGCACGTAGGTCTGCGCGTAGACGCGGTAGTCGTGTCGGGTCTTCGGCGACAGGCGCTGGTCGGCATCCAGCCCGTCCAGGTACAGATCGAGCAACTCGTTCACGGTGAGCGCGACCGCGCCCGGCTTCACAAGTCCCGCGTCGAGCTTGCCGATGAGCTCCCGTCGAGCCTTGGCAGCCTCACTCGCCGTCGCGTATCCGCGACGCGTGATCTGCTCCCGCCTGCCGGTCAGCCCGTCCTTACCGAGAGAGACCTTGAAGTACCACTGGCCCCGGCGGTCGGCGTACACACCTTCTGGTCGTGCTGGCATTGCACCTCCGTGAGAACGCTTNNGACCTCTTGACCCCCAGTCAAGCGCGCTAACCAAGCTGCGCCACAGCCCGCGACAACAATCAGCCTACGGCAGCCAAGGAACCATCGACAGTCCCGGAGTCACTTCCTCCCGGCCTTGGACTGCAGTCGAGACTACTTCGGATCAGGAAGGGTCTGGTCGAGGTGGGGACTCGCCGGCGCCACGTTCTTTGGAGCCGTATCGCTCGAAGACGCGGACCCGAGGTATCGAGCCGGATCCGCCGGCAGCATGTTCTTCAGCCCGTTCAGGAGCCCGCCGAGCTCCATGGGCACGACCAGCTTGGTTGACGGCGACGAGCCGACCTGCTTCAGCGTCTCGAGGTACTGGAGCTGCATCGTGTTGGAGTCGAGGCCACGAGCGACCGTGAGGATCCGCTCCAAACCGGCTGACAGACCTTCGGCACGCAATATCGCGCCCTGTCGTTCCCCTTCGGCTGCGAGGATCGCGGCCTGTTTGGTGCCTTCCGCCAGCGTGATGGCAGCCTGCTTCTGGCCCTCGGCCTCTGTGACAGCCGCTCGGCGCGTGCGTTCGGCAGACATCTGGCGGGTCATGGCGTCGAGCACGCCCGGCGGCGGGTTCACCTCGCGCACCTCTACCGTCGTGACCTTGACGCCCCAACGTTCGGTCACCTCGTCGAGGCGGACACGAAGCGACGCGTTCATGTCCTCGCGCTTGGAGAGCACATCGTCGAGCGGCATGTCGCCTACCACGCTACGCAGCGTCGTGGCAGCCACGTTCTGTGCCGCCCCCGCGAAGTTCCCGACGCGCAGCACTGACATGGAGGGGTCGATCACCTTGTAGAAGATAATGAAGTCGATCGAGATCGACGCGTTGTCCTTTGTGATCGCCGTCTGGTGCGGGATCTCGAGGTACTGCTCGCGCAGGTCCACCCATGCGGTCCTGTCGGTGACGGGGTTGATGAAGATGAGCCCGGGCCCACGCGTCCCCAGTGCGCGCCCCAGCCTGAACAGCACGATCCGCTGGTATTCGCGCACAATCCTCACCGAAATCCCCGCGACGATGAGGAGGAAGAGCACCACCACTCCGATCACGATCCCGATGATCATGAGCCACCTCCTTCGTTGGTCACCTCGGTATGCGAGGACGGTGCCGCATCGTTCGCATCTGCGTCGGGCGGGATCGTAGCCTCCAGTTCGTTATCGGGGCCGAGGGCTGTTGACTCGTCACCCCAGACCTCGAGTCGGACTCCCTTGACACCTACGACCTGGACTGGCGCCCCCGCCCGCACCGGCCCATTCACAGATAGAGCCGACCAGTTCTCGCCGTTCACCCGGACAATCCCATCCGGGTCCAGACCGCCCACTGCAAAGCCTTCGGCTCCATCCAGCGAGACGAGCTGACGGCCAGCGACGTAGTCGCTCCTCGTCGTGAGCCCCTTCCAGGCCAGTGTGGCGATGCCGGCGGACACGACCACGTCTGCGCTAAGTAACGCCCAGAGCACGGGGGCGGACCGCCCGTCCACGGCCATCGCGACAAGCCAGGCCGCGGCGAGCACACCGAAGATGCCGGCAGCCACGTGGGCGTGAGGACCCACATGAAACCCGATCAGCGACGCTAGGACGACAAGCCCCAGCAGGACCCCTGCTATCACCCACATGGCGCCTCCTTCCGCGGCTGCGCTTATAGCAAGGCTAACTGCATCCGATTGCCTTGGCGCCGCGCCCGACCTGCGCCGCACAGCGCCGGTGCGCTGGGTGCGCTCTCCGACCTCAAGCGTGGTGGATCAACCAGCCGATGCCCTGGTAAAGGCGGTAGCCCAAGTAGACGACTGTGCCCACGACGAGCACCTTGAAGTGCCACGGTGCCTTGGGGTGACCCTCTTCCTCGCCGGCCCCCTCCTCGACCTCGAGCTCGGTCCCACAGCTCGGGCACCTATCTCGGGCCGTCCCGTCCGGCGCCTCGGCGTCGGTGGACGGCACCTCGGGCGGACCCTCAGCCGGAAGTCGAAGTCCTGGTTCAGGCTCGTCGCCTTGGACCGACCGACCGCATTGGCGGCACCACGGCACGATGGCGAGCCTCCGTCAGGCCTGCTCGCGACGGCCCTGCGACCGTGCCGGCTCGGTCATCGCTGCTGGCGGACCCGGACACGAAGCTCGATCGGCGTCGGGCCGAATTCGAACCGCTCTCGCAGGGAGCGCTCCAGATAGCGCAGGTAGGTGGCCGGCAGACGTCGAGTCGCGAACAGGGTGATCGTCGGGGGGTCGACGGCGCCCTGCACGCCGTAGAGAATGCGGGCGCCGCCAGGGGCAGGATGAGCTGCCTGAGCGCTACGCAACCCGTCGTTGAGGCGACCAGTCGGGATCCGGCGATGGTAGGCGTTCATCGCCTCCTGCACCGCTGGCAGGAGGCGCTGCACACCGAGGCCCGTCTTGGCGGACACTCGCAGAACGGGTGCATAGCCGAGAAACGCGAGGCGGTCGGCGACTGCCTCACTGACCAGGAGGCGGTCCTCGGTACCAAGCAGGTCCCACTTGTTGAGGAGGATCACGACCGGGCTGCCAGAGGCGTCGACCCGCTCGGCAAGTCGCTGGTCCTGGTGGGTCACCCCATCGGTCGAATCGAGAACGAGCAACGCGACGTCAGCGCGATCGAGCGCCCGAAGCGCCCGCACGAGCGAGTAGTACTCGGGTCCTTCGCCGCTACGTGCACGCCGTCGCATCCCGGCGGTGTCGATGAGCCTCACCGCGCCATCGTCTGTCTCGATCACGGTGTCGATGGCGTCGCGCGTCGTGCCCGGGAGGTCGTGCACGACGGACCTCTCCTCACCCGAGAGCCGGTTGAACAGAGTCGACTTGCCGACATTCGGCCTGCCGACTATCGCCACGGCGGGAACACTGGGGACCGCTGCTGCGCGGGTCCCCCGCCCGGAACCTGAAGCCTCGACCGGCATCGAAGCTTCGGGCAGCAGCTTCACGACCTCGTCGAGCAGATCTCCGAAACCCCTGCCATGCAAGGCGCTCACCATCGCAGGCTCACCGAGCCCGAGGCCTGCGAACTCCCAGGCATCGACCTCCCGCCGGTCCGAGTCGACCTTGTTCGCGACCACGATGACCGAACCGGCAGCGCGCCGCACCAGCTGCGCCACCACAGTGTCGTCACCGGTCAAGCCCGTGGTCGTGTCGAGCACGAGCAGCACGAGATCTGCTTCACCTAATGCCCGCAGCGCCTGCTCGGTCACCTTGGCGTCGAGCGTGTCCCCGTGCTCGACCACCCCGCCCGTGTCGACCACGAGGAATGACCGCCCGTTCCATTCACATTCGACTTCCAGCCGGTCCCGGGTCACACCTGGCCTGGCTTCGACGATGGCGAGCTGTCTTCCCGCGATCCGGTTCACGAGCGTCGACTTGCCTACGTTCGGGCGCCCCACAACTGCGACGACGGGCAAGCCCGGCGAACCTGGCGCGGTCATCGGAGCTCCTCCAGCAGCCGGCGTAAGGAGGACCCGTCGGTCGCGACGACCTCCACCGGCAGCGGAAGGTCCTCCGTTGAGGACCCGTCGATGAACCGGCCCTTCGACAAGCAGACATCCGGCAGGAGATACCGCCCCGGCGCCTCTCCGGCCAAGGTCCTCGACAGATCCGCACCTGTGATCAGGCCGGCCACGGCGATGTTGCCGCCGAAAAATTCGTTGGGCACGGGAAGGATCCGAACCTTGCCGAATCCGTGGCGGTCCAGCAGCGGTCTCAGCACGACAGAACCGTAGCCACCCGTGAGGATCGTGACCGGCTCATTGCGGGCCGCACGTGGCGGACGGGCCAGGAGGCTCACACTGCTCGTGCGCGGCGCCCGGTAACCCTCAGCAGGTGCGCCCTCGACCCAGGCGAAGAACCCGGTCCTTGAGGGAGCTCCCGTGTCGTGGCTCTCATTTGAGACCCCAGCCTCGAATGCCTGCTCGAACGCGCGCACCATCCCTACACCGTTCTCGTGTTGCGGGAACCCCTCGTAGTCCCCCGGCGCAGGTAGCTGCACGTCTGCGAGCAGGTAGTACTCGTCCGAAGCCCAGACGACCCGACGCCCGACCGCTCGCACGAATCGCTCCTGCCACTCCTGCACGGTCTCGATAGTCGCGATCGCCTCTTGGCGCGTGTGGGCCCGCATGAAAGGCCCCTTGGAATAGCGGCTCACGCCGAGCGGCACGACGGCGACGGTCACGAGTTCGGAAAAGCGGTCGAGGACGCCGGCGAGGGTCCCGTGCAACACGGCCGCGTCGTTCACACCGGGGCAGACGACGACCTGCCCGTGGACCTCGACGCCGTTGTCCAAGAGGCAGCGGAGCCACCTGAGGCTCATGGCCCCGCGCGGGTTTCGCAGCATCGCGGAGCGGACGTCCGGGTCGGTGGCGTGGATGGAGACATAGAGGGGCGACAGGCCTTGGTCGACAACTCGCTCGAGGTCGACCTCGGTAAAGCGCGTGAGCGTCGTGAAATTCCCATAGAGGAACGAGAGCCTGTAGTCGTCGTCCTTCAGGTACAAATTCCGTCGCATGCCCTTGGGGAGCTGGTAGATGAAACAGAACTCGCAATGGTTGTCGCAAGTGCGGACGCGGTCGAATATCGCGGCAGAGATCTCGAGCCCGAGGGGCTCACCTGCTTGTTTGACGACCGTGACCTCGAGCTCAACCCCTCCGCGGACAACCTCGAGCTCGACGATCGGCTCGTCCGCGAGCAGCTGGTACTCGATGACATCGCGAGGCACCTGTCCGTTCATCGAGCGAAGCTCGTCGCCCGGCCAGACCCCGCAACGCTCAGCCGGTGAATGCTCGGCCACGGCCACCACCTGCGGTAGTGGCATTTCCAAAGGCTACCCTGGTCTACCGTGACATCGGCCCGAGACCAACCTCTCCAGCCGGAGGCCTGCCGCGTCGAGCTCGTGCTGCTCGCGCAGCCGCGTGGCTTCTGCGCCGGGGTCGAGATGGCCATCAAGGCGCTCGCGTGGATGGTGCGCGTCTTCGACCCGCCCGTCTACTGCTATCACGAGATAGTCCACAACCGTCTGGTAGTCGAGGAATTCCGGCGCCAGGGCGTCGTTTTCGTCAACGATGTCGAGGAAGTCCCGCCGTCAGCGCCGCTCATGCTCTCGGCTCACGGATCTGCCCCCGAGGTCGAACAAGCGGCGGCGGCTAGAGGGCGCATCGTGATCGATGCCTGCTGTCCTCTCGTCACCAAGGTGCACCACGAGCTCAAGGTCAGGGCACACAAGGGTTACACCATCCTCTACGTCGGTCACGCCGGTCACGAGGAAGCCATCGGCACGATGGCAGTCGCGCCCGATTCGGTCCATCTCGTCGAGAACGAGGACGACGTCGACCGGCTCGAGCTCGCCCCGGACGCTCACGTCGCGCTGCTCGCCCAGACCACCCTCGCCCACAACGAGTGGGAGGGAGTCGTCGAGCACGCACATGAGCGTTACCCCGACCTGTGGATGCCAGGGCGATCCGACCTCTGCTACGCGACGACCAACCGGCAGAGCGCGGTCACGGCAGTGGCGCCGCGCTGCGACGCGATGATCGTCCTCGGCTCCGCGAATTCCTCCAACACCGTGGCCCTCGCGAAGGTGGCCGCGGCCGCCGGCTGCCCGAGGGTGCTCCGGGTCAATGCCCCGGGCGAGGTTCCCGACGACCTCGCCGGAGTCGTGGGCGTCACTGCCGGAGCATCCGCTCCTGACTGGCTGGTCGACGACCTGCTCGATCGCCTGGCCCCGACAAGAGGGGTCGAGGTCGTCCACACGACCGACGAGGACGAGTACTTCCCTCCCCCGCCCGAGCTGCGCGACCTCCTGCGCTGCGTGGAGATCGCGGCAAACCTCGCTCTCGGCGCCAAACCGGAGGGCGCGCTGCGGAACGTGACAGACCGTCAGGTCACCGCGGCCGACATGCTCGCCTCGGCTTCGCCCGGCCGAAGCGCGTGAACGCCCGCTCTCTGCGCCGCAGACGACAGGTCGACGAGCTGGTCGATCGTGTCGCCATCGACGAGCTCATCGACGCGCAGGGCCCGCTCGAGATCGCCCCAGTCGCGATCGTGATCGCGGCCTACAAAGAGCGCGACAACATCGCGCAAGTCATCGAGGGCATGCCGAAGGAAGTCTGCGGGCTACAGGCCTCGTTGATCGTCGTCGTCGACGGCGAGGACGACGGCACCGGAGCGGTGGTCCGAGAAGCCGGTCACTACGCCTGCGTTGCTCCGGTGAACCGGGGCCAGGGGGCGGCCTTGCGACTCGGCTACCGCATCGCACGTGAGAACGGTGCGCGTTTCATCGTGACCTCGGACGCTGACGGCCAAACGGACCCGGACGACCTGGAGGTCGTCCTCGAACCGGTGCTGTCGGGACGGGCTGACTTCGTCAACGGGTCCAGACGCCTCGGCCGCACGCACGGCACCGACGCCGTGCGCAACACCGGGGTCCTCTTTTTCGCGGCACTGATCTCGCTGCTCACGAGGACCGCGGTGACCGACACAGCGAACCCGGTCCGCGCCTTCAGGGCGGAGCTCCCGGCCGAGCTGACCCTCGAGGAACCGCAGTATCAGGCCCAAGAACTGCTGATCTCGGCGATCATGCACGGATGTCGTTACGAAGAGCGGCCCGTGACAATGCGGGCCCGTCTCGCCGGAGAGTCCAAGAAGAGCGGGAACCTCTTCTACGGCCTTCACTACGGCCGTGGGGTCCTCGACACCTGGCTCAGGGAGCGCAAGCGCCGGCCGGGTCAGCAGATCGCTGCCTGAGACTCCTCAGATCTCGCCCGCCCGGTGTCGGTCCCGCCTCGGGCGGTGTTGGCGACCTGGACGCAGGTGCCTCCTTGTCCGCTCGTGGCCTTGTCCCTTCCAGGCACTCCCCGCCAGCACAACGGCATCAGCGCCACCAGCACGACGATCAGGCTCGCAGCTCCTACGAAGGGCACCCAGGGGTGCAGTGCGAAGAGCGCTCCCGCCATAAGGGCCGCGAGCGCGGTCGCTCCGGTCTGAGCCGTCGAACCAGCACCTTGGGCGCGCCCGAGCTGGCGGCTAGGCACGCTGTGGGCCAGCTGCGCCGCGAGCGCCGGCCCTGCGACCGCCACCGTGACGGCCTCGGCCGCGCCGAGACCAACTAACAGCCAGACCGAGTGAAGGAAGGGATAGGTCGCCGCGAAGGCGCCCGACATCAGCGTCGAAGCCGCGGCGAGGTATCGACGGTCGAAGTGGTCGACAAGCCAGCCGCCGGGGATCGACATCGCGGCAAACGGAAGTGCGAACAGCGTCCACGACAGGCCGATCTGCCACCCGGTGGCACCCCGCAGGTGCAAGAGGAGACTCCAGCAGACCTCGTACACACCGATGACGAGCCCCGCGCCTGTGTAGCCGAGAATGACGCCGAGCACGCCACGGTCCCGCCACAGCACCACTCGCGGCGCGGCCACGTGCGTGCGTCGCGTCGCAGTCTTGGGCACTGCGAGAATCACAGGCAGACAGGCCATCAGCGACGCCACAGCCGCGGCCACGAACATCCACCGCATCGCGGAGGTGCCCACCAGGCCGCCTATGAACGGCCCGATCGCGAGCCCGACGGTACGGGACCCGAAGAGCGTGCCGTAGGCGCGTCCCTGCTGAGATGGAGACACCACCTCGCCCACAGTGGCGTTGTTCGCGACGTCGACGACCCCCGCGCCCGCACCTTGAAGGCCCCGCACGAAGAGCGCGGCAATGGGCGAGCCGATCAGGGCGAACGCGGCGCTCGCGACCGCGAAGGTCAACAGGCCGCCCAGCTGCACTGGCCTGCGGCCGATTCGGTCCGACAGTCGACCGATGGGGTACTGCACCAAGATGGCCGCCAGGAAGAAGGCCGCCATGACCACTCCGACAAGGGCGACCGGCGCGCCCAGCTTGCGCAGGTAGAGCGGGAGCAGTGGCATGACGCAGCCGGCTCCTGCCCACTCCACGAAGGTCGAGATCGACAGCGCGAAGACCACGCGCCGCGGGCTGCGGTCCTGCAGGGATCCAGTAGACGTGCGTGTAACAGGGCTCAAGAGGGGTTCCTCTTACCGCTAGTGCGCCTCGCGGCAAGTCCGTCACGGGCCTTTGATGAAGCCGTGACCTTTCGCGATCGCAACGTCGCCTCGAGGTGTGCGAGAAGCTCGTCGCGCACCGACGAACGCAGTTCCTCGTCGAGCGGTGCAAGGTTCAGCAGCTCTGTGAACCACAGGCCGTCGGCCGCAAGCCTGATGAGGCTCGCGCTCGCGGGTGCCACGCCGTCGGCGACCAGTGCGTGCTGCCAGGCCGCGAAGCGCTCGCGCAGCGGCGCCAACAGCTCGTTGTCAGCCGCGACTCCGGCGATCACGGCGGCTCCGAGGCGAAGCTCCCGACTTCCCGTGGCATCGCTGGACGGCCCGAAGCTCGCCTCGAGGTAGGCACGCGTGAAAGCCCCGGGTTGTCCCGACCCGGAGCCCTCGCGCTCGAGATCCTCGTCAAAGCGCGAGCTCAGACGCTCGACCATGGCCGCGACCAGAGCGGCGCGCGTGCCGAAGTGATACAGAATCCCGCCCTTGCTGATGCCAGCCTCGTTGGCGGCGGCTTCCAGCGTGAGGTGGGCGACGCCGTCGCGAAGGACGACCTCCTCGGCGCCGAACAGGATCCGTTCCCGCGTGTCTTCCGCTCGTGTCACATAGTTACTATACCGTCCAGACGGTATAGTAACCACCTCGGGGCACGCCGGAGGAGACTTCAGCTATCGGCGAAGACCGACTCCTCGAACCACTGCCAAGTCCTACACATACCTACCTCGCGGCTGATGCTGGGCTCATAGCCGAGGACCTGTTTGGCAAGGTCGTAGGAGGCAAAATTCCGCTCGACCTCCCCGACGCGCTTTGGCCGGTACTCGATCGGATGATCAGCCACGCCCGCGGCGCGACAGCACAGCGCGGCCAGCTCGTTCACCGTGGTCTCGACACCGGAGGCGATGTGCAACACAGTGCCGCCGGGGACCTCGCTCGAAAGTGCGAGCTCCAGAGCGTGACAGATGTCGTCTACATGTGTGTAGTCACGAGATGCACGGCCGTCACCAAAAATGACGATGGGCTCGCCACTGTTGATCGCCCGGAAGAAGGTCGTTACCGCACCCCTCTTGCGCTCGCTCCACGGCCCGTAGGCGTTGGCGAAACGAAGGGCGATCGTGCGAAGGTCGTAGGCCTTCGCGAAGGCGTGCGCGTAGCCCTCACCGGCCAGCTTGCTGGCGCCGTACGGCGAGATCGGCTTGGGGAGCGAGAGCTCGTTGACGGGTGGTACCGCATCGCCGATGAGCGCTCCGCCCGTCGAGGCGAGCACGGTGCGCTCCACTCCGGCGCGCCGGGCGGCGTCGAGGACCTGGAAGGTGCCGAAGACGTTCACGTTGAAGTTCGCCGCGGGGTCCGCTACAGACATCACCACCGAGCCCGCCGCGGCAAGATGCACGACCGACTCGATCCCACCGAGCGCTTCGTCCATGGTCCGGGCGTCGCGTATGTCACCTTCGACGAGCTCCGCGTCGACGCCTTGGAGGTGCGTGGCGTCACCGGTCGTGAAATTGTCGAGCACGCGCACCGCGTGCCCACTGTCCACGAGGCGTCTCACAAGCGTCGCTCCGACGAACCCGGCACCGCCGGTCACGAGAACACGTCGCGTCTCAGTCATCCTCGACCACGCCGGGAAGTTAGCAGGCGCTCGGCTCGAAGCCAGAACCACGAGCTTGAGGCACCGTCGACTCGTTCGCGAGCGGCCACGGGCGCCGCTGGCCTTGAATGCGCAGTGCGATGAAACTCCGGCGCAGACAACTGTTCGTCGGGTCTTCGACTCTTCCCTCAGCGGGTCAACGGGGATCAGCCCGCCCACCCTCGGTGCTGGCACGCAGTGTTGCCTCCCGGAACCAGCGGTAGGCGGTGAACCTGCTCACGCAGGCGTGCTCCGCCCGGCCTGAGAGGTTCACGCCACCATGTTGGAACCCTGCTCGCTCACTACTTGCAGCTCATCAGGCGGCAGGTGACAACCCTCTAAGGCCGCAGACTCGCCTCGGCCGCGTCGAATGCCTGCTGGATCGCTGCGCGCACAAGTCGCGAGTGCTCGGTCGTCTCCTCGCGCCCGATTCGCGCTCGGCGGGGCGCTGCCGCCGAGTCCGGCCCGCCAGCGCCTGTCGGGCGGGTGGCGACGACGGGAAGCCCGATGACGATGTTCACTCGCCTCGGGCGAGGAAACGACGATCCCCGTGGCATGGCGCGTTCTGACCCACCGATGCCGATCGGCACCACTGGGACGCCCGCACGCAGAGCCAGGTACGCAACTCCGTCCTTGAGCTCTTGTACTTCCGGTCCAGATCGCCGCGTGCCCTCTGGGAACATGACGAGAGGCTCACCACCGGTGAGGACCGCCTGGCATCGCTGCAACGCCTCGCGGTCGGCCCCGGACCGGTTCACCGGGAAGGCACCGCAGGCGAGGAGGAGCCTGCCGATCAACTTGGACTTCCAGACCTCCTCCTTCACGATGTAGCGCAGTCTCTGGCCCCTGGTGATCCGGGCGACGATCAGCCAGTCGACATAGGAGCGGTGCACCGGCGCCACGATGAAGGCGCCGCCGGCCGGTAGGTTCTCCCGGCCCATCACCTTTCCCGGGAAGTACACCCTGGAGACTCCGACGGCTATGAAGCGGCAGATGTGGTAGATGATGAGGTCCGTGCGCGACGGCGGCCCCGTCGCAGGGCCGGGTGGGTTCATAGCTGGGAAAGCACCTCCTCCACTACGGACTCGACGCTGCGTCCCGTCGAGTCCAGTACGAGCGCGCCCGGCGGGGCGACCAGCGGCGATGTCACACGGGTGGAGTCGAGCTTGTCGCGCCTGCGGATCGACTCAGCGGTCGCTTCAAGATCGGAGCCGGCGAGGTCCTCCGCCGCGCGTCGCCAGGCGCGCTCGGCCGAGTCGGCGGTGAGAAATATCTTCACGTCCGCGTCGGGAAACACGACACCACCGATGTCGCGGCCTTCGACGACTCCCCCACCGTTGGCTGCGACCCAGGCCCGCTGGCGGCTAACGAGCTCCTCGCGCACCTGCGGATGGGCCGCGACGATCGACACGGCGGCGGTCACAGGAGGCGTGCGGATCTCCTCGGTCACATCCTTGCCGTTCAACACGACGCGATCTCCGACGCTCAGCTCAACAGAGCGCGCGATCGCCGCGCACGCCTCGGCGTCTGCGACCTCGACTCCTAGCGCGAGCGCCTCCAGCGTCACAGCGCGGTACATCGCACCGGTGTCGAGGCGCTCGAGGCCAAGCCGCCGTGCCACCTCCTTGGCCACCGTCGACTTGCCGGCACCTGCGGGGCCGTCGATCGCGATCACCGGCCGGCGTCCTCCGGGCCGGCTCAGCCCGAAGCCGTGCTCGCCGAGCGAGTGGCGGACCCGCTCTGCGGCGTCTGCGGCCACCGTCAGGATGAGGACACCGCGCGGCCGGTACTGGGAATGGACGATCTCCAGATCCTCGATGTTGACTCCGAGCTCGCCCGCGATCGTCGTGACCTGGGCCAGCACTCCCGGGCGGTCGGGAATGAGCACATGCAGCTCGGTGACCGAGTTCGGTCTGCTCGCACGCGGTGGGAGATTCCGCCGGGCGAGCTGAGCGCGGTCGAGGAGAGCGACAAGGCTCGGGCGGTCCGTTTCCGCGACTATGCGGCGGACCTCGTTAAGCCTCGCGATCAGGTCGTCGAGGACCGGCAGGATGGCCGGGGCGTTGTCCCGGCAGATGTCCGGCCATATCGCGGGCGACCCGGCCGCAATCCGCGTCATGTCCCTGAAGCCTCCCGCAGCGAGACGCAGCAGCGCCGTATGTGCATCGGTCGCTTCGGTGGCAAGGCCCATGAGTGTCGCGGCCGTCAGGTGCGGCACGTGCGAGACGACGGCGACCAGGTCGTCGTGGCGGTCGGGAGCCAGCGCCACCAGATCAGCTCCGAGGCTCGCTATGACCGATTGGATGGTGGAAAAGGCTTTCGGGTCGGTGGACGACGTGGGCGTGAGGACCCAGGTGGAGCCCGCGAAAAGCTCCCGATCGGCACCGTCGGGGCCTTCCTGCTCGGACCCGGCCATCGGGTGCCCGCCGACAAAGCGCGGGTGGGAGATCTCAGCGACGATCGGGCCCTTGACGCCGCCAACGTCGGTGACCACGAGCTCGCCCGACCGATCCGAAACGAGAAGTGCGTTCACCTCCGCCACGATGGCCGCGACCGGTGTCGCCACGAAGGCGACGGTCGCTAGGTGGTCCACTCCGATCTCGTCGACGGCCCCAAGCTCGTGGGCGCGTCGCGCCCGGACATCGTCGAGATCGTTGCCCGTCACCCACCACCCCTGGGCCCGCAGCGCGAGAGCGATCGAGGTGCCCACCAACCCCAGGCCGGTCACCTGCGCGCGTTGCGAGATGACCGCCGGACCGGTTGAGGCGAGCTCAGTCGGGGAGGTCATCACGAAGCCCACGCGCACTCTCGAGATACACGTGGTGCAGCGCGTCTCTCGTGCGCTCGGTGTAGAAGTGCATCAGGACTCTGATGCAGCGGGGCATGGCGCCTGTTATGGCGAGCTCACTGGCGCATATGAGCGGGACGTCGCCGAGCCCGAGTGAGCGTGCTGCGGTTGCCGGGAACATCGAGGTGACGTCGCCAGTGGCGGTAAAGAGGATGCTCACGAGGTCGTCGTGTCCGATCCCGTTTCGTTCCAGCATGGCGGCGACAAGAGCCCGGACCCTGTCGTTGAGCTGACCGGCGGTGTCCTCATCGAGGGTCGTCGCGCCCCTGAGAGCGCGCAAGACTGCAGCCATGGGCGGGCAGCCTACCTACCGTTCGGCCGACGAGCGAAGGGCTGCCTCCGCGAGCGACCGCACCTCGGCGGCCTCGAGCGGCCTCCAGGCGCCAGGGCGCAACGAGCGGTCCGTGATCGGCCCGATCCTGGTGCGGACCAGTCTGACCACCGGATAGCCGACGGCCTCGCACATGCGTCGGACCTGCCGGTTGCGCCCCTCGTGGATCACAATCCGGACGACGCCGGGCGAGACGGCCGCCACCCGGGCTGGAGCGGTCCTCTCCCCGTCGATGAGGACTCCCTCTCTCAGGCAGCGGAGCGCCCCGGGTGAGGGGACCCCCCGGAGCTCGGCGAGGTACTCCTTCTCCACTCCAAAGCGCGGGTGCGCCAGGAGCTGAGCGAGCGTGCCGTCGTTGGTCAGCACGAGAAGGCCCTCGGTCTGCAGGTCGAGGCGCCCGACCGAGAAGACGCGGGGCGTCGCAGGCACGAACTCGAGCACACTCGCCCGCCCCTGGGGGTCGTCCGCGGTCGTCACCACGCCGATGGGTTTGTTCAGCAGGTAGTACACCAGACCTGGCAGCACTCCGACCGGCGCCCGGTCTACCTCCACGAGGTCGGTCTCGACCTCGACGCGCCGACCGAGGACAGCGACCTCGCCGTTGACTGTCACCCGGCCTTGGGCAATGAGCTCCTCGCAGGTCCGACGACTGCCGTAGCCGACTCGCGCGAGCACCTTCTGGAGCCGCTCGCCCTCGCTGTCACTCACTCGCCGGGCTCTGAGCGCAGCACGTTCTCGAGCATCTCGACAGTCGACGCCGGCGGCACGAAGGCCACGAGCGGAGGCAGGTCGTCAATCGAGTCGAGGCCCAGACGCTCAAGGAACATCGAGGTCGTCCCGAACAAGATGGGCTGGCCGGGGCCCTCATCTCGTCCGACCGCCTGCACGTAGCCCCTCGCGACCAGCATCCGCATCACGCTCTCGACGTTGACACCGCGGATGGCCGAGATCTGTGATCGGGAGATCGGCTGCTTGTAGGCCACGACGGCCAAGGTCTCGAGCGCTGCCGGCGACAGCTTCTGGGGACCTCCGTCCAGCACGAAGCGTTCCACATACGCGGCGTAGGTGTCACTGCTCTGGAACCGGTAACCGCCGGCGACTCTTCTCAGGGTGAAGCCGCGGCCGTCAGCCTCGTAGGCGGCCTGAAGCTCACGGCACAACCGCTCCACCTGCTCGACTGGGAGCTCGAGAAGCTCAGCCAACAGGCCGGGCGGCACGGGCTCAGTCGCGACCGTGAGCACAGCTTCGATGGCCGCGGACTCGGCCCGGCCCCGGGCCTGCTCTGTAGATCGGTCTCCGGCCTTCCAGCCAGGCTCGCTCATCCTCTGTAGTCGAGGTCCGCTAGCGACACCGAGGCCGGCTCAGGCCAACCGAGTCCCTCCAGCGCTTCCCGGTCCTCGCCTTGCTCCGGCGTTGCCTCGAGCAGCCCGCCTGTCCACAGCACCCGCAGTTCGCCGAAGGTCGCTGTTTGGTCAAGATCGACAAGGCCCTGCTTGTAGAGCTCGAGGAGACCGAGGAAATGGACGACGACCTCCATCCGGGTGCGGGCTGCAGAGGTCAGCGCCCGGAAGCTCGTCGGCGACGATCCGGGCAACGAAGCGCACAACGCCTCGACGACATCGGCGACGGTCACCTCGTCGACGAGGACGTGGTCGGTCTGGACGTGATACGTCGGCCTGGGCGCCAGCGCCCGCAGGGCCGCCGCGCGGATGTCTTCAGCGCTCAGATACGCGAGCAGGTCCGGCTGGAGACCCTCGAAACGCTCGTCGAGCCCGGCGAGCCTCGGCCACGACTTCGAAGCCGCCAGCTCCGCGGCGGCAAGCTGGGATCCGGCGGCCGAGAAGGTCGTGCACTCGACAAGACGCGCGAGCAGATAGTCACGTTCCTCCAACAGGGCCAGGCACTCTTCGTCCGGCTCATCACGACCGGGCAGCAGCCTGCGGCACTTCAGTTCGACAAGGGTCGCCGCGATGACGAGAAACTCGGTGGCGACTTCGAGGTCAAGTGTCTGCATCGCCTCGACCTCAGCCAGGAAGGCGTCGACGATGTCGGCCAGAGCCACCTCATACAGATCGACCCGCTGCTCGGTGATCAGCCGCAACAGCAGGTCGAATGGCCCCTCGAATATGTCGGTGTGGACCTTGTACCCCACACGAGGGAGGTTACCGGCCGGGCGTGGCGAACGGTCGGATACCCGATGACCAAGGAATTCCCGGCCTTGGGGCGACGCCCAGTATCCTGCACGGGATGGAACGGGTGTTCTCTGGAGTGCAATCGTCCGGCGCGCCGCACATCGGCAACTACTTCGGCGCCTTCCGCCAATGGGTCGCGGACCAGCACAAGGCCGACTCGGTCTTCTGCGTCGTCGACCTGCACGCGCTCACGATCGAACACGACCCGACTCAAGTCGGCACTCGCGCGCTCGAAACCGCTTCGTGGCTGTTCGCGAGCGGGCTCGACCCAGAGATCTGCATCGTCTTCGCGCAAAGCCACGTACAAGAGCACACTGCCTTGAGCTGGTTGCTCGAGTGCACCGCCACCTTCGGCGAGCTCAGGCGCATGACCCAGTTCAAGGAGAAGAGCAAGGGCAACGAGTCTGTAAGCGTGGGGTTGTTCACCTATCCGGTGCTCATGGCCGCCGACATCCTCCTCTACGACACGAACAAGGTGCCGGTCGGAGACGACCAGCGTCAGCACCTCGAGCTCGCGCGAGACATTGCGATCCGGTTCAACGGCCGTTACGGCGACACCTTCGTCGTCCCCGAGGCCGCCGTGCCCAAGGTCGCGGCCAGAGTGATGGACCTCCAGCATCCCGAACGCAAGATGTCCAAGTCCGTGACGTCGCCGCTCGGGACTATCGACCTGATCGACGAGCCGGACACGATCGTTCAGAAGATCCGCAAGGCCGTCACCGACACCGACGGCGAAGTGCGCTACGACCCCGAGAAAAAGCCCGGGCTCTCCAATCTCATAGAGATCTTCGCGGCCGCGTCGCAGCGCTCGATAGAGGACGTGACCGCCTCCTACGACCGTTATGGCCCATTGAAGGCCGACCTCGCCGAGATCCTCGTCGAGGTGCTCACTCCGGTTAGAGAGCGCCACGCCGAGATGCAAGCTGATCCAGGTGAGGTCCCGCGGCTACTGGCCAAGGGCGCCCTCAAGGCGCGCGCCATCGCCTCGACGACCTATCTACGCGCGAGCCGGGTGGTAGGGCTCCTCGCCCAATAGGTGAACAGCCCTCAGGGCACGCACGGGCGGCTCCTCGCGCCGCCCGTGCGTGACCTGAGGGCGTGCGCAATCAAAAGACCAGGTTCAGGTACCAGTTCTCGACGTCGCCGAGGATCCGCGACAACAGATTCTGGTCCAAGAAGACCAGCAGAAGAACGACCACCATGAAGCCCATCCGCATGCGGTAGTAAGCCGGGAGCGCCGAGACCGGCAAGAGCCGCTCGACGAGCGCCGAACCGTCGAGCGGCGGAATCGGAAGCATGTTGAACGCCGCCAGGACGACGTTCACGATCCCGAAGTAGAACAGGATCTGCTCGATCAGGGCCCACTGCGAGACGGGGGCGTAACAGTAGAACGCGCCGCAGGTCTGGACCGGCAGGGCCCAGAGGTGGAGGAACTCGTGCAGGGCGAGGCCGGATATGGCCGCCAGGATGACATTGGTGGCCGGTCCGGCGAAAGAGACGAGCACCGAGTCGTTGCGGGGATGGCGGAGCCGGTTGATGGCTACCGGGACGGGCTTGGCCCAGCCGAAGACCGGCGCGCCCGTTAGCGCCAGCACCACCGGCACTACGACCGAGCCGAACGGGTCGATGTGCTTTATCGGGTTGAGGGTGAGCCGACCCGCACGCTTGGCCGTGTCGTCGCCGCACCAGAGAGCGACGACGCCATGGCTCACCTCGTGGAGCATGACTGCGGGTATGAACACGACAAGGAAAATCAGCGTCTGCTCGTTCAATACGTGATGTCGAAGCGCGAGCGCGACCACGCCCACTGTCACCGCGGCGATGATGACGTAGGTAGGCAGGCGCTGGTTCGACTTCAGTGAGCGCCACTGCGCTCCAGTGGTCAACGTCGAACCGAGGCGCACTCGATGCAAAGCGCGGTCGCCGGCTGAGCCTCCAGCCGTGCCGAGGAGATCGGCTTGCCACAGCGCGCGCAGATGCCGTAGGTGCCGAGCTCGATCTTCGCGAGCGCGGCCTCCACGTGCTCGAGCGACTCCTGGAGCTGAGCGGCCAGCGCCTCAGCCTCACCTCGCTCGGCGGTAACCTGCGAAGAGTCGGCGAAGTTGGCGTCGTAGGTCAGCGTGCCGTCCTCGCCAAAGCCGATCTCCTGCAGTTGGCGCAACAGGGACCCGCGCTCTTCTTCGAGGAGCGCGCGGTAGTCGACACCAGCATCTTCGTTCGCCACGGCGCAACACTAGTCCCGCCGGGACGCGGTGCGGCCTGAAAAGCACCTGCCGCTACACGAACTCACCGCTGAGGAGGTGCGCCGGCGCGCCCGGGCGCGTCGCGAAGGTTCAACGCTGCTTCGGACCGCCCCGAGCGGTCCCGCTCGCCTCGGTGACAAGTGCCCGCGGATGGGCCTTCTCATAGACGCGCCGCAGCAATTCGGGCGAGACCTTCGTGTAGACCTGTGTCGTCGTGATGGTCGCGTGCCCGAGCAGCTCCTGCACGACTCGGATGTCGGCGCCGTGCTCGAGCAGATGCGTGGCGCAGGAGTGCCTCAGCACATGGGGCGACACCCGGTCCTCGAGCTTCACCTTCTTCGCGGCGACCCTGACGACCTGCCACACGGCTTGGCGCGACATCCGCCTGCCCCGTGTCGAGATGAAGACCGCCTCGGCGTCGAATCGCCGCGCCCAGCGCGCCGGGGCCATGGCGTCGCGGCCCCGCGGGCCCAGCCAGGCCTCGAGCGCCGAGACTGCGAGCCTCCCGATCGGCACGAGGCGTTCCTTGGACCCCTTGCCGTAGGCGACGGCCAGGCCCCGGTCGGTGTCGAGATCGCCGAGGCGAAGGCCCGCGAGCTCCGAGATCCGCATCCCGGTCGCGTACAGGGTCTCCAGGATCGCCCGGTCCCGGAGCGCGCGTGGGTCTTCGCCGATCACCGCGGAGAGCAGCAGCTCGACCTCGGCCTCCGAGAGCGCTTTCGGGATGGCCTGGGGTATCCGCGGCGTTGAAACGCCCTCGGTCGGGTCCAGCTGCGCGCCACGCTCGTCGACGCAGAAGCGATGCAGGCCGCGGACTGCTGCGAGCGCCCGCGCGGTCGAACTGGCTCGCCGTGTTTCGCTGAGCAGCGCTACGTAGGCTTCGACGAGGCCGACGTCCGCGCCCAAAAGGGTCACACCGCGCTCGCCGAGAAAGCTCTCGTACGCGATGAGATCACGCCTGTAGGCCGAGATCGACGCAGCTGCCCGCCCGCGCTCGACTGTCAGGTAGGAGAGGAACTCCTCAGCGTCCCGGCTCAGTACGGCCTGGGTGGCCAAGGACTGCGCCTCAGCCGAGCCGAGCTTGGCCGGGACGCGGCACCTCGAGGAACGAACGTGCCAGCATCAGCCCGACGATCGTCTTGGCGTCGGCAATATCGCCGGTCGCGATCAGATCTCCGACCGCCGACAGCGAGATCCGTTCGACGACGAGATGCTCCTCCTCGATGCCGTCCGCGCTGCGGGAGCCGGGCGTCAGCCCCTCTGCAAGAAAGCAGGTCGTCAACTCGTCACAGTACCCGGGCGAGTTCAAGAAACGACCGAGCTCGGTCATCTGCTCCGCCGTGGCTCCGACCTCCTCGGCGAGCTCGCGCGCCGCGCACTGCTCCGGCGGCTCACCGGCGACGTCGAGCTTTCCCGCCGGCAGCTCGAGCAGCGCTTGGTCGACCGGGCCGCGGTACTGGCGAACGAGCAGGACGTGCTCACGATCGCTCTCGAGCGGCACGACGCACACTGCCGCGAAGGTACGCACTATCTCGCGCTCGAAGGTGAACCCGTCCGGGCCGACAAAGGTGCCGACAACGACTCGAAGGCGCTGGCCCGAGTACCGCACCCGCTCCCCGATCTGGCGAAAAGCGCCCCGATCTCCGAGAAGGGGCGCCGTGGCTCTCGTCAGTTCGGTGGTCGGTACTTGCTCGTCGGACTCAGGAGGGGACATTGTCGAGGTCGTACAGGCGAGGAGTCCGTTCGTGCGCCCGGTTGAGCGCCGCCCCGACCAATGCGCGAAACAGAGGGTGAGGCCGGTCCGGCCGGCTCTTGAACTCGGGATGGGCCTGGGTCGCGACCCAGAACGGATGGCCGGGCAGCTCGATGAACTCCACGAGTCGATTGTCCGGTGAGGTGCCCGAGCACACGAGCCCGGCTCCGACGAGGCGGTCACGGTAACGGGGGTTCAGCTCGTAGCGGTGCCGGTGCCGCTCTGAGACGACCTCGCAGCCATAGATCGCGGCGACCTGCGAGCCGGGCTGCAGCTGGGCCATGCATGCCCCAAGGCGCATCGTGGCACCCTTGTCCTCGACGCCCAGCTGGTCGTCCATGAGGTCGATGACCGGATGCGGCGTTGTCGGGGCGAGCTCGCGGCTATTGGCTCCCTCGAGACCCACGACAGATCGCGCGAACTCCACGACCATCATGTGCAAGCCGAGGCACAGGCCGAGGCACGGTATGGCGTGCTCTCGCGCGTAGCCGGCCGCGGCGATCTTGCCCTCCAGGCCGCGCTCGCCGAATCCTCCGGGGATCACGATCCCGTCGAGGCCGTCCAGGCGTGCCGGGGCGAGCATGCCCGTGATCTCCTCGGCCTGGACCCATTCGATCTCGACCTTCGCACCGTGGTGAAAGCCTGCGTGCTTGAGAGCTTCGACAACCGACAGGTATGCGTCGGGAAGGTTGACGTACTTCCCGATGACTCCGATGCGAACGACCTCGGTGGCCGCACGTACCCGCTCGACGAGCGCCTCCCAGCTCGAGAGGTCGATCTGGCGGTCCGCCTGGTCCAGGCGCAGGATCCGACAGACGATGTCGTCAAGTCCTTCCTCGTGCAACGCGAGCGGAATCTCGTAGATGTTCTCCTCGTCGATCGCCGAGACGACTGCGTCAGTCGACACGTCGCAGAGCAGGGAGATCTTGCGCTTGAGGTTCTCCGAGATCGGCTCGTGGCTGCGGCAGACGATCACATCAGGCTGGATGCCCCGCCCGCGCAGCTCGGTGACCGAGTGCTGGGTGGGCTTGGTCTTCTGCTCGCCGGCGGGAAGCGAATGGGGCACGAGCGTCAGGTGCAGGTAACAGACGTTGTCCCGCCCGGCATCGCGCCGGAACTGCCGGATCGCCTCGAGAAAGGGCACGATCTCGATGTCGCCGACGGTGCCGCCGACCTCGACGATGACGACGTCGATGTTCTCGCGCCCGAGCCGGCGGATCCGCTCTTTGATCTCGTCGGTGATGTGGGGAATGACCTGAACCGTCTTGCCGAGATAGTCGCCGCGACGCTCCTTGGCAATAACCGAGGAGTAGATCTGGCCTGTCGTGGCGTTCGAGTCCTTGTGCAGGTTCTCGTCGATGAAGCGCTCGTAATGTCCGAGGTCGAGGTCGGTCTCGCCTCCATCCTCGGTGACGAACACCTCGCCGTGCTCAAACGGGTTCATGGTGCCGGGATCGACGTTGATGTAAGGGTCGAGCTTGCACATCGTGACCCTGAGGCCACGTGACTTGAGGAGTCGGCCGAGGGAGGAGGATGTGAGCCCCTTCCCTAGGGAACTCATCACACCACCTGTCACGAACACGAACTTCGTCACACTCTCCTCCCGGCCGGTATCACTCAAGGTTATCCGAGCTGCCGGCGCCGGTGCCGTAACTCACAGCCATCGCCAACAGCTCCTTTGCATGCCGGCGCGCTGTCGCGCTGTTCGGGTGGCCCGACAGCATCCTCGAGAGCTCCACAATCCGGTCCTCGCCCTTGATGGACCGCACCCGCGCGACAGTCCTGCCGTCCTCCTCGGTCTTGGACACCAGCACCTGGTGATCGGCGAACGCAGCGACTTGCGCGAGATGGGTCACGACCAACACTTGGTGGTCGCGCCCGAGCGCGGACAACGCACGGCCCACTGCCAGAGCCGCCTCGCCTCCCACGCCTGCGTCGACCTCGTCGAAAACGAGCGTCGGAGGTGCCGCGGACAGGACCAGGCGGGTAGCGAGCATGGCCCGCGCCAGCTCCCCGCCTGAGGCGACCTTGGCGAAAGGCAGCGACGGCTCTCCCGCGTTGGCCCCGAGAAGGAACTCCACTTCCGATCCTGCCGGGTCTTCCCCGATGCGAACCTCAAGTCGGGCACCGCTAAGCGCGAGCTCGTGCAGGTGAGCCTCGACCGCTGAGGCCAGTTTCGGTGCGGCCTGCCGACGGCAGGACCCGAGCCGTTCCTCCGCCTCCTCGAGAAGGCCGACCGCGGTGCGCCGACGAGCCTGCAGGCTGACACGGGTGTCCTCGGACGCCTCGAACTCTGCCAGTTGCAGCTGGCTCGCCCGCTCGAACTCGATCACCTCGGCGAGGGTCGAGCCGTACTTGCGCCGGAGGTCGGCCAACAGCTGGAGACGTCGCCGGATCGCCTCCAGGCGGTCGGGATCCTCCTCGAGGCGCTCGTCTCGTAGCCTCAGTTCCCGTGCCACGTCCTCGACATCGGCTTGGGCCGATCGGAGAGGCGCTGCAAGCTCCGACAGAGCATCATGAGCGGTCAGCCGGGATACCGCTACTCCGAGCAGGTCGGTGGCCCCCAGGCCCGAATGGGCCTGGGTGGCGTCCGATCCCGTGAGGGCGTCGCGAGCCTCTGAAATTGCGGCCCTGAGGGCCCCGATCTGAGTGAGAAGCGACTCCTCGGCGCCGAGCTGCTCCTCCTCGTCGAGAGCAGTGATGGCGGCCGCGGCGATCTCGTCCAGCTGGAAACGGAGAAGGCCGACCGTGCGGACCAGCACACGCGGATCGCCACCGAGCTCGGCGAGGCGGGCATCTATAACGGCGAGCTCGCGCCGGGCTTGCGAGACCTCCTCGAGGTCGGATCCGGCGAAGCTGTCGAGCGCGTCACGTTGCGCGGCCTGGTGCAGCAACGACTGGTGGACGTGCTGGCCGTGCAGATCAACAAGGCCGTCACCGATCTCAGACAGCGACGACGCCGGCGCCATGCGCCCGTCCAAATATGCACGCGAGCGCCCGTCCACAGGGACCGACCGAGACAGCACGACCTCTCGCCCAGCGATGACGAATCGCCCTTCGACGACAGCCTCCGCGGCGCCGGCCCGAACGATTGCAGCATCGGCCCGACCTCCGAGCAGTAGCTCCAACGCCTCAACGACGAGGGTCTTTCCGGCGCCGGTCTCACCAGTGAGCGCTGTCATGCCCGGGCCGATGACAAGGTCGAGATCTGCTATGACACCGAGATCCCGCACTCGGAGCTCGACAAGCATCGCTCGCCTCAGCGGTCGGTCAAGACGAAACGATGCCGGAGTGCCGAATAGAAATCGCGCTCGCCGAAGCTGATCAGCCTCGCCGACTCCGAGGCGGCGCGGCACAGCACGCTGTCCCCGGTGGCAAGCTGGACGACGCGCGCGCCGTCGATTACCGCGGCGGCAGCCCTGTCGTCAAGGATCGTGAGCCGGACCGACTCGCGGGGCTCCAACACGAGAGACCTGTCGAAGGGCATGTGAGGCGACACCGGTGTCAGCACCATGGCTCGCAGCTTCGGGGACACGACTGGTCCACGTGCGGACAAGTTGTAGGCCGTCGAGCCAGTCGGCGTGGAGACGAGTATCCCGTCAGCGACGTAGGTCAGAAAGGCACGACCGGCGATCTCGACACCCACTCGGATCGTATGACCGGGCCCGGTCCTTTCGACTATCGCGTCGTTCAGCGCCATGAACCGACCCTCGACACTGCCCTCGAGCTCCACGTCGAGGGCCATGCGCTCCTCGACCAGATAGTCGCCGGCCAGCATCCTTTCGAATGCACTCTCGATTCCGGCCGGCTCGACCGCGGTGAGATAACCCATGCGCCCGAGGTTCACGCCCAGCACCGGGACCCGCGATGCGAGTACGAGCTCGACGGTGCGCAGCATGGTTCCGTCGCCTCCGAGACTTACCGCGAACTCCACCCCGTCAGTCTCGGCAAAGGGCCTTTCAGGCCCAACTCCGCGGATCTCGACCACGTCACGGCCGTGACTCTGCCACCAGCGAGCAGCGGTCCTCGCCAGCTCCCACGCGGCAGGTCGCTCGGGGTGCACCACGAGAAGGATCGGAGACACGCACCAATCCTTGCGGTCCCGATCCTCATTTGCCACCCGTGAAGGGGGCGTCACAGCTCAACTGCTGCTGGGCTGGGATTTCTTTACAGCTGGCNNCGCGCTCGTCGTCTTCTTGGCCGCTGCAGGCTTCGCGCTCGTCGTCTTCTTCGTCGCTGCCGGCTTCTTGACTGCGTCGGGCTTCTTGGCTGCGGTGGTCTTCTTCTCCGACCCCGACTTCCTGTCGGCTGCGACCTTCTTGCCCGTCGGCTTGGCTGCACCCGCCTTCTTGGTACCAGTCACAGTCCGGCTCGCAGCCTCCATCACAGGGGCCGCGGCCTTGGTTGTGCGCTCCACGAACTGCTGTACGACCTTGATCACATCCTGATTGGTCGCGAGATTGAAGTGCTTGATCTGCGCGCGAATCTCCTTGCGGACGATGTCGCCGAACTGCTCGGCGCTCCGGAGGCCGCGCTGGACGAAATCGTCTGCCCAGTCCTCTGCATGTTCGCGTCCGACCTCGGTCTCCCTTGCGAGCTCACGGGCGACCTTCTGGACCCGTTTGCGGCTCATCTCGGTGAATTCCTTCCCGGCGTCAACGTATCTCTCGAGCGGCTTCTTCTTCTTGTCTGGCATGCCCGCATTATACCCGTCTGCTTGCAATAGCAAGCACTCATACAACAAGTCCCGTGGACGCTGCTTGCTCGAGCTAGCACCGCTGCGACAGCTTCAGCCAAGCTCGCTCTTGACGAGAGTGAGGAGATCGGCCGCCTCGACATCAGGCTCGGGATCGAGCGGGCCGTGTTGAGCATGGGTGATACCTGTGAGAACAAGACCGAAGCGAGTTCCCAGCCTCCGGGCGAGGAGGCCGTCAGTCGAGGCGCGATCACCCACGACGATCTCGACTTCACCGATCCGCTCGTGCACCAGGTCCACAGTCGGCGAATACGGCTTGCCCGCGATCGTCGGTGTCACCTCGCCGGCTCGAGCTACCGCAGCCAGCACCGATCCTGCGCCGGGAAGCACACCGGCCGGGGTGGGGAACGTGGGATCGTCGTTCGTGCCGATGAGGCGGGCGCCTGCGTGAAGCGCGGTCGCGGCCGCGGCAAGCGAGGCGAAGTCGAAAGTGGGATCCAGCCCGACCACGACCGCGTCCACGAGCCCGATCTCCCGGCCCGCACCGGGCGTGACGGTGACCACGCCCCGGGCATTCAGCTCCTCGATTATCCCCGGTCCACCGAGCACAAGAGCGCGCTCGCCTGCCTCGAGCAGGAACGCCGCGGCCATCGCCGAGCTGAGGACGTCACCGGGGTCCGTCGGCATGCCGAGGCGTTCGAGTTTTGCGACGTGATCCGAAAGCCTCGGATACGAATTGTTCGTCAGCAGCACCACCCGGGAACCGGAGTCGCGCAAATTTGCCACGGCCTGCGGGGCGCCCGGGATCACCTGCTCGGAAAGCCACACGACACCGTCGCAATCGAGAAGCCAAGTCATGACCGCGATCCTCCCAGAGCCGGGAAGCCCGCGTGTGCTACGCAAGTGCGATGGCCCGCCTAGAACCGTTCGCCGCCGTCCGCTACGACCCGGCCCGCGTGGATCCCGACTCTGTCGTGTCGCCTCCCTACGACGTCGTTGACCCTGTCGAGAGAACCAGGCTTGCCGCGCTCAGTCCCTACAACGCCATCCACGTCGAGCTTCCCGCACGCGACGAGTCCGGCGGGCTCGACCAGTACGAGAACGCCGCGCGGATCTTTCACGGATGGCTCGACGCCGGCATCGTGCGGCGCGACGTGCGCGATGGCTTCTACCTGTACCGCATGACCTTCCACGACGAGCACGGGCACCTGCGGGTGACGACAGGGCTGCTTTGCGCGCTGGGTCTCGACCTCCACGGCACCGGCCAGGTGCTCGCGCACGAGCAGACGATCCCCAAGGACCGGATCGACCGGCTCTCGCTCTTGCGGAGCACCCGCCTGAACACCTCGCCGATCTGGGTGCTCTCCTTGGCGAAGGGTCTCACCTCAACATGCCGCCAAGCCCTGGCACAGGCCGGGGAATCCCACTGGCGGACAACCGACTCCGCCGGGGTGGTCCACGAGCTCTGGCCCGTTAGCGACGACCGCCATGTGGCACAGATCAGAGCGCTCGGCGCGAGCGCCCCCGTGCTGATCGCCGACGGCCACCACCGTTACGAGACCGCCTGCACCTATGCAAAGGAGTGTCGCGCGCGAAACGGCGAAGCGCCCGGGCCTCATGACCTCGCGCTGGCATTTGTCGTGGAACTGAGTGAGGACGAGCTTTCGATCAGGGCGATCCACAGGCTCCTGCGGGGTATCTCATCCGAGGATCTGGAGGTCTTGCTCGCGCCGTTCTTCCGGATCGAGTCCGCTTCAGACGACCTCGTCGCGCTCCCTGCGACGGCAAGCCCAGGCGTGATCGGCCTGTACACCAGGAACGGGTTCAAGCTGCTCTACCCGCTTGCGTCTCTGGAGCAGGCCGCGCAGGACGATCTCGACGCGAGCCGGCTCAAGCTGGTGCTCGACAGCCTCCCCGAGCACGATCTCACCTACGAGCCCGGCTGGCACGAGGCGACCACGGCCGTTCGTGCTGGGCGGGCAGACGCAACGTTCCTGCTGAGGCCTGTCGCGGTCGCACGAATGGAGCGCGTCGCGCACGACGGGCGCCGTATGGCTCCAAAGAGCACCTACTTCCAGCCCAAGCCCCTTACCGGGATGGCCTACCGCTTGCTCGAAGGCTGGGGGCCCGCACCTCAGTCGTAGTTCCAGGTGGCCCCGGAGCGCAGCAGCGACGCGAGGTCACCGACACCTTGACGGTTCTGCGCCTCGAGGAGTTGCTGGTCTACCAGGCTGCCGTAGTCGGGGCGCTCGACGGCCCGGAACACGCCGATCGGAGTCGGCTCGTGCGGACCGGTCGCGAGGCGCGACAAGGCGAACGCCAGGCTCGGATTCACTTGTCTCTCGTCGTGGATGACCAGTGCATCCTCGCCGACGTCAGCCACCTCGACGAGCCGGAGACCGCCGTGACCGTCCGAAGCGACCCCGTGCTCGCCGTCGGCGCCGAAACGGATGGGCTGTCCGTGCTCGAGCGGGATCAACATGTCCGCGCGGTTCTCCTTGCCGTTTATCGCCTCGAACGCGCCGTCGTTGAAGACGTTGCAGTTCTGGTAGACCTCGACAAACGAGGCCCCACGGTGGTCGTGCGCACGGCGGAACGTCTCGACCATGTGCTTGCGGTCGAGGTCATGGGTTCTTGCGACGAAAGTCGCCTCAGCGCCGAGAGCGAGGCTCACCGGGTTGAACGGGGCGTCGAGCGAGCCGAAGGGGGTCGACTTGGTGATCTTGCCGACCTCGGAGGTCGGTGAGTACTGGCCCTTGGTCAATCCGTAGATCTGGTTGTTAAACATCAGGATCGTGAGGTTCACGTTGCGACGCAACGCGTGCACGAGGTGATTGCCACCGATCGAAAGAGAGTCGCCGTCGCCGGTCACCACCCACACGTCGAGGTCCGGCCGCGACACCGCAAGGCCCGTAGCGATCGCCGGGGCGCGCCCATGGATCGAGTGCATGCCGTAGGTGTTCATGTAGTACGGGAAACGGGCTGCGCAGCCGATCCCCGACACGAACACGGTGTTCTCGCGCCTGATACCGAGCTCTGGCAGCAAGAGCTGAACGGCGGACAGGATGCTGTAGTCCCCGCAGCCCGGGCACCAGCGGACCTCCTGGTCACTTGCCCAGTCCTTCCGGGTCGTAACGGGAACGGCGAGGTCGGTCACAGCGCTGCCTCCTTGGTGGATTGCCCTCTGGCCGCCTGTGGCGAACCAAGGCGCTCGATCTCAAGAAGGATCGCATCCTGTATCTCGCCGACCCTGAAGGGGGTTCCTTCGACTTTCGACATCACTTTCGCGTCGACGAGAAAGTCGGAGCGTACGAGGCGAGTCAGGTGGCCGAGGTTGCCCTCGGGGACGAGGATCACCTCATAGGCCCGCAGGACCTCGCCGAGGTTGGGCGGGAACGGGTTCAAGTGGACGAGGTGCAGCTGCGCAACAGACTTGCCGGCCTTGCGCACCCGCTTCACACCGGCGGTGATCGCGGCGTACGTCGAGCCCCAGCCCAGGAGCAGCACCCTGGCTTTGCCGCCCGGGTCGTCGGCCTCGACCGGGGCCATGTCCTTGGCGATGCCGGCGATCTTGGCCGCGCGGGCATGGATCATGACATCGTGGTTCGCGGGCTCGTAGGAGACCGTCCCGATACCGTCCTGCTTCTCGAGCCCTCCGATGCGGTGCTCGAGGCCCGGTGTTCCGGGGACCGCCCATGGCCTCGCCAGGGTCTCGGGATCCCGCTTAAACGGCCAAAACGTCGCCTCGCCGTCGGCGCCCGTCGCGTTCGGCTCGGTCGTGAACTCCACCGAGATGTCCGGTAGCGACTCGACATCGGGAAGTCGCCAGGGCTCCGAGCCGTTAGCGAGATAGCCGTCGGAGAGCAGGTAGACCGGCGTCCTGTACTTGAGCGCGATACGGGCCGCTTCGATTGCTGCATCAAAGCAGTGCGAGGGCGTCTTGGCAGCGACGATAGGGACAGGAGCCTCGCCGTGGCGACCGAACATCGCGTGCAGCAGGTCCGACTGCTCGGTCTTGGTCGGAAGCCCGGTCGAGGGTCCCCCACGCTGGATGTCGACGATGAGCAGCGGCAGCTCCAGGCTGACGGCGAGACCGACGGTCTCAGACTTCAGGTCGATGCCTGGCCCGCTCGTGGTCGTCACCCCGAGGGCGCCTCCGAAGGCCGCGCCGAGTGCCGCGCCGATGCCGGCGATCTCGTCTTCGGCCTGGAGGGTCCGCACGCCGAACTTCTTGTGCTTGGAGAGCTCGTGCAAGATGTCCGACGCCGGCGTGATCGGATACGAGCCAAGGAAGAGGGGCAGCTTGGCAAGATGGGCCGCCGCGAGTAGCCCCCAGGCAAGTGCCACGTTGCCAGTCACGTTCGTGTAAGTGCCGGGCAGGTGCTCGGCTGGCGCTATCTCATATGAGGACTCGAAGATCTCCGCGGTCTCGCCGAAGTTGTAACCGGCCCGGAACGCGAGGGTGTTCGCCTCAGCCACGACCGGCGCCTTGCCATAGCGGCGCACGATCCAGCTCTCGGTGTCGTCGATCGGCCTGTGGTAGAGCCACGACAGGAGCCCGAGGGCAAAGAAGTTCTTGCTTCGCTCCGCGTCGCGGGGCTTGGCCCCGGTCGGCTTGCAAGCCTCGATGGTCAGCGATGTCATCGGGATCTCGTAGATCCTGAAAGCAGACAAGCTGCCGTCCTTGAGCGGGTTGGCCTCGTAGCCGGCTTTGGCCAGATCCCGCTCGTCAAAGGAGTCCACGTTGATCACGAGAGTGCCCCCGGTCGGCAGATCGTTCACATTCGCCTTCAAAGCCGCGGGGTTCATCGCCACGAGCACGTTCGGCGCGTCGCCGGGCGTGAGGATCTCGTGGTCAGAGATGTGGATCTGGAAGGCGGAGACGCCGGCGAGGGTTCCTGCCGGGGCTCGGATCTCGGCGGGGTAATTCGGAAACGTCGACAAGTCGTTGCCGAAAAGGGCGCTCTCGTCGGTAAACCGGTCCCCTGTTACCTGCATGCCGTCGCCTGAGTCCCCGGCAAAACGAATCACAATCTGGTCGATCGTCTCGACTTTGCCCGGTTCGTTAGCCAACTTGGACTTTGTCGTCACGGTCCCTCCACTCGGCTCGCCGGCCTATGTGCCGCCACCGCCGCGATTACCTTCTCACCCGCTTGCCTGTGGGTATCGGCAGTGTACCGTCGGGCTCAGGAGCCTCCGGCGATGAGGCCTCGGCGATCGGCCCGCGGCAAAAGGCCCCGGTGCCCGACAATAGCGTTGGGAAACTACCCGTTCCGGCTTATTGGCGCGTCCTAG
>PLKG01000003.1 GCA_003140595.1 Acidimicrobiaceae bacterium | reverse complement strand
TCTCTGCCGGAACCGCGGGGGCTGGGTCGCGTAGTGCGGGGGACATCGGGCGAGCACCCGGTCTGGGTGCGCAGAGCGTGTTGTCGCCCCGTCGGATGACTGGGTCGATTACCGGTAGTCCGTCGCGAGTCATTGCGGGCTGCAAGGCGAAAAGTATTCGGGGCAAGCATGGACCCCGTGTGTCACCGGCGAGCGGAGAGGTGGCCATGGTCGTTGCTTTCGTTAACCTCGGTGCGCCCTGTGTACTCGATGGCTATCCGACGGTTCGGTTAACGACGAGCACGGGAAGTGCACTTGATCTTCGTCAGGTGACGAAAGACCAGTACGTTACTCAGGCGAGGCCGAAGCGCGTACAACTAGAAACCGACGACGTCGCGTATGTCGAAGTCGCAAAATATCGTTGCGATCACGGAAACCTGCGTATGGCTATTGACGTCTGGATGAGATTGCCCGGCTTTCGGAGTGGGTTTGACCTGTCAGCAGAGAATGAAGGCTTTGCGGAGTGCAAAGGAGGGCCTACCGACCCGGGGAACTCATACGCGGTAACGCCAGTGGAGGCCACGGTCACCGCGCTCTTGCCCTGATGCAGTTCGTCGGTCCGGTTCGTCTCGAAGGGCTGGCCGTCAAGAGAGGTGTGGCTCCTTGGCGTAGAATCGCGGAGGCTGAAAGCGCTGGTCGGTGACGGAAGCTTACGACGGGTTCGAGAAGTGGTATTCAGGTTGTCACTCCCGAGTGCTAGCTGTTCTGACTGTCGTCTCAGGTAGCGTCGATGCCGCCAGCGAGGCTACCGATGAAGCGTTCGCGCGAGCGCTCGCGCGATGGGATCGGGTACGCGCAATGCAGTCGCCAACGGGTTGGACTTATCGAGTGGCCCTGAACGAGCTCCGGCGGCAGCTGCGGCGACAAGGAAAAGAAAGGGAGCTGCTTCAACAAGCCATTGCCGCGTTCGAGGTCGAGCAGGATTGCTATATGTGGCTCGAGGTAATGGAGGCGGTGCGACATTTGACTACGCGCCAGCGGACTGTCTTGGCCCTCCTATATATTGCCGACCTGCCGCAGAAAGAGGTCGCTCGGTTGATGCGGGTGTCGCGGGGCACCGTCGCCTCGACACTCGCAGACGCGAAGGCCGCTGTTCGGAACCACGAGAGCACGCCTCCGGGAAAAGTGGTGAGGGAGGATTGTCGTGGCGGGTATTGAAGAACAACTAAAGCGGATCGGAGCCGCGTCGTCGCTACGACAGCCGACCCCCGTGGCTGAGTTGCGCGAACGAGCGTCCCACATAAGGAAAAACCGACGCCGGTTGACCTCGGGACTTTTGATCTTCGTTGCAATCATTATCTTCCTCGTTCCTCTTCCTCAGCTACACCTTTTGCACGGCTCCACCACTAGCGGACGGAAAACTGGCAGCACGATTGGTCCCGTTGGAGCTGGGATCCCGGTGCTCGGCGAGCCGACAGGCGCCTTTGCTCAAGGCGATGGCTTTGGGGAGGTGAGACCTTCCCGGATTTACAGCGGGGGAGATAGTGGCGAATCCCTGAGCGGTGTCGTCTGGAAGTCCTGGGGCGGGGTGCGAGCTGTTGGGAGTGGTCTCGGCAAGTACAACGAGAGCGGCGGGAAGGTCGGAACCGGTTCCGAGGAACTCGCGACAATCGTGGCGTTCAAGCTCGGTACCTGCCACGGTAAGGTGATGTACCAGGCGCTCGAGTGGTTCTTTCCTCAGTATGGTCAGAGATTCAGCCCCAACCAGTACGAAAACATCTGTTCAGGGACCTACGTCGGCCGCACGTCGCAGCCGCCTGCTTGTCTGTCGAACGACCTGACCGCAAGGCGCGGACCGCAGATCTCGCCAGCGACCGGGGAAGCGGCACTGGTAGTTGATCTCACTAATGCCGGACCGGGCTCATGCGTGCTCGACGGCTACCCGCGTGTGTTCCTCCTCGCGCGAGAGGGTAACGAGCTCAGCCTCGCGCAGGTCAATCACTCTCAGTTCATAACTGCAGCGGCTCCTAGGCCCCTGACGCTCGCACCGGGAGCTACCGCTTACGTAGCAGTCGCCAAGTACCGCTGTGACCTTGGTGACCTTCAGGTGGCATCTCGCGTGCGGCTCATGCTGCCAGGATCGGGGCCGAGCACCGCTCTTACTATTTCGTTGTCGGACAGCACCGCCAGTTTGTCGTCCTGCAATGGCGGTTCCGACGACCCAGGGAACGTAGTCGCTGTGTCACCGTTCGAGCCGAGCCTTGATGCAACCAATCCGTAATGCGCGCCCAAATTGGTAGGGGCCGTTCATCGCACCGCGGCGACGATTCTTCGCATCTTGCGCTCGAGATCGTCATGCCAAAGAGGAACTGCGGTTCGAAGACCGGCCCCTGCATCAACTTGGCCGCTGTCGTCGCACCCGATCCCGAAAGCGGTCTGAATTCGTCGGCTTGGCCGGGTTGGGGATGTTCACCGCCGCAAAGGTTGGGTGGGCGCAGCGCGGGCTCGCGGCGGTTTGACAGAGGACCCGAGCGGGCAGGATCGTCGCCCTATGAAAGCCAGCAGCCACAGAGTCGAGTACTAGCGCACTGTGGCGGTTGGAACGCGCTCGAGCGGGAGGCGAGCAACCGGCCCCTCTAAGCTTGAATCTCCGTGAGTTGCGTCAGTAGCGTTGTCCATCCCGCCCAACAACGGTCAACGCATAAGCTCGTTGCACCCCAAGTGCGCCTTGCCCTTAGAGTTTGCCGCCCATTTATCGAGTGAGCGGAACGGCCCGCTGAGTAAGTTAGGGCCAAAGATCCCCATTCACTAATACGAGCCGTCGAAGCTGTCGATAGGTCCCTCCGTGCGAGCCACCACTCCACCGCCCGCGTGGAGATCCTGAGGAGCAGCCAGTGGGTGTCAACCGGCACGCTCGGGTCGTATTGAACTCCCGTACTACGCGTGGGTGCGCCGGGAAGCTCCTTGTTGCGACGGCCCTCATGTTCGCGACGAGCACACTCGACCTACATCTGTTCAGGGCGTCCGCTACTACACACTGGCCGAATGCAGAAGGGCCATGATGCTTGAACGCCATAAGGACGGCTCAAAGGGCAGGTGCGGGTCCCGGATTCCGTGAGCCGTGCACCCACTCATCATCATCATCGGCCGCTTGTGCCCTTTCGGCTTGGGCCGATCGGATCACCCTGAGGTTTTGATGACTGTCGGAGTGTCATTAGCGCCACGCAATCACCGTCGGCGGGCTACCGGCGAGGACTAGGCGGCCTTCGCGACCTCGTGGAGCATTCGCCGACTCCGGCCGGTCCACCTTGTGGTCACTTCGGTCGATGATGCCAGCGAGTTTCTCGAGGCGCGCCTGCCTAGGTAGACGCCGCCAGCTTCCCACCGAGCGACGGCAAGCCGAGCTGTTCTGCCAGCTTCCGCTGCGATAGGCCGGCGTCTTCGCGCAGTTTCTTGAATACCAGCCCGATGTCCCGCCCGTGCACTCGACCGCAGCTGCGCGCCGTCGCCTGAGCTGGCGATGGATCAGGGCACCAAGGACCTGTCGGGAGCTGATCGGGAGGCGGCGCGCGAGACTGGACCAATGGGACATAGGAATCTCTAGGCCGAGTGACCAGCCAATTTAGCCAGATTGACTACCGAGTCGCCTTGGCGGCGGTTTGTTCGACTCGCCCGGCGTCTATGCCGTCTTGGTCGGGAGCGGCATGTCATCGGACGCCGGTATCCCCACCGGGTGGAAGGTCGCCCAGGAGCTCGTTCGGCAGGTAGCTCGTAATCACAAAGTCGATATCGGTGAGGCGGGGCTCAAGCCAGAGGAGTGGTGGGCGCAGCAAGGGTACGGTGAACTTTCGTACTCGAACCTGGTCGAAGGCCTCGCTTCGACTGAACTCGCTCGGCGCGGTTTCTTCGAGCCCACTCCCGACAACGCGATCAAGCCAACCCCGGCTCACCGCTCGCTTGCACAGCTCTGTGCGATTGGTCTCGTCAAGGTGATCATCATCGCGAACTTCGATCCCCTTATCGAACGCGCACTCGCCGACGAGAATCCCAGCCCGCAAGTGATTTCGAGCGAGTCGCAAGTGCATGGAATGAGACCTCTTCATCACGCTCCGCTCACCGCGCACATTCCGCCCCAGGAGGCAAGATGGCCTCCGGTCGGAAAGACGCCCATGTCGGCTCCTATCTCAGCCAGGATGACCTCCGCCGAGCGCCGTCCCACCCCGGGGATGCTCTCAAGCAGGAGGCGTTGGGCCTCGAAAGGGGCGGTGGCCGCCTCGATGCGCTCGGTCAAGGCCGCAATGTCGGCTTCGAGGTCGTCGACGTGGGCAAGCATCCGTTCGAGCAAGAAGGCGTGGTGCTCGCGAAAGCGCCCGGTGAGAGCCTTCTCGAGCTGGGGGAGCTTGCCCCGGAGCTTGCCCCGGGCAAGCTCAGCCATGGCGAGCGGGTCGGCCACCCCCTCGATGAGCGCCCGCGTCATGTCGCGTCCCGATGCCCCCATGGCGTCGGAGGCGACCGAGGACAGCTTGATGCCGGCATCTTCGAGGGTCTTGTGGATGCGATTCACCTCCGAGGTTCGCTCTTTGGTGAGGGCCTTGCGATAGCGGGTGAGGTCACGCAGCTCACGGATGGGCTTAGGGGGCACGAAGCTTGGCCGCAGCAGTCCCCGCGACAAGAGCAGGGCCAGCCAGGCAGCGCCGATGGTGTCGGTCTTACGCCCGGGGACGTGTTTCACGTGCCGGGCGTTCACCAGCATCACCTCGAAGTCGGCTTCGAGCGCGTAGTAGATGGGCTTCCAGTAGACGCCGGTCGGCTCCATGGCAACATGGGTCACAGAGAGGCTGGAAAGCCAGTCGGAGAGGGCGAGCAGGTCGGGGGTGGTGGTCCCAAAGGTTGCCACCTGCTTGGTGTGCCCACCTGTTCTATCGGGGAAGCGGGCACAGACCACCAGCTCGGCCTGTCCCACGTCAATCCCGGCGCAGCGCTCGATCAACTCGTCGAGCTCTTCGACCGGGGGCTTGTTGGTTGCCATCACACCTCCGTTCCTCAGTTCATCGGGTGGGTGCCGCCTGCAGGGAGGCCCGCCTGACCAACGAATCTGACCGTCGCGCTCGATGGCAGCAGTACGAGGTGCCGATCGGGCCTCCGCGCCAAACTGATC
Organism: Acidimicrobiaceae bacterium; assembly: GCA_003140595.1. Classification (GTDB taxonomy): domain Bacteria; phylum Actinomycetota; class Acidimicrobiia; order Acidimicrobiales; family Bog-793; genus Fen-455. The sequence goes on along the minus strand of PLKG01000003.1, from coordinate 4,155 downwards.
TGCGGGCTCCTGGCACCAAGACGAAGCCGGCGTCGCAGCAGGCGGCCCCTCCAGCATTTCATTGTTCGGGGTGGCCCGCCTTCAAGGCGGCCATGGGTAACTGATCTGATATGCCTCCCTTCGGTTAGTGGTGCCCCTCTGTCGCCTGTGTCATACACTCGCCCAGGATGTCAAGCCGATCGCCTGAACACCTGAAAGATGGCTCAAGAACTGATATTTCCGTCCGGTGCGGAGGATGGCGGACAGGTCCGGTTGACGCACCTTCCGGGTGAAGTCGGCCGCATCTCGCTAAGAAACCTGAGACTCTGGATTCGATGTCAACTTCCCCATGGTGTAGTTCGTTTACTCTCTGATGGGTCAGAGTCCGCAGAACTTCGAGACTGCCTTCCCCGATCTCTACCGGCGTGCGTACAGCGCGGCGTTCACCATCCTCGGGAGACGGGCCGAGGCCGAAGATCTGGCCCAGGAAGCGCTTGCTCGCACGTATCTGCGCTGGGAAAAAGTGGCCAGCTACGCGACCCCCTTCGTGCTTCGAGTGACAACGAACCTCGTGATCGACAAGTTGCGCAGGCACACGATGGCAAGGCGGCTCTTTACACGGCCAGCAGCAGACGAGGAGAGCGCCGACCGGATCGATCTCCAACGCGCCCTCCTCAGACTGCCGGAACGACAGCGGAACGTCGTCGTGCTGCGCTACGTGTGCGATCTTCCGGAGTCCGAGGTCGCGATCGTCCTGGGTTGCACGATCGGCACCGTGAAGACACACGCGAGTCGGGGCCTGGCGAGCCTTCGCAGAACACTTAAGCCCGTCCAGTTCATGGCCGACCAGGAAACTGAAAAGAGGCTCTAATGAACTTCCAGCACCTGACCGATCCAGACCCGCCTGAACCGACAGAGAAGAACAGACAGGCAGTCATAAGCCGCGCTGTCAAGCTTCGCCGTCGTCGCCGGCTCGAAGGCGGGGCCGTCGTTGGATGTTGTCTTGCGGTAGTCCTAGGGGTGAGCTTGTCGCTCCAGTCGTCCGTATCGCCGTCACGCCTGTTCCGCCTCGGCCCCCCTTACAGAATCTCCGTTACCCTCTCGGCGAAACTATTCCCTCTTAGCGTCTATCCGGACGCCCTTGAGTACCCCCCGCCGGTGCTGGTGGGAGCGGCCAGCGACTGGTCCGGATGCCCCTCCCTAGTCGGAGTCGTTGCTTCGACGAGGCCCACGCCGAACCTAGTCGCCCGTCTCTTGGATCAGCTGGGCCGCAGCAAGCTATCGGCTTTTGAGGCAAGCGACCCGAGTTACTGGCCGATCATCGTCGGGAACGGCTGGGCCCGCTTTAAGGACCTGTCGCCGGGGCGCATTCTGATCATGCCGGCCGCGCAATCCGGATACGTGGGACTCCTCAGCCACTGCACCACCGCTACAGTCCGACACACTTGGGTGGCTGAGACCTGCCCTGGCCCTGACTCGGTACCAGCTCCGGAGACCTGCGATCGCGACCCCGCGTTGGCCGGGCACGTCTTCCTGATCGACAGGCAGGGCCACTGGCTGGTCGTGTTCACGTACCCATGAGTTGTCGTCGGGTTCGAAACACGGTTGCCGCAATGGATTTCGGAGGGGCAAGTCGTCGGGTCCACCGGCGTCGGGCCAGCTCCCAAAAGACACTCAATATCTAAACCACGCACGATTAGGGCCAGAAGGCCCTAGCGCGAGAGATGCCAAAGTTTAGGATCACGGACGAAGTCCTGGTTGTGGGACTCCCGAAGAGGGAGGGTCAATCTTGGACACTCTCGGGTACGGCGCGAACATCGCTCTGGCGATCGTCCTCCTTGGTTCTGGAGCATTGAAATTGGGCCGAGAGGGACGTGCAGCGTTTGCAGCTAGCGCGCCCGCCGCGCTCGTGGTCAAGCTTGCACCTCGATTCGCCAGCGCCTTCCGCGCCAGTGTTGTGATTGTCGAAGCCGGCGTGGCAATCGCGCTCCTAGCCTCATCGAGTGTTGCTGCGGAGGTCGTCGCCGCTGTGCTTTTCGTGTCGATGGCCATCGTTCTCTCCATTTCAAAGCACGTCGCTCCCACAAAACCGTGCGGCTGTGCTGGGACGCTTAGCGTCGAGGTCAACGTCTCGCGGTCGCGATCTCTCGTGCGCCTCGCCGCCCTGGTCGGTGTGTCCCTGGCAGCGGTGTGCGCGACCGCCCTCATCCCATCGACCGGCGCGGCAGAGATCCTGATCGGTTTCGCTGTTACGTGCAGCATCGTCGTTGCCGTCTCTCGTGAGCTTCGCCCTGACGTTCTCGTTCCTAGACTGACTGCCCTCGTCTGGCATGGAAGTCCTCGCGGTTCGCTCTTCTTACTACGGCGTTCCTACAGCTGGCGCTCTCTCTCGCCCTATCTTCTGGATGCGCTGCCCGAAGACCATTGGACGGACAGTGGTTGGGAGTTCTTCCAGTGGTCCGCACAGAGTGACGAGAGCGTGGGCAGCATCGTCTTCGCCCTCCGCCGGACTGCCCGGGAGGTCCGGATTCTCGGGACGTTCCTCGGACCATTCTCCGATGGGGTGCCCCCTCGGATTGTCGCTCGGGTTCACGGTTGACACGCCTTGCTAGTACTTGCGTACCGCTACTGCTGGTCCCCTAAGGAGGTCAACATCGAATGAAACGACATGACGACAGGTCTCCGGTTAGTGATCTCACGACGACCCGTCGACGATTCCTTCAGAGTGCGGCCCTTGGGATTGCCGGCGCAGCTGCTCCTGGCCTGCTGTTTTCGCCCCTCCTTGCTCCAGCGTCACAGACTGCAAGGAGGTTGCGCCGCAGTCCGGGTCCAGCGACAGGGATCAGCTCGTGGAGCACTTCCTCGATACCTACGCAGTCGAAGAATGAGCCTGGAGTTGCGCGACCCAGTGCGAACTCGAGAAGCACGGTCAGGGGTGCCGGGAACTGCTCTACGAGGTGCCTTCGCTTGATGTCAGCCGTGAATGCATGGACTTCGATGATCGTGGCGTCCGTCTGCAGGTAGAGGTCGACAGCAGTAGGAAATAGGCCGCCGGCTACGGTGATCCAACGGAGCATCTCGCCCGCCTCGTGTGGCGCGAACGGCAGGGGCCGCGACGCCAGACGGTCTCGGACATATCGTTCGATCCACCGTGCCCACTGATCCTCCGCGTAGGTGGGTGGCGCCGCATGGAGGAGCCAGCCCACGTCGCGAGCGAACGCGATCAGATTGTCGGGGTCCGTCGCATTCACGAAGGCGCGAATCGTGCCGTGCCCGTAGAGGTCGAGCGTCGTTCCGACGACTTGCACGCTGAACCACCGCGCGAGAGCAAGGGAGAGTTCTCCGGTGACGCGCGAGAAGGTCTCAGGGAGTTCTTCGAGTAGCAGGCCCAACGCGCGATCGTCCGATCGGTCTCCGGCGAAGAACGCTGACCAAGTTCGCGCAGCGAGGGCGTCGTCCTGCCAGTCGAAAAAGGGGAGGATGCTTTCCGTAGCCCAGCCCTCGTCGGCGGATATGAAGAAGTTGAAGTAGCCAGCCGCTACTGCCTTGATGTAGATGGACTTTGGTGCCTGAACCGAGAGCAGCGCGGTCAACGCCGACTTGGTCCGGTCTGGCATTCCGGACCACTCGTTGCCTTCGAGCTTCCATCTGAGACGGATGACGTCGACCCAGAATCGAATCTGTCTTCCCGTCCAATGATTGAAGCCGCGCTCGAAGACCCGCTCCGTCTCCTCGGAGATGACGCCGTCAGGCCCGCTCCAGACGACCATGGCGAGTCTTTCGCCGAGCACCTCGACTCGATCGAGAAGTTCGGTGGGGATCACAGGCTGGCGGACGATCGCCACTAGAAAGTCGCCGACGGGCGGGATCACGAGGCGTGCGGATTCGCTTGATTCGAATGTTCCGATGAGGTCGGCGACGAGGACGAGTGTGCGGCCGAGAGCATGCTCCTCAAGGCCCTCGGAATTCCCGAGGCCGTCGAAAAGGTACGACCAGAACGGGTGGTCCCACGCGCCATTCGCGAGGAGATCAGACAGTAGCCCGATTGCCCACGTCGGATTCTCTCTTGCGGCATCCGAAACCACCTGGGGCATTCTGATCGTCCACCCGAAGAACGTCTCAGGGTCGGCGGCCGCATGCGCCTGGAGGAGCGTCTCGATCTCCGCCACCGTTCGG
>PLKG01000047.1 GCA_003140595.1 Acidimicrobiaceae bacterium | reverse complement strand
CAAGCGGACTTGACCCTTGACCACCCCAAGACCATGCAGGCTGCGAGGCAGCGTCCAAGCTCGCGAGAGCAAAGCAGGCCAAGCGACAACCATCCAGCGGGTGCGGGTGATCTGGGTCCATGCCAAACGTCAAGTCCGGGCGACAGCACGACTCTCTCAAGGTGGAGACACGGGTTCGAATCCCGTTGGGGGCTGCCAAGGAGTCTTGCCCATCAGAGCAGGTCAGGTCTTATTTTCCGGTTGCCGCCTCGTTACCTTTCAGTACCGGCCGCGCCCCCTTTGCCCGATGCTTAATGCACGGATAGTGCACGACCGGCGGTACCGGGGCGCCGGCGGAAGAGACTCCGGCTCAGAGGGAAACAATGGTGTGATTGGCTCAACCGCTCAATCTCACGTACGCGAAGGTGGAGCGAGGTCTCTCAGTTGCGAAACCCATCCCGGCAGCGCCCCACAGCCGCTCCCGTAGTTGTCGGGCACGCTGATCACGAAGTACTGCTTGGTCGGATGCGAGTGGACGCCGGGCGCAGGAGTCGAGACCCATGGCGGAGGACAAGACAGCGTCTTCCCGGGCGCTGCCCGCATGACCTCGATGGTCGGCCAGACAAGCTCGTCGATCGAGCAGCTCTGCTCGACACAGCCACCGTAGAGGCCAGGATCGGCCCGGTTGAGTACAGGTACCGTCGTCAGCTTGACAACGAAGGTGGTCCTCAGATGATCGAAGGCTGACCGCTGCACCGCACCCAGCGTGTAGATCTCCTCGTCCCTCGTGAGCACGCCGAATGGTAAGCGGGCCGACGAGCCGCCCGGACAGCCGTGGAGGCCGGGATCACGGTCCGTCAGATGGCTGAACCAGGAGCTGTGATCACCAGCCCAGGCGGTGAGTTCTGTTGCACCGGTGGCGGCGTTGAGGATCACGAAATCATCGTTCGAGGGCGCTCGTTGCGTCGAGTTGTTGTCTCGTGGTGTCAACAGAAGTGCCCAGATGGGTCGCCAAGGTGCAGCAGTGAGCACCGCCGGCACTGTGAACAACCCCTTTCCATAGCCACTCGCCCTAATGAGGCCGAGTACCTCGCTCCAGGAGGACAGCTTGGCAACAGCGACGAGATGCGGGAACTCAGCTCTGACAATGGCGATCGCTTTCGTCCGGTCGATGATGCGACCAGCAGAGACGGGAAGAGTCATGAGCCTCGCGGGCGAAACGTAGGTGTGCCGAGCGACCTTCAGCACGCTCGCTGCCGGAAGCTTGTAACCGACGACGCTCACGAGGTTGGTCGCGTCCAGCTTCCAGTAGGCGCTGATGAAGGCGGGATCGGCCGGGCCTGTTTCGAGCAGCCCTTCGTGGCCCTGTATGCGTACGCTGCTGGCCGTCGACATGCCACCGACTGCTGGTGTGAGGGGTCTGGGCAGGTTGGAAAGGGTTATCGCGACTCGGGGCGGGTCGGGACGCCCGTCTTTCAGGCTGTAGGTGACAGTGCCTGCTCCAAGGTTGGCAGGATTGCCCGAACTGAGTTGGAACTTGCTCGGCAGGAAGCCGATGACGACCGAGGCGTTCTCGGCGATGACGCCATGTACCGTCGTCGTGCAGGCGACGGCCGGACCGCTATTGCCAAGCGCGCCGGTCGGTGAAGTAACGGTGAGGCGGTTGAACAGACTCAGATGCGGCAGTGGCACGAAGAACACGACCAGGATGGCGGCAGCTACGGCGACGACGGTCAGACGGTGGGACCACTGTCCTGTCCACCGTCGACGCCTTGTTTCGAAGCCAAAGGCTGTACCGCCAAGCAGCTCAACCTCGACCAGCGTTGCGAGCCTCGCTGCCACCCGCTGCCGCACTTCTGGGCCCGGTGGGGGGATCACGTCCGTCAGCCAGCTCAGCTCCGATCGAGGGCTGCTCATGATCTCGTGCCTCCTGCGACGTCAGTTTCAGCCGCGTCTCCCAACGTGGCCATGAGTTGGGTGCGTGCCCGTGAGTACCGCGAGCGGACGGTGCCAAGAGGGATGTGGAGCAGGTCGGCCGTCTCCTCGTAACTGAGGCCCGCGATCCCAAGTAGGAGGACGATCTCCCTCCATTCGGTCTTGAGCGAAGCGAGCGAGGCGCGAAGTCGGAGCCGTTCAGCCAGTTGCGCCGCGTTGTCGGGCGCGTGACGGAGTGGCTCTGCGCTGGCTCGTCTCACCGTCTCCATCTCGCGACGCTCATCTCGCCGATGATCCCGGATTAGGTTCCGGGCGATCCCAAACAGCCACGCGCGCACCGAACCGCGATCGGGCTCGAACCTCCGCCGACCGGCGAAAGCCCTGGCGAAGGTCTCGGCGGCGAGATCCTCGGCCATGACCTCCCCAACTCGAAAGGCCAGGTAGCGATAGACATCGTCGAAGTGCCGCTCGAAGAGCTCCGTGAACGCGGCACGATCATCAAGGGACTCCGTTACTGCCTCTTCGTCCGACCCATCTCCGGTCAGCACCAACCAATACTTACTCCGCAATGGCAAGAAAGTTCCCAATACGTCGTCTGAGCCGTCGACGACGGCGACCGAGTTCCTCCCTATGGCCGCGGCCGAGCGCGTGCGGCGGCAGATGGCTCTAGCTCTGGATGCGCGTTCTGTACCTGTGGTTGAGAAACGCGGAATTCGAGAGAGGGGCCGTCTTCGTGTGCGACGGCAAGGGGGGGAGGATCGCCACGTGGGTCTTCCCCGGCGAAAAGAAGACCTGTCAGACCCTCGGCCTACCGTGTGCTGCCCGGTCGCCCCTTGTTTTGACGAGCGTCCATGCCTTCATCCGGCCTTTTTCACGAGCCTCGAGGCGACCGTGTTCCGGGCGCGCCTTATACGCGCCTAAAACGCCAATGAACTAAATAGACGGTGCGAGGTCATCGGGGTTCCCGGTCCCTGTCTGACCCGAGTGGCGGCGGGTCCCGTCAAGACCGGTGAACGACCACGCAGATGAGCCGTCAGGTTGCCTCTCCCGTGATTGGCCAAGCGTCGATCACCGTAGTGGGAGTGAGGTGGGGGTTCTCGTCGGAGGGCCGACGACGCGGATCTCCGACTGGGTTGTGAGGTCTGCGCCAAACACTGCATCCTGGCGACAGTGCAGTGTTCAGTTCGGTGCAGAGCGTGCGGCGTCGCCGTAAACCCGCCAGACCATATTCAGGATCCCACTGTGCAAGTAGGCCTTCATTTGGAGCAGGCTCGCCTCGGGCCTTCCCATTAACACGAGCATCGGCTCGCCGCCGGGGACCGCCCATTCGGCCAGCGCAACCCAGCCGTTGAGAGTCGCTCCGTCGACTGGAGGCTCGGACCGCAGCACGGCGTCTAGTTCGCCGTCCGCCGACGAGGTTCCATAGGGCCGCACTTCAGCTCCCTCCTTTAGCTCATCTCAATTCGCGACTGTACGACGCTGTCCCGAGATCCGGCCAGCAGGAAACGGGACACCCTTGCCGGAACGGCGCGACTCTTGACGAACAACGCGAGTGGGGCGCAAACGGTGCAAGAGACTGGCGTTCGGAGGTCCGACGGCGCGCATCTCCGAGTGGTCTTGAGCTGCGCTTCAAAGTGGCTGTCAAATGCGGATTGGCGCCCGGAACATGCCGTCCTGCGGACCCGGCCACACCCATGACGAGATCGAGACGGTGCCCACTCACGAGGAGGCCGACTGCCACGTCGTGCTGGGTAGTGGTGAGCGGGGCGCCGAGGCGCTCCTCGAGGCGAATGACAGCATCGAGCGCGGCCTGCTCTTTCACCTTCGGTCCGTCATTGCCGGTCAGTTGCTCGGCCACAGTCGCGATGCGCTCCTCGTCGGCAAGGACGCACCTCGCCGTCCACACCTGCTCTCGGCTCCCGGTCACGACTGGCAGAGCGACCGCGTCGCCATTCGCGAGAACCGTCTCGACCGCCTGGTCGAGCGCAGAGACGGGCAGGCCGTGAAGGTGCGGGGCGGCGGCGATGATCACGTCGCCTCGGGTGAAGGTCTTCTCTTGCGCAAGGCGCCCATCCGGGCCGAGTAGCTCGCCGGCGAGGTCATCGAGGTCTACCTCCGCGAGCTGATAAGCGCTCCCTGCCGCCTCGATCGCGGCGACGAGATCGGCCGGGGGATGACCAGCACCGGTCAGCTCTTCCTGCCACCGCGCCAACAGGTCCTCGACGCGGACCTCGGCCTTGCGGTCCCGGGTGGCGCGGGCCGCGACCGACCGTGCCGCATACGAGGAATCGGGTCCGAGGGCGGCGGTGATCTGGGCAGAGCGGGTCGAGTGCAGCTCGC
>PLKG01000039.1:2005-5336 GCA_003140595.1 Acidimicrobiaceae bacterium | reverse complement strand
AGTAGCGGCCAACTCCGTCCACGAGCTCGAGGTGATCCTGGACTGAGCCCCGCCGGGCCGATCGCGATCCGTTGAGACACCGCAGGCCCTCCGGAGCAGCCATGATGTTCGCGATGGCTTGTGAGACAAGGCGCTGTCGGGGCCGCTGCGCTTCTGGTCGCGTCTGTCGCGCTGTTCCGTGGCACCAGCGGGCGCGCTGTCGCCGTCCTGGTAGCGAGCTTGTAGGCCAAAACATAGTCGGGCGCGACCATGTCGGTGGTTGTTAGCAGCTCCCACGGAGAAGGAGAATTGTAAGCAAGACAGGTTTGAACGCTCTGTTCAACGGCATAATTGCAGGTCGTCGACGAGCCTAGGTGCCACTATTAGCAGGTGTAGAGCGCTGCACGAAAGGCGCTGCCCCGCCACCAAACCGGTGACGGTCTTCCTTACCTGCTCGTCGACTTGCGCCCTCAGCCTACGCAGTCGCCTGAGGGGTTGCTTGGACCGTCTAGGTGGGTCACCGGGTCCACGCGCCAGCGCCAGTGCTAAGGCTGCTCGAACGAGACAAGCACAAACGGCCATTATTTGATGCTTCGAGTCATAACACCCGCTCGTCGTAAGATGCCCTCGGAAAAATCCGGAACGGGGTGTAACCCAGCGGCCTCCCACGGTGTAAACAGAGTGATGAGCGGCCCAACGACCTCCGACGACGAGCGGCGCTTCACGCAGATTTTCGAGACCTGCTATGCCGCGGTTCTCACCTACGTGCGGCGACGTATCGCCGCCGACGCCGCACAGGACGTCGTTGCCGACACGTTCCTCGCTGCCTGGCGCAACCTCGATGCTGTCCCATCAGCATCGTTGCCATGGCTCTTTCGAGCTGCTTCGTTCGAGATCGGTCACGCTCGACGGAAGCTCGACCAAGACCGCAGGCTCGGGGGTCTACTCACGGAAGCCGGAGAGCACGCCGGCGACCCAGCCGACGAGGTCACCCGCGTCGACCATTGGGCTTCCGCGTTCAGGGAGCTCAGCGAAGCCGACAAGGAGGTGCTGCGCCTCGTGGCATGGGAAGGCGTGTCGCCGGCCGAGGGGGCATTCGTCTTCGAGTGTTCGGTGGCCACGTTCAAGGTCCGGCTGCATCGCGCGCGGCGTCGACTGGTCCGACTCTTGGACAAGGACGAGGCGGGCAGCGCGCCACATGACGCAGCACAGATCACCCTTGGTCGCCCGGCAGGCGATCCGCCGCAGCTGTATATCCGCGCAGACCAGGCCGCGGTGTTTGCCGATTTAGCACACCGAACGATTCAGGAGGAGTGCCCGTGAAGCTCTCATCGGTCATCGACGAACTCTCGCGTCGCAACCCACTTCGCTTTGACGAGGGCGACGCCAAGCTGTCGACCGACGCCCGCGATCTGCTGAGCGCAATCGTCTCGACACCTCGCGACCACACAGCGACTTCGCCTGTCAGCTCCCGACGTCACCCGACGCGGCCTCGTCGCATCCTCCTCGCTGGCGCCGTTGCGGCGGTCGCGGCCTCGTCGCTCGCGGTGGCCGGCGTGTTCACCACGCCGAAGGCCGTCAAGCACCCGACGATCACGCATCTGAGCGCCGTGGCGTTCCTCGACAGTGCCGTCAAGGAGGCGGTCGCCCAGCTAACGCTCCCGTCGCTTGGGGCCGGGCAGTACTACTACGAAGAGAACCTCGTGCTCTCCATGTCGTCATGTCAGCTCACCATCGATGCCGCTGGCAATCCGATCCTCCAGGTTCTTCCATTGAATGCAGAACCCTCGGGCACGATCTTCAACTACGAGCAGCCCATGATCCGAGAGGAGTGGGGCGCGGCAGACGGCTCGGGAGCGATCAACGTCCAGCTCGGCGGGGAAGGCCAAATCCTGCCGAGCGAGCAGGCCGCATGGAAGGCGGCCGGCGCGCCGAGTGGTTGTGACGCGGGACCGGGTGGGATACCAGCCAGTGGCGGCACCGAGGCGGGTCCAGTCGGATGGACGCCGCTCCAAGGGTACAAGGGCACCTCCGTCGGCGAGCTGCCGACGGACCCCACCACCCTCGGCGCCTTGCTCGCTGCGGGACGGGTGAGCGATGACGGACACCTCTCGGCCGATAACACCCAGTGCCCGTCGTCAGCTAGCGACTACCCGGAGGGGGCTACTGTCTGCTCCGTCTCGGAACAGTTCGACATCGCGGCAAATCTGCTCGTCGCCCCCGAAGGTCCCGAACGCGTTGGTCCGGCGCTGTACCAGATCCTGACGCAACTGCCCGGTGTCGAGGAGATCGGACAGCAGACCGATGCACTGGGTCGCTCGGGCATGGCGATCGAGGACCCGAGCACCGGTTGGGCCTTCGTCATCGACCCGACGACCGGAATGCTGCTCGAAGAGCAGCAGCTAGAGACCTACTCAGACGGGGACTTCCCGCTGGGCGCGGTCACGTACGCCATGACCTTCGGGCCTGCGTCCATCGTCAACAGTCTCGGGACGCGACCCGCGGGCTACACCGGCACGGCGGGCAACACCGGCACAAGCCAGCCCACGAGCACGACGGCACCGCCGGCGACCTCCACAGTCGCGCCGGCTGCACCCACCCAGTCCACCGCTCCTGCCGCACCGCGTTCGAGCACGCTCTAGATCGTAACGTCGAGGTCACGGGCGATTTGACGCTGCAGGAGATCGAAGTGGGCGAACGCGGACGAGCAGCTCATGAGACAGGGGTTGTCCGGTGAAGGTGCTAGTGACCGGTGGAACGAGCGGACTCGGATTCGCCATGGCCTCCGCCCTGAGCGCGGCGGGAGCGACGGTCGCGCTCACAGGCCGATCCGGCCAACATGCCCGCTTGGCTGCGGCTGATCTACCCGGAGCGATCGGCATCGAGCTCGACGTACGAGACGAGACGTCAGTTGCCCGGGCAGTCGAACAGGCGTGGACCCGCCTCGGCGGCCTCGACATGCTCGTCAATTACGCCGGGATCGGCATGCGCACCGTCAACCCGCGATTCATGACACAACCGCAGGGCTTTTGGCAGGTGCCCATCGATGGCTTCCGTGCGGTGATTGACACCAACCTGACCGGTTACTTCCTCGTGGCGCGTGAGGTCACGCCGCGGATGCTGGCCGCCGGCGGGGGCCGCGTCGTCAACATCGCGGTGAGCGAATCAACCATGCATCGAGCCGGCTTCGTCCCCTACGGACCGTCCCGGGCCGGCAGCGAGGCGCTGTCCCGGATCGTGGCCGCGGACCTGCGAGACACCGGCGTCACCGTCAACCTGCTGCTGCCTGGCGGTGCCACCATCAGCGGCATGCTGCCCATTGACGACCTGCCCGAGGGCCGGGAATTCCTAG
>PLKG01000039.1:0-1931 GCA_003140595.1 Acidimicrobiaceae bacterium | reverse complement strand
GTCCTTACAGTTCCGGCCCTCGATCCAGGGTGAGGCCGACAGCGACAGATGTCACCTCAGGGCGCTGCATTCGCGTCGCGTGCGTAAGCCTCATCGCGGTGTTGAAGGCAGCCTGGGCGAGGCGGCGCTGGTTGAGCGCATCGATGCTCCTCGCCGTAGCTTTCGAGCCGAGGGGTCGGGGGTCATCGTCGATGCTCCACCGTTCCCGGTACGCGGCGATCGTCTTCACGGCCTCGAGCCAACGTTCTGCGGCGAGCGGATCGGAAGGTCGAGCACCGAGCTGTCGCAGCCAGAGCGGGTTCTGATCAATGGCACGTTCAGCGAGCTCGTGTGCCCGGCGTTGCAACGCCTCGGCTCGCTCTTGGAGGCCCCGGGCCATGTCGGTGTCCGTGACGCCAACCGCGCCTGGGATCAGGCCTGCAATGAGGTTCGGGCCCGCCCGCCGTCTGGATCCGACGGCCTGTGCCCATCGGTCGACTCGGTTGCGGATCACTGCGGCAAGGTCGTCGGCGTCATCGAACGACCGAGCTGCCACGAGCCTCGGCAAGGTCTCTTCCACCTCGAGACCGTGCGCCTCGGCATCCCGGACAGCTGCGAGGAGCGGGCCATAGGCAGGGCTTTGGCGGATCTCCTGGAGGCGTTCTGGTCCGAGGCCTGAGCGAGCCAGCAACTCGTCGAAGCGATGCTGTTGAGCCGCTTGGGACAAGGTCTCGTACTCGGCGGCCAGGACCTTGAAGTCCTCCGCCTGGAGTTGTGCCCTCTCGAGGCTCTCGTGCGCGGAGAGGTCCGAACCTTGGTTCGCCAACACTGAGGCGAGCACGCCTTGAGCGGTCCGTTGTGAGATCGCAGGTTCGTGACCGGTGGCCGGGTCCGGATCGAATGAGGTGTCGACATAGAGGCTGTTTGACTCACGGCCTCTTGTCGCGGAGACGTAGAGCACTTCTCGAGTCGTTGCAGGGGCGACGAGGACATGCGCGGTGTCTGTCGTCCGGCCTTGGCTGCGATAGGCGGTCGTGGCGTAAGCGAGCTCGACGTGGTGGGCGACGTAATCGGCGGGGAGCGAGACCTCGCCGCCGCCGTTCCCACGGCGCAGCGCCATGGTCCCATCAGGGTTGGTGGCGGTCACCAACCAGCGGTCGCCGTTCTTCACCCAGGTCCTGCCGGTCGTGACGAGCCGGTTGTTCCGACGGGTGACGACCTCGTCGCCTACGCCTGCTGTCTGACCATCAGCTATCAGTAACCCCTCGTCAGCGACCGTCCCTTCCCTCACCCGATCGGCTCTCGCTCGGGCGTTGAGCTCGGTGACAGTGGTCGAGTCGCCGGCGATCATCAGGCTCGACTTGCCGGAATCGACGTCGTTCTTCCAGGCGGCGTAGATCGCGCCGAGCAGCAACTCCCGGTCGCCTTCTGTGATGCGGCCATGAGCCTCGTAGTCATCGATCGCGGCCTTGTTGCCGAGGCGCAGCTCGATGCTCGCGGCCTTCTCCCACTCCGAGGCGAAGCGCCGGACGTCGGTCAGCTCAGGAACGAGATCACCGCGGTCTTTGACAAGGAGCGAGAACGCCCCACCCGCTTCCACCGAGCCGAGCTGAGCTCCATCTCCCACGAGCAGGATCTTCGAACCAGATTGTCTCGCGGCGCCCACGAGCTCGTCGAGGGCGAAGGTCCCAGCGAGGCTCGCTTCATCGACGATGACCAGCTGTCCGGCCTTGAGGCGCCTTTCGGCGATCGCCTGGTCCATCGCCGCGACCCGGGCACGGAGCTTGGCGGCGCCAGCCGAGGTGGGGTATGCGTTACGGGCGAGGTTCAAGGCGAACCGGTCGCGGCGTGTTGTCAGCTCCGGGACCCGTCGCCACTCGTACAACCACTTGGCGGTGTTCTCCGTCTCGATCCCTAGCTCGTCGGCAAGCACCTGTGCCGCAACAGCAGAA
>PLKG01000143.1 GCA_003140595.1 Acidimicrobiaceae bacterium | reverse complement strand
ATGACGGGACTGGTCGGCAGGGCGGATCGCAGTAGCGGCCAACTCCGATGCGAGTTGACGGCCTCCTCGCGACCGCGGACGGGCGGCGCAGCCACGGCCCTTGCATGGACGAGCGCGACCCCAGTCCTGTCGCCGGGTGCTGTTCGATCGCAGTCCCGAAGCATCCCACGGGCCGTGTCGACACGGAGGCGAGCGGTGGGTAGCTACCATCGCACCGCGGGTACCCCGGTTCCCGAGCTAGCTCCACGAGGTTTGCCTGTCATAGCTAATGGGCGTCGTCGCTGTTCTCGTCCTGGGCCACGCGCGCGGTCATGAGCCTGTCCGCGTCCCCGCCTAGCTGGACCATCGCCTCGCGCCACATGGCCATGACAGCGCCATGCTGGTCAGCCTCGGACATTTCGTCGTAGCCCACGGGTACGCGCAAGAAGAATCGTCGGTTTCGGTCAACCATGGTGTCTCCATCGAGCTCGGCGTTGGCACCGTGCCGTAGCCGGTTGCCGCAGGATCGTCGGGCCGAGTCCCTCACCTGCTCTGGATGGGTTTCACGGCGAGGATAGCGGTCATGACACCGATTCGGAGCACACCGAACACGAATGCCGTCTCGTAGTGGCACGATGGCAGTGATGGACTCATCGGTCGGGGACTCGTGGCGAGCTACCGTCTGCCTTCACCTTCGGATACGCGTCGCGACAGAGCGCCAGGCTGAGTTCCGCTCATTTCTCCGGGAAGCAATTCCCTTCTACGAAGCTCCGGGCGGTATTCGCGTCCGTCTCTTGTCGAACGCCACGGAGTCAGACCGCTTCATCGAGCAAATCGAGTACATCGACGAGCACACCTACCAACAAGACGACGAGCGCACTCGGTCCGACCCCACTATGGCCCAGTTCCTTGCACGATGGCGGTCCTTGCTCGGTGAGCCTCCGGTTGTGGAGGTCTACCGCGAAGCCCCTCTGGCACCCTGACGGCATCAACATTCCGCGTCCTGTCGTGGCGTCGCGGTCCTGGTAGACCTGCGCCGGTGGCGACAAGACGGCATGTTGGGCTGGGGCTGGTGGTGATCTGCGCCCTGGGCCTCGCGGGCTGCGTACGGACGGTCGCCCCGATTGCGGTGCTTGGCCAACTGGCAGGTGCCTTCCGACATGGCGAGGGCTTCGGGAGTGTCACGCCCTCGGTGATCTACAACGGCGGCGGCGACACTGGTTATGTAGGCCATGTCGTCTGGAAGTCCTGGGGCGGGTCGCGTTCCGTAGGAAACGGAGTAGCCGAATACGTGGGACCTGGTCGATACCCAGTCACAGGTACCGAGGAACCGGCCACCGTGGTTGCCTTCAAGCTAGGGACATGTGACGGCAAACTCATGTACGAGGCCATCGAGTGGTACTTCCCCCGGGAAGGCGAAACCTTCAACCCGAATCAGTACGAGAACATCTGCAGGGGCACCTACGTGGCGCGCACGACAACTGCCCGATCACGGTGAGGGCCTGAACACGCGCTCTTGGTCGGTGTGGTCGGCTTGGTCGGCCTCTGGAACACATACAGGCCCTAGCGCGCGAAAGGCCGTTCACCCTGCCAGACGGCTCTCTCTCCTACTCCCCTGTTGCCTGTACAGCCCCCAACCAAACCGACAAATGGACAAGAAGTACCAGGTCGGACCTGTGAATCCGTGGTCAGGTGACAGCCAGTAGCCCGACCAGATAGTCCGTCCAACCAGACCAGCTCACCGGCCGGCTCCTTTGAGGTTGCACATCGCCACCTGTCTCAGAGGCTCGCAGTTCGGGAGAGGTCCACTTCTCGCCTGTGGTCCCGTCTTCGACACCACCTTGATCAAGCCAACCCTCGATGGGCAGATGATCAAGCACCAACGGCAGGGCCCTGGCGAGCCGCTCATTGGTTAGCTCCCACCCCGTTGTGATGTGCGGTGTCCAAGTCCCTGGCTCGAAGCGCGGCCACGGCGAGCACCCTCCAAGACCGTCGTCCCTGACCCTGCACAGAGCAACGTGCGGGACCATCAGTAGGGCCTCCGGTAGCAACTGGACCGTGAACTATCAGAAGGCCTGCGCCGACACCTTCGAGGGAATTGCCTCCTGGGCCGGGCAAATCGGACAGCCGTGGAGCTGGGCTTCTGCGCGCCTAGCTGACCGGCCGTTCTGAGGAGACTCGCCACCGTGAGGCNNGGGCCATTTCCCAGGCGATGCATATCGATACCCCAAAATGAGTCAGGATTACCCTCGTCTGCGGCCTGCGACTCTCTAAACGTGCATTGGACTTGGGCGTCGCTGTCTGTTTCGCTAACAAGGCTGCAACGCAGATGCGAGAAGGATGGCCATCCTGAAGTGTCTCCGCTAGCCCAGTCCATCTTGTCCCGTGCCGTCGGTTCGAAGTATGCGACGGCTGCCGAAAAGTCCTTCCTATTCACCGATTTGAACCACGCATAGGCTGTCTGAACAGGTGACTGTGCCTTGTTTGCGTGGGTTCTCGTGATCCTCAAGCCTGAAGTCCCGGTCGCGGCGAGCACACCGACCCCGATGCCGATGACCACGAGCACGACCACGAAGAACATCGTTATGGGATGCCGGATCGTGCGCATCTGTGCTCTACCTGACCGTGACCGACACGCGAAGGGCTTCTGCCTTCGGTAGAAATGACTTCCTGGGTGCCTGCACCCATGCCTTGGTGAACCAACTACCGTCGCCATCCTGGTTCACCTGAACAAGACTCGTTCCCCCACCAGCAACCACCGGTCCGCTCGGCTCAAGGAAGGCCGCGAAATTTATCTCCTCGCCAGCCTTACGAGCGGAGTCGCAGAAGGCACGTTCCAACCAGATCGGGACTTCCACAGCCTCATCCTCTCAGGGAGCGGCAGACCACATCACGCCGCCCGCACCGAATCCAGGATGGTCCTGGCGACCACGCCGTTCCCTGCCAACCCGATGGAGACGAACAGCGGCTTCGAGCGCCCTGGCACGTTTACCCTCAGGACGAGAATGGAGTATGTGGGCGAAGTTGCCGGGCACGCCGTCAAACCGTGGAGGACGCGGCAGCGAGCCGAAAGGGAGAGTGTGACCGTCGGCTCGGTACGTAACCCCGAATCGACCTGGACCCCGTTCTCCGGCGGCTGGGGAGTCGGTGACATGCGGGGGCAAAGGACGGCTAGCAAGCGGCGGCTGTCCGTGCTCAAGGTAACGGTCGTATCCCAGAATGCCACGCCCTGTTCCCGACAGATGGCTCCCAGACCAGGCGTCACCTGGGTCCGATTGACCGGCCACTTCGCTGGAACCGAGAACCGTAGCCCGGCGAAGCTCACGTAACGCCATGACGACGGGATTGCCGGTGAAGACCCCGGTGCGAGTACGACCGAGCGTGGTGACCAGGTGAGCGTGTGCAGGACTCGCTGGCCGAGCGGCCCGTCGACGGTGATTTCAACGCCGAGCGATGGCGCCAGGTAACTGCTCTGCGGTCCCGTGGGATAGCAGTACACGAGGATGCCGTTGATGACCTCGGGGTGACCGAGCACGGTGCTATGTGGAGACCTTGGGGGTCCGAACGAGACCGCCGTGCTCGAACCGGGAGCGATCTCCAAAGGACAGGCGAAGGCTCCAGGGGGTGGATTGACGAATACCTCCCCTGGCGGCGAGCCGGTAGGGCACGGATACGAGTTGTAGAGCACCCACCAAGCAGCCGGTACCGATATCTGCGCGTTGCCGAAGGCGACCGGTACCCATCCGG
This sequence comes from Acidimicrobiaceae bacterium, assembly GCA_003140595.1. Taxonomy (GTDB): domain Bacteria; phylum Actinomycetota; class Acidimicrobiia; order Acidimicrobiales; family Bog-793; genus Fen-455. The sequence continues at coordinate 1,071 of PLKG01000143.1, read as the reverse complement.
CCGGCGTGGCCGAGAGGTCTACCGCGGGGAGTGTCTTGGCCGTGGTCGTAGCGAAGGTCTGCGAGCTAGCGAACACGGTGAGCGCTGCGGCGATGACCACCATCGCGAGCGCGCGCAACTTCATTGTCGTCATGCTCCCATGAAGCCCTGACAGGAAGGGTTCGCGTACGACGCCCACACCCCCATCAAGACCGCGCGGTCATCAAGAAAGCGGACAGACCACTTCGACACCCAGTGCGTTCTCGGGCGGTCCCGGCTTTCCCATGAGAGACATGCTGCGCGCGACCACGGTCCAGTGCGTTCCACCGCTTGTCGTCTCGTAGATGGTCACAGACGAGCTTCCCCCAGCCGCGCCGTTGCCGATGGCTACCCAACCTTGGCGGTCGTTCAGGAAGCTGACACAAGCCTCACCGACTTCGTTTCAGAAAGACCCGACCTCTGTCCACTTGCGTCCACTGTCCGTGGTGTGGAGACGGAACACCGGTAGGAATTCGTCAGCTCCTGAGTCGTACACGCTGACGAAGAAGTCGGCGGGGCTGAGAAACGCGGCTCCTGTCAGCCCGCTCGCCAAGGCGAAGCCCGCCCGCCGCAGCATGGGAGGCGAGACATTGCGCCAACTTGCGCCACCGTCGGTCGTCATGAGCAGCCGGGCCGAGTTGTCCTCACTCGCCCATCCGACCCGCGGGGTGAGGAAGTACACACTGTCGACATCTTGCGGCTGCCGGGTTTTCGTGGCAGTGGTCGTCTGTTTCCCGGTGGAACTAGCCGGTGGTGAGGAAGACGGCGTTGACGACGAAGCCACACTCGGGCTGGCAGCAACCATCAGCGTCATGGGCACTGTCGCGACCGCGCCGAGCTTGCACACTATCGGCATCATCGCACCGCCCGTCAGCTCCGCGGTGTCGCGTACGACGCCTCCTGGCGATTTCGCTGGCCGGCTCTGCACCCGGACGCTGAGCTCTTTGTGATCGCTCCCGGCAAGTGGCCAGCCTTGACCTCGGAGCGGGAATCGATCGACTTCCTGGTTGACCTGCTTGATGCTGCGGAGCGATTCCACAACTCCTGACATGA
>PLKG01000121.1 GCA_003140595.1 Acidimicrobiaceae bacterium | reverse complement strand
CGTCCCCTCGCGGCAGTGCCGGTGCTCGATAGATGTTCGGCGCGATGGAAAAGGCCTCGGCGGCAGCCGTCTCGAGGTGACGATCATAATTCGTGGTAACGATGCGAACCTTGTCCGCTTGTGGAAATAGCCGGACGATCGCCTCATGGACATCATTCGGTGAGGACGGAGCTCCGGTGAGCTGCGCGACGACACGCTCGCGCATCGGCCTACGGGGCGAGGGCACTCTTCCTTCGAGTCTTCGCTCAATCTCTTCCAAGTACGCATCGGGCGAATGGTGCTTCGAAGCCAAGTAGGGAGCGAATCCAAGATCGTCTGCGACACGGTTCACGAGCATGTCGAAGAGTGGGAGGCCCGAGGGTGCCCTCACTGACGCGCCGGCACCAACGAAGATGACCAGTCGGTCGTCGAGCAGAGCATCGACAATCTCGTCCGGAACGCTCACCTCGTCTGTAAACCACATGGCCGTCGCTCCGGAGTCTTCTCTCCCCATCGGGAGAGTTCCTAACCTGAGTCAATCAGATGTCGGGGTCCCGCATGACCGGTCCATCGTGCCAACAGTCCTAGCCGTCGCGAACAGAACGCGCACCGGATAGTCGACCAGTTCGAGATGCTTATCGCGATAGAGCGAGACGGCTCGGCTCGCTGGTTCTGATCGGCTCCCGGCACTCCCAGCCTCCGCCGGCATCATAGTTAGCCTGCGCGTGAGGCAGCTTGAAGCACGAGGAAGGGGCGCGTGACAGGATCGACCTCGGGGCACGTCTAGGACCTGCGCTAACGGCTTGCATCGGCGTCCCAACACGGGGCGTCCGAGGATCACGCCTGATGCACAAGGTGCCAGGGCGGCCCGAGAGCGCGCCGATGACGGCCCCTCGAACCTGGCACAAGCCTATCGTCGGATCGGGGCCAAGAACCGCTTCCAGTCCTGCCGCTGACTCCGGTGCGGTGAGCCTCTTGACCGCACCGTCGTTCCCCTGGCGAGGAATCGAACCCGAAAGATCGGGTTCTGTGCGCGCTCGATTGAGCTCCCGCGGCTCGTCAAGCCCATGGAGGTTCGGTTCCAGCTCGGTCCCTACTCACGAGCGCGGGCAGCTTCCCAAGGACGACGGTTAGGTCATCAGGCTCGACCACCTGATCAATGGCATCGCTCGTTCTGGACCCTTTCGACCATCACGCGGAAGGGTCTGCGCGCTCCGGCAACTCACAGCAACAATCACAGGAGTACTCACAGCAACACTCACAGGGCCAGGTCACAGCCACGTGAACGTGCCCTCCGTTCCCCGGTCCGCCGCGGGCCGCCCGACACGAGAGCCTCCTCAGTTTCGACGGCATCCTCGCGGAACGCGCCCTGCTGTGAGTACTCCTGTGATTGTTGCTGTGAGTCGATCAGCTCACCATGACGCGATGGCTCGGCTCCACTCAACTAGTCGCGACCGTCCGGGGTGGGCGTCATCGCGACGACCCTGGCGCACGCCCGTTGCACGGCCAAGGGGGATATCCGACGTCCACGCGAGCGCGGCCGCCCGCGTTCTCAACCGCATCGCGTGGGCCGGTGCCGAAAAGGAGCGACGGCTCTCGGGAGCCGAGCTCAGCGTCGAGAACTGGGGCTGGGGGATTTCGCCGACGGTACCTACCGCGTCGGGAATGGACCTAGGCGAAGTCCGATGCAACCTCGGCGAGCACACTCCCTTCCCGCGCGTTTGTGCCGCCAGCGATACGACCTGGGACTGGACGACTGCAGCGGTCATCGATCGCCGGAACAGATCAGCGCCACCACCTTCGACGTCCCGGCAATGGACGCCAGCCCGGATTCGGGAACGATGACGAGGGCGTCAGCGGCGTCCTCCAGCTCCGCCTCGGGTCTACAGGCCAGAGGTAGTTTTGGAGAGCGTGGAACTTCGGCGACACACGGACCTGGGCCAATGGATTTCATCGCGGTCGACGAGCCCGAGATGAACCGGAAAGCCGCCACGGCCCTCGCTCGCATTGTCCGTGCTCTGCGGGTGCAGCTGCGGAAGGAGGCGGCATGATCCGTTTCGCGCTGAGTGCGCGCACCTCGACCGACGATCTTCAGGACCCGGCAGACAGCCTTCGTTGGCAGACGGACACGGCGAGACGGCTCATCGCGCCTCACGGTGAGATCGTCACCACGTATCATGACATCGACAAGAGCCGAAGCCTGCCGTGGGAGCGGCGCCCAGAAGCCTTCCGAATCCTTCACGACTTGCGGAATCCTCACCGGGGCTGGGACGCACTCGTCATCGCGGAACCACAACGGGCGTTCTCGGGGACCCAGTTCGAGGGCATCCTGCTGCAGTTCGCCCACTACGGAGTTGGACTCTGGGTGCCCGAGCTCGGCGGCCCCGTCGATATCGAAAACGACGGGCACTACATGGCCTTGTCCAATTACGGAACCATGAGCCGAGCCGAGCGGAACAGGACCAGACTGCGGGTCGCGAACGCGATGCGCGCTCATGCACAAGCCGGGCGCTGGCTCGGTGGCCGGCCCCCTTACGGCTACCTCATCGCTGACGCCGGGCCGCACCCCAACCCATCCAAAGCCGCATCAGGCGCTCGGCTTCACCAGCTGGCAGAGGATCCGGAGATGGCACCAGTTGTGCGGCGCATCTTTGACATGTACCTGGCCGGAGCGGGTTACAAGCAGATCGCTGCTGTTCTAACTAACGAGGGGATCCCAAGCCCGTCCGCACACGACCCGAAGCGCAACTCGCATCGGCCTGGTCATTCGTGGGCGATGTCTGCCGTGAGAGCGATCCTCATAAACCCGCGCTACCTCGGCTACCACGTCTCGGGCCGCACCAAGAAGAAGGACGTGCTGCTCGATCCTGACGTGCCGGCGCTGGGCCACGTGACCCGTCAACAATGGCAGCAACGCGACGAGTGGGTGACCTCGACAGTCCAGGCGTACGACGCGATCGTTGAAGAACGAGTCTGGCATCGAGTCCAAGCGCTCGTGGCCAGCAGTACGCGCACCAAAGCGGTGACTCCATCGCGCCGGACGCACGCGGGAGTCCGCAGATCCGATTCCTCGCGGTACCCCCTCGCCGGACTAGTCATCTGTGACGCTTGCGGCAAGAGGCTTCAAGGCAACACGGTGCGCGGCTATTCGCTCTATCGCTGTCGCGTGAGCTCCGACTACGCGTCGCCCCTCAAGGATCATCCACCATGCTTGTCCGTTCGCGAAGACCGCCTGCTCGTTCACATCGACCAATGGCTCTCGAAGCTGTTCACCCCTGAGAACATCGAGGCGACGGCGGCATCAATCGTCACGGCTGATTCCGAGGATCGTCGCGAAGACCCCGAGGTCGCTCGGGCGCGGATCACCCTGGTCGAGAGCGAGCGCAAACTCGCCAAACACCTTGACGGACTCGAGGCGGGCATCCCGGCCGAAGTGATCGCACCTCGCATCGCTGCGACCCAGCGCGAGAAGGCTGCCGCAGAAGCCGTACTCGCGTCCGCTCCCCCAA
>PLKG01000139.1 GCA_003140595.1 Acidimicrobiaceae bacterium | reverse complement strand
GATGCACGTTGAGGCCCTCGAGGACGTTGGCCGGGACGTCGTCCAGGTCTGGGCCGTTGCGTGCCGGCAGGAAGATCTCGGTCAGCCCTGCGCGGTGAGCGGCGAGCAGCTTCTGTTTCACACCGCCGATCGGGAGCACCCGACCGTTCAAGGTGACCTCCCCGGTCATGCCCACCTCTGAGCGGACTGGCCGGCCGGAGGCGAGGGACGCGAGGGCCGCGACCATCGTCACGCCCGCAGAAGGGCCATCCTTTGGCACTGCACCCGCCGGGACGTGCAGGTGGATCGCGCCGTTGGCGAGGCGTTCTGTGTCGATGCCGAGCAGGTCCGAATGTGAGCGCAGGTAAGACAGCGCAATCTGAGCAGACTCCTTCATGACGTCGCCGAGCTGGCCCGTGAGGACCAGACGCGGTTCTCCCTCCATAACCGTCGCCTCGATGAACAGGACGTCGCCGCCGGCGCCGGTGACTGCCAGCCCGGTTGCGACGCCTGCGACGGCGGTTCGTTCGGCAGACTCGGGAGTGAAACGGGGACGGCCGAGGAATCCCTTCAGGTCCTTCGTCCCGACCTCGACAGCTGTACCCGCCAAATCGCCGGCGAGACTTGTCGTCACCTTGCGGAGGATCTTCGCGATCGCCCTTTCCAGCTGGCGGACCCCGGCCTCGTGTGTGTACTCGGTCGCGACGACACGCAGAGCCGCCTCGTCAATTGTGACCTCGTCCGAAGCGAGCCCCGCGAGGTCGATCTGGCGCGGAACGAGGTGGTTGCGGGCGATCGCGACCTTCTCGTCCTCGGTGTAGCCGTCGAGCCTGACGAGCTCCATCCGGTCGAGGAGCGGTGCGGGGATCGTCTCGGCAACGTTCGCGGTGGCGAGGAATAGCACGTCCGACAGGTCGAGCTCTATCTCGAGGTAATGGTCTCTGAAGGTGTGGTTCTGTGCCGGGTCGAGCACCTCGAGCAGCGCCGAGGTGGGGTCACCGCGGTAGTCGCTGCCGAGCTTGTCGATCTCGTCGAGCAACACGACCGGGTTCATCGACCCGGCTTCGCGTATCGCCCGCACGACGCGTCCGGGAAGGGCGCCGACATAGGTGCGGCGGTGGCCGCGGATCTCGGCCTCGTCGCGCACGCCACCGAGCGAAACGCGGACGAACTTGCGTCCGAGAGCCCGGGCAACGGACTCGCCGAGCGACGTCTTTCCCACCCCTGGCGGCCCGACCAGCGCGAGAACGGCTCCCGAGCCGCGACCGCCCACAACCTCGAGCCCGCGGGCGTGGCGGCGGCTGCGGACCGCGAGGTACTCGACCATCCTGTCTTTCACGTCGTCGAGGCCTTCGTGGTCGGCGTCCAGTACTTCGCGAGCGGCCTTGACGTCTGTGTTGTCGTCGGTGCGGACATTCCATGGAAGCTCGAGCACTGTGTCCAGCCACGTGCGGATCCAGCCCGCCTCAGGGCTCTGATCGCTCGCTCGCTCGAGCCGGCCGACCTCGCGCAGTGCTGCTTCGAGGACCTTGTCGGGGAGCTCGGCGGCCTCGACACGTGTGCGGTAGTCGTCAGCTCCGTCAGGCTCGCCCTCTCCGAGCTCCTTGCGGATCGCGGCGAGCTGTTGACGCAGCAGGAACTCGCGCTGGCTCTTCTCCATGCCGTCGTGAACGTCGCTTCGGATTCGCTCGGCGACGTCGAGCTCGGCAAGGTGCTCGCGTCCCCACTCGACCAGCTTCGTCAGGCGCTGCTCGACGTCCACGGTTTCGAGCAGCCAAAGCTTCTGTTCGATGGACAGATAGGGGGCGTAGCCGGCCATGTCGGCCAGTTCACCCGGCTCGGAGATGCGCTGGACCGAGTCGATGACCTGCCAGGCGCCCCGTTGCTGAAGGATCGAAACGACCACGTTCTTGTACTCACGCGAGAGTTCGCCCGCGGCCTCGTCGCCGATGACCTCCTCGAGGATGTCGGCCTCGACCCAGAGGGCCGATCCCGGTCCCGTCACTCCGGAGCCGACACGTGCACGTGAGACGGCACGCAACACGGCGGCAGGCTCGCCACCAGGCAGCTTGCCGAGCTGCTCGATCTTTGCGACGACACCGACGAGCGCGTACTTGCCGTCGAGCCGCGGCACGACGAGCACCTGGTCCTCACCACCTGCGCTGGCCGCGTCGATCGCCGCCTGGCGCTCCGCATCGTCGAGGGTGACAGGCACGACCATGCCTGGTAGCACGACCACATCGGCAAGCGGCAGGACCGGAAGCTGTTGAGTCTTCGGCACGAGTTGTTCTTCCTCTCAGTATTGAGTCTTATACACTCAACCGTCTTGAGCCTCTTGATGTTCCCGACATAGGTCAGCAGCTCAGGAGCGTCGGACCGCTAGCATGAAAAGCAATGAGTGAAGCTGCGGAGAAGACGGAAGATTTCATCGTCGTAGGCGTCGACGGCTCAGAACCGTCGCTCACGGCCCTCAGGTGGGCCGCCAGGCAGGCCCGCCTGACCGGATCGGTTCTGCGGGTGGTCACGGCATGGGAGGTGGCGACGAGTGCGGGCTGGGTACCGGCATTCCCGGTCGACTACGACCCGGAGGCAGTCGCAGCCAAGGCTCTCGACCAGGCGATCACCGAGACGCTCGGCGACGTTCCCGATATTACGGTGGAGCGTGTCGTCATAGAGGGCCACGCTGCCCCGGTACTGCTGGCCGCCGCCAAGCACGCCGAGCTCCTCGTGGTCGGCAGCCACGGTCACGGAGCCCTTGCGGGCATGCTCCTCGGCTCGGTCTCCGAGCACCTTACCCGGCATGCTCCTTGCGCCATAGTCGTCGTCCACTGCGTCAAGGCTCCACGTCACTAGTTCCCGGCCCGCGGTGTAGGCACGATTCGGCCTGATCGGCCCTTGGCTGCGCGAGACTTCCCGCCGATGGCGGCGAATGGGCGGATACCGGAGGCCGACGCCGAGCCCAGCACGGCGTTCGCGGCGCTCTTGGACCGTGTGACCGTCACGACCCCCGACGGCCGGCGGTTGCTGGGGCCGATATCGCTGGCGATCCGCACCGGCGAGCACTGGGCTGTGCTCGGAGCGAACGGGGCAGGCAAGACCACGCTCCTGCGTCTGCTCGGTGCCGAGCGCCATCCTTCCTCCGGGACCGCGATCGTGCTCGGCGCCCGCATCGGCACGAGCGATCTCCGCCAGCTCCGCTCCCGGGTCGGCGTCGTGAGCCACGCCGTGGCCGACCGGCTCCCTCCTGGCGCGGCCGCGCTCGGGATCGTGCTCACCGGCGGGCAAGGGGTCCTCGCGCCGTGGTGGGCGTCGACCGGCGAAGCCGATCTCGTTCGGGGAAGGCAGATACTAAAGGCGCTCGGGTGCGAAGGGCTGGCAGATCACCCCTTCGGCACCTGTTCCCAGGGCGAGCGCCAGCGGATCCTGCTCGCCCGTTCACTGTTCGTCGAGCATCCTCTGCTGCTGTTAGACGAGCCGTGCGCGGGTGTCGACCTTCCAGGGCGTGAGGCTCTCGTTCTCGCGCTCACCGCGCTCGCACGCTCTCATGACTCACCGACGACGGTGCACGTGAGCCACCTGCTCGAAGAACTGCCGGCCACGACATCCCATGCGCTGTTGTTGCGCAAGGGGGAAGTAGTGGCGATGGGCCCGATCGAGGACGTCCTGACGCAGAGCTCGCTGCAGCAGTGCTTCGGTTTGGCAGTCACTTTGACCAGGGACGAGGGGCGCTGGACGGCGCGAGCTTCGCCTTCGTGGTGACCATTGTAATCTGACAAGTAATGATGTAATCTTTGTTCATGACATTTCATGAGCATCAGCACGACCCTCGCCAGCGCGGGGGACGACGCGGCTCCGGCCCGAGGTGGGCCCGGGGCCGGTGGGGCTCCGGATCCGAGGAGCGCCCTTCCGCCGAGCAGAGAGCGGAGATAAAGGCCTGGTTCACAGGCCGGCTTCCCGACGACTTCTACCTCGGGGTTCCGGAGGTGACCGTCGACAACGAGGAGATCCTCGTCATCGGGGCCTTGAGTGTGGTGGAACTGGATGAAGGCGCCACCGCCGAGGCGGCCACGACCGCCGAGGAAGCGCGGATCGAGCGGTTCCGCGAGGACACGAGAGAACACCGGATCCGCATCGCAGAGGAGGCACAGGGCCGATTCGGGCGCGTCGTCTCGTGGGGTGCCACGGTCGGTGGCACCACTCGCTTGTTCACAACAGCCAACGTGCCGGTGATGACCCGGCTGCGCATGTCGCAACGCCAGGTCCTCGACACACTGATCGACGCCGGCATCGCGCGCAGCCGCAGTGAGGCACTCGCCTGGTGCGTCGAGCTGGTCGGGAGGAACGAAGCCGCTTGGATCGACGAGCTCCGCTCCGCATTCGCCCGAGTCGAAGAGGTCAGGGCCCAGGGCCCGAATTCGAGCCGCGCAGAGGACTCGTAGGCACTCGCCGACTAGACGTCCCGGTCGGGGCGCCGTGGTACCTCTGGCGCTCGGCGACTCGATCGTGTAGGAAACAAAGCCCATGGTCTGGATCGGCTTCGCCCTAGGGGTGCTCATCGTGGTGTTCGCCACGACAAGCCTGGTTACGACCTTTGTGCTCCCGCGCGGAGGCTCGAAGTTCCAAGTCTTGTCGCTGGTCGTCGCCCGCCTCGTGCGGCAGTTCTTCCTGGTCGTGGCCCGTCCCGTCCGCAGTTTTGCCCGCAAAGACGGCCTTCTCGCCGCTGTCGGCCCGGTGTCGCTGCTCGCGCAGCTTGCCTCGTTCCTCGCCCTGTACATCCTCGGCTACGGCCTCATGCAGTGGCCCTGGACCCGGTCGTTCGTCGGTGGCATCCGCGAATCGGGCGCCTCCCTGTTCTCGGTCGGCCTCGTACACGCGAGCCTGACGGGCAACGACGTGATCGTCGTGCTCGCGGGCGCCACCGGCGCCATTGCGGTGGCGCTCCAGATCGGGTACCTCCCAGCCATCTACCAAGCATTCAACCGTCGCGAGGCGCTCGTGACCTTGATGGAGAGCCGTGCCGGAGTGCCCGCGTGGGGCCCCGAGGTCCTGATGCGCCACCAGCTCGTGCTGATCACCGACGCGCTGCCGGCCCTGTTCGGTGACTGGGAGCTCTGGGCCGCCGACCTCGCGGAGAGTCACATCTCCTACCCGGTGCTGCTCTGGTTCCGCTCGCCCGAGCCGGGGTTCTCGTGGATCATCTCGCTGCTAGCGGTGATGGACGCCGCGGCGATGTACCTGTCCTTGGACCCGAGCACCGCACCTTCGGAGGCGCGGATGTGCCTGCGCATGGGTTTCACGGCGCTTCGTCGCATCGCCCAAGTCCTGCACTGGGACTTCGACGCCGATCCATCGCCCGGGGGAGAGCTCCAGCTCACCTACGAGGATTTCGTCTACGCGGTCAATCTCGTGAAGGAGACAGGCTTTCCGACAGAGCGCACGACCGAGGAGGCCTGGCGGCATTTCCGCGGCTGGCGCGTGAATTACGAGGCGATCGCCTACCGATTGGCGGACCACGTCGTGGCGCCCCGCGCACCCTGGTCCGGTGAGAGACGCCACCTTCCCCTCGAGCTGATGGTGCCCAAGCGGCCACCGCACCGCTCGCCCGACGGAAGGATCATCTACGACCAACGCTTGCGTCCGGACTGAACTGGACCGCGGCGGTGGCGCCCTTTGATGTCGTCGACAAGGGCTGGCACACTGGCACCGACTTCGAGGAGGAGCATCACACATGGCGACCGTAGAGCTCGACGCCGAGTTCTGGACCCTTCCGCTCGAGACAGTCCGCAGCGCTGCGCTCGACCGGGCTCGCGCGCTCGGCTGCGAGCATGCCGAGGCGCGTATCGAGCGGATCCGCTCACAGGTCGTGAGCCTGCGCGACGGGCGGCTCGAGACCTCTGCCGACGACCTCGAACTTGGCGTAGGCCTTCGGGTTGTCCACGAGGGCTCGTTCGGGTTCGCGGCCACGGTCGAGCTCGATGCCGATGCCGCGGCCGAGCTCGCCGACCAGGCGGTCGCAACGGCGCGGGCCACGGCCCCTGCCATGAGCGAGCGCGTCGAGCTCGCCGAGGAGCCGTCGCACGGGGAGTCGACATGGACCTCTGCTTACGATCTCGACCCGGCCGAGGTGAGCCTGGCGGAGAAGGTGGCCCTGCTCGAGGACTGGAGCGGGCGCCTTCTCGGTGTGCCTGGCGTGGATCACGTGACCGCTCACGTGCTGTGTGTGGTGGAGGACAAGCACTATGCGGACCTCTCGGGCACGGTCACGACCCAGAGGAGGGTCCGCGTGCACCCGGTTGTGGAAGCGATCGCGGTCGACGCCGAAGCGGGAGGCTTCGAGACCATGCGCTCTGTGGCCCCGCCGGTCGGCCGCGGCTGGGAGTACCTGCTCGGCGTGGGCTGGGACTGGGACCGCGAGCTGGCAAGTATCCCCGGGTACCTCGCCGAGAAGCTTCACGCCCCGTCTGTGATCCCAGGTGCCTACGACCTCGTCATCGATCCCACGAATCTCTGGCTCACGATCCACGAGTCGATAGGCCACGCCACAGAGCTCGACCGGGCGATGGGCTACGAGGCCGCGTACGCGGGGACCTCGTTCGCCACCTTCGACAAGCTGGGCACCCTCGCCTACGGCTCTGAGGTCATGAACGTCACCGGGGACCGCACCGTTGCCCACGGGTTGGCGACCGTCGGCCACGACGACGAGGGAGTCGAGGCCCAAAGCTTCGACCTCATTCGTGACGGTGTCCTTGTGGGCTATCAGCTCGACAGGCGAATCGCACGCCTAATGGGCCTCGGCCGTTCCAACGGCTGTGCGTTCGCAGACTCTCCTTTGAACACGCCGATCCAGCGCATGGCCAACGTTTCACTGCGCCCGGCACCGGGGGACGGACCGACCACCGAAGAGCTCATCTCGGCGGTCGACAGCGGCTTCTACGTCGTAGGCGACAAGAGCTGGTCGATCGACATGCAGCGCTACAACTTCCAATTCACCGGGCAGCGTTTCTTCAGGATCGAGAAGGGCAAGCTCGCCGGGCAGGTGAGGGATTTGGCCTATCAGTCGCGCACGACCGACTTCTGGGGGGCGATGAAGGCCGTGGGTGGTGAGTCCACCTACCACCTGGGCGGCGCGTTCAACTGCGGGAAGGGCCAGCCCGGCCAGGTAGCCCCCGTGAGCCACGGCTGTCCATCAGCGCTGTTCAGGGGCATCAACGTGCTGAACACCCGCGAGGAGTCAGGCCGATGAGCACCGGGAGAGGTCGCCTCATGGCAGCGGACCGAGTCGTCGACCAGGTCCTCGAAGCCTCCCGGTCACACGGGTGCATCGTGATCGTGGAGGAGGCCAGCCAAGCAGAGCTCCGCTTTGCCAACAACACCGTGACGACCAACGGCACGCGCCGCGACCGCGACGTGACCGTGATCGCGTTTCGGGAGACAGACACCGGGACAGCGATGGGGACCGCGAGCAGCAGCGGAGCCGCCGACGCGATCGACCTCTTGCGCAGGGCCGAGGCGAACGCAGCCACCGCCCAGGCAGCCGAGGACGAGGCGCCACTTGTCACCCCGGCACAATCGGCGCCTGCAGGCGAGTTCGCAGAGCCTCCGGTGATGACGAGCTTGGCCGGACTCGGCAACGTGCTCGACGGGCTCGCTGACGCTTTCGGACGGGCCAACGCGGCGGGAACGAGGTTGGCGGGCTATGCCGAGCATCACGTCTCGACGGTGTACCTGGGGTCTTCGACAGGTCTCCGGCTCCGCAATGTGGAACCGACGGGCAAGCTCGAGGCCGTGGCCCGAGCCGATGGGGGAGCACGGTCGGCCTGGGCAGCCACAGGTGCCGAGGACCTGGCCACCGTTGATGTCGTGGAGCTGGAGGAGCGGCTCGACCGCCGCCTCAGCTGGGGCGCGCGCAAACTCGAGCTGGATGCTGGCCGCTATGAGGTCGTGCTTCCGCCAGATGCGGTAGCCGACCTCATCATCCCGCTCGGTGACGCGACCTCCGGACGGGAAGCAGAAGAGGGGCGCAGTGTCTTCTCGGCCCCGAATGGCGCGACGCGGGTGGGCGAGTCTCTTTCCCCACACCGGTTCTCCTTGCGCAGCGACCCGTTCGCCGAGGGCCTCGAGTGCACACCTTTCCTCGTCTCGGGAGCGTCCGGCCAAGACGTGTCGGTCTTCGACAACGGCCTCCCGCTCGAGCGGACCGAATGGATCCTTGATGGACGCCTCGCGCGTCTGCGTTATCACCGCGCGGGCGCCAAACGTTCGGGCGTCAAGTCGGCAGCCGCCGCCAACAACCTCATCCTCGAACAGCCCGGTGCGACGAGCACCCTAGAAGATCTCGTCGGGCGGACCGAGCGCGGGCTGCTGCTCACCTGCCTTTGGTACATCCGGGAAGTGGACCCGGCGACACTTCTGTTGACTGGGCTGACTCGAGACGGTGTCTATCTGGTGGAGCACGGCGAGATCGTCGGCTCGGTGAACAACTTCCGCTTCAACGAGAGCCCGGTCGACGTGCTGTCGAAGGCCATCGAAGTGGGACGGACCGAACGGGCGCTATCGCGCGAATGGAATGAGTGGCTCAACAGGACCGCGATGCCGCCTTTACGCGTGGCCGAGTTCAATATGAGCTCGGTGAGCCCCGCGACCTGAGGGCCTCAGCTCACGGTCAGCTCGGCCGCCAGCTCGCCTAGCAGGGCCGAGCACCCGGCCTGCACGAGGTCGAGGCAAGACTCGAACTCCGCGTTGTTGCCGTACCACGGGTCGGCGATGTCGAGAAGGTCAAATTGCCCGGCTCGACCGGTCGGGTAGCTCAGAAGGAGCCGGACCGGTGCCGTGGGGCCGGTCTTCGGCGCTTGGTTGCCCAGCCATCGCACATGGGTGCTGTCCATCGCAATCACAAGGTCGCGCGCTTTCAGCCAGGCGGGCTGGAACTGGCGTGCCCGATGGCTGATCGGCCCATAGCCGCGTCGCTCGAGCGCCCGGCGGGCACGACGGTCTATGTCGAAGCCGACGTCGGCCGCAGTGCCGGCGCTGTCTACAGTCAAGCGATCTCTAAGTCCGATGGCAGAGGCCTCGTGGCGGAGGACTATCTCGGCCATGGGTGAGCGGCAGATGTTTCCCGAGCACACGAAGCAGATCCGGAATGTCACGGAGCCATCGTCGCATCTGAGGGTGTTGAGGCGGTAACCGGGCGGCGTTCATGAGCGGGTCGGGCGTACCCGCGCCAGCCTAGGCTTAGTCGGTGACCGGCTCCGCCCCGCCAGACTGGCTCTCCCGGTCAGCGCTCGAGCTCGTTCCGACCGGCCCGGTCCAGGGCACCCTCGAGGCTCCTTCGTCCAAGAGCCTGACCAATAGGGCACTTGTGATCGCCGCCCTGGCAAAGGGCAGGAGCGTGCTCAGCCGATTGCTCAGGAGCGACGACACCGCGGTGATGATCTCCGGGCTTGTTGGCTTGGGAGTCGGGATCGAAGACATCGGAGGCGACACAGAGGTGACCGGTACAGCCGGCCGGCCCGTGGCGTCGGGAAGGACGCTGAATGCGGGACTTTCGGGTACGACGCTTCGGTTCCTGGCAGCGCTGGCGCTGATCACTGAAGGGACAGTGGTCCTCGATGGCGAGGAGCCTCTCCGGCGGCGCCCGATCGGACAACTCCTTGAGGTGTTGGGTGCGGCCGGCGCCGAAGTCCTGAGCGAGAATGGAAGGCCGCCGTTGCGCATATCGGGCAGTGGCCTTCTCGGTGGTCGGCTCCATGTCGACGCATCGGCCAGCTCGCAGTTCGCCACGGCACTGCTCATGGTGGCCCCCTATGCCGACGACGACCTCATCGTCGAGGTGGAGGGCCTCCGCGAGCTCGGCTACGTGCGCCTTACGGTGGCGACGATGACCCGCTGGGGGGCGAGGGTCGACGAGGAGGCGCCAGGTACCTTCAAAGTGAGCGCGCGATACCCCTATCTCTCGAGGGCGGAGTCAATCGAGCACGACGCGAGCGCGGCAGCACACCTTTACGCGCTCGCCGTGGCGACACGAGGGTCGATCACCGTCGCGAACGCCTTTGAGACCGCACAGCCCGACGGCGGCTTGTTGGAGGTTCTCGCTGCCATGGGAGCAATGTTCTCCAGGGGCCCCGGCGGCACGACCGTCGAGCGCCGGGGCGAGCTCACGGGCATAGACGTCGACCTCGCCGCGATGCCCGATCAGGTTCCGACCATTGCGGTGCTCGCAGCGCTGGCACGGGGGGAGACCGTGATCCGTGGCGTCGAGATCGTGCGCGGCCACGAGAGCGACCGGATCACAGCGGTCGCGACCGAGCTCGGGCGCCTCGGGGCTCAAGTCGAGGAAGCACCGGACGGACTGGTCGTGCATGGAGGAGCGCCGTTGCACGGCGGCCGAATCGACACCCATCGCGATCATCGCATAGCCATGGCCTTCACCGCGATTGGTGCAGTCGTGCCTGGCGTCGAGCTTTCCGACCCGGGTTGTGTCGCCAAGACGTACCCGCGCTTTTTCGACGACGTCGCCCGGCTCGGCGTCGGGATCGGCTGAACAGACCTAGTCGGAGCGGTCGGTGGTCACAGAGCCGAGATGTGCTGCACGACGACGTCCTCGAGAAGGCCGAGGACCTCAGATCTGGCCCTCTCGCGTCCGAAGCGGGCGACGAGGCTGACAATCTCGAGTCCTACGGTGTCGCTCTCTCCCGCGGCGGCGTCGCCGACGATGCACAGGATCGGTGCCCTTCCGGCCACGTGCCTGACCACGCCGCCCACGACCTTGCCGGAGAAAGACTGGCTGTCGAGGTAGCCCTCTCCTGTCATCACTAGGTCCGCGAGGGCAAGGTGCTCGTCCAAATGGACGAAGCCAGCGACGAGCTCGAACCCCGACACGAGCTCGGCCCCGAGCGCGGCGAGCCCCCCGGCGAGCCCGCCCGCGGCACCGGCTCCAGGCAGCGCTGTCACATCCAACCCGAAATCGGCCCGGTACCTGTCCGAGAGACGCTCTAGCCGAGCGGTCAGCGCCTCGACCTGCGCGGGGGTGGCACCCTTTTGTGGGGCAAAGACCTTTGCTGAGTCGAGGAATCCGGTCGTCACATCGCAGGCGGCGACGAGCTCGACGCCTCGGACCGCTTCAGGCGAGCCGATGGCCTCGAGCGCGCCTGCGCCTCCGTCGGTCGTCGCCGAGCCCCCGCAGCCGACGATGACCCGCCCCGCACCCAGCGAAATCGCCCGCAGGATGAGCTGTCCGGTGCCGGTCGTGGAAGCTTTCATCGGGTCGTTACCGAGATCGCCGCCGGCGATCGAAAGCCCCGAGGCATTGGCCATCTCGATCACTGCAGTCGGACTGTCACGACTCGACGCCCCTGGAGCGAGCTTCCATTGTGCTGACACTGGCATGCCAAGTGGTCCGGTCACCTCGTCGCATCTGAGCTCTCCACCGAAGGCCGAGAGCAACCCATCGCCACCATCTGCGAGGGGTATCTCCGCGGCCGTCCAGCCGACACGACGCGCGCCGCGTGCGGCAGCTGATGCCGCCTGCGACGCGTCAGCCGTGCCGCGGAACTTGTCTGGTGCCGCGACAAGATGGCCCACTCGGTATTGCCTTCTTATGCCTAGGACCCGGACCGGTTCTGCAGCGGGATGACCACCTCAGTGAAGAACCGGTCCATGTTGTCCCGCTTCTCGTTGGCGTCCCGCCCGAGACTATGGTCCGAGACGACGAACTCGCTGATGCCGATCTCGCTATAGCGGCCGATGACGTCCGCGACCTCCGACGGGGCGCCGATGATGCGGGGCGCGGCCGAGTCCTCGGACCGCCACTTCTTCAGCTGCTGGGCGTCGTCGCTCATCAACACGAGCGCCTGAGCAGAGCGCATGATCGAGGCCGGATCGCGGCCGATCTCGAGGCAATGGCGCTCGAGTACCTCGGACTTGTGTGCCATCAGCTCCGGCAGGCCCCAACAATTCCACTCGTCGGCGTAGCGGGCAGCGATTCTCATCGTTGTTCGTTCGCCGCCGCCACCGATGAGCAGCGGCAGCGGTCGCTGGACGGGCTTCGGTTCACAAGGAGCGTCGACTAGCTGGTAGAAGGTTCCCTCGAAGTTGCTGCGCTCTTGGCTGAGCAGGAGGCGGATCACCTGGCAGGCCTCGTCGAGACGCGCGAGGCGTTTGCCGACTGCAGGAAGTTCTATTCCATAGGCCTCGTGCTCGTTCTCCTGCCATCCCGCGCCGAGCCCCAGCACGAGTCGGCCGTAGGATATTCGGTCGACAGTGGCGGCCATCTTTGCCAGCACAGCAGGATGTCTGTAGGTGTTGCCCGTGACGAGCACACCGACGCGCACCCGATCGACGCGGGCCGCCAAGGCCGCGGCCGTTGTCCACGCCTCGAGGCGGGGCACCGAGCTCCGCGCGCCGTTAGGCATGAAGTGGTCCGCGAGCCAGATCCCGCCCCACCCGGTACCTGAGGCGTGCTCCGCCGAGGTCACGATCTCTTCCCAAGTCTGCTCTGTCCCGAGCCAGATGCTGAATCGCATACCCAGACCTCCCGAGCCGAGCTTAGGACCACTCAGCTCGCAGGCACCGGGGTGCAGAACGGACCGAGCTCCGCGTTAGGCGAAGCCCGGCCCGTTCGGGCATGCGTCGGTGAACTGACAGAGCGCAGCCGCGCCACCACCTACGATCTATGTGCAGACACCTGCCAATACTGACAAGAGCGTCCCCACAGTGAAGAGCGCTACGTTTGGTCTACAGGCCGAGAGAAGCGCTGCACGCCGGCCATTGTCCCCAACCGGCCTCGGCTTGCAGTTTCTCGGCTGCTTGATCTTGCAGTGCGGGTGACGCGTTGCTGGGCAGGCCCGAGTAGCCGAGCCCCCACCAGGTTGCCAGCGCGAACTGGTAGGCACCGTAGTAGCCGTTGCCGGTGTCCTCGCCGTAGTTGTTGCCGGATTCACAGAGCCTCAGTTCGAACCAAGCACCGCCGAGATCGCTGTGACGAGAAGGCTTGGTGGCCGGGGCAGGGGTTCTTGCGATTGGGGCAGCCGCCTTTGTGACTCTTGTGATTGTGGTTCTTGTGGTTCTTGT
>PLKG01000072.1 GCA_003140595.1 Acidimicrobiaceae bacterium | reverse complement strand
CGGGAACAGCTCACGACCCCATCTACGGCGACCAGGACGGCAGATTCCGGCGAGGACCAGTGCTCGTCGCTCCGGCCTCGCGACGCCCACGGTTGCGAGCTGACAAGATGGCACTGTGCCCGATACCGCCTTTCATCTGGTCGCCGATGTCAGCTCCGACAACTTGAGCGCGATTGGGTCTCTGCTCGAACAGCTTGTCGAGGGCAGTGTCACGGTAACGCCCGACGGTTTCCATGTCGACGGCTGGATGAGTGGGTCCGATGCCCGCGAGCTCAACCGCTTCTTGCTGTCAGCGCTGCGACGTGCTGAGCGCCGGACTCGCCTGCGTGCCGAGTGGACCGCCAACGGCGAGACGCTTCGGTTCTTCGACTATGTGCCAAAGGGGAGCCGTCCGGCCTCGGACGCGGGACCAGGAGCCTGAGCCCTCGTCGTCGCCCCGACGCGACAGTGCCCGCCCCCGGCTGGGGAGCGGGCACCCATCTGTTCAGTTGTCCGCACCCCGAGGATGCCGTTGAGTATCCGGAAACTTGAGGCCTCAGGCGAGCTTTGTGCGCTCTGGCCGCTGCGTAATGCCCGCAATGGAGCATGACCGTCAACGCTCCTAAGTGCCAACCTCAGTAGGGCAATTCTTCTACGAGGCGCCTCCGGGCTTCTGGTCAGCCTCGGGGATGCTATGGAATTCGTCTCGTACGCTTATGGTCGAGCCCTCCTCCCTGGCGCCACTTTGGGAACCAAGAGCGTCAACACCGAAGCCGGCCGTTTCGTTCCCGCTTTCGCGCCGACTCAGTCTGGCCTGCTCGGCGGCGTTTCCTTCTTCCCAGAAGACCGGGCGTAGCCTGGCGACCATGATCACAGCGATCCACACCCTGGTGTATGCCGACGACGCCGACACGGCCCGGGCCTTTTTCCGCGACGTGCTCGCATGGCCCTGTGTCGACTCGCGGGGAGGCTGGCTCATCTTCAAGTCCGGTCCGTCGGAGCTCGGTGTGCATCCGACCTCGGGTGATCACGCCGGCGAGGCGTGGTCGACTCCGCAACGCCACGAGATCACTCTCATGTGCGACGACATAGCCGGGACCGTCGCGGAGCTGACGGCAAAAGGCGTGAGGTTCACCCGCGAGATCCGAGACGACGGATTCGGGATGACCACGAGCATGCTGGTGCCCGGCGCCGGAGAGATGATGTTGTACGAGCCGAAGCACCCGACCGCCTACGACCTGTGAGGACGTGCTGGCCCGATGTCCGATAGCGGGGCCGCCCTGCCTGCGGTCGGGTTGACGGCGGTGGGCGTCGCGGCCATACGGGCCGCTGAGAGCGAACGTAGCGAACGACTCTTCTCCGACCCGTTCGCGGCCGGATTCGTGGGCGCCGCTTCTTCGCGCAACAGATTGGAGAAAAGTGCCGAGCGCCGCGGGCGCCGGCCTTCTCTGGCCGCGTGGGTCGTTGTCAGGACCCGCTTCCTCGACGACCTCGTGCTCGACGCTTGCGCACGAGGGTGCCTCCAGGTGGTGATACTCGGGGCAGGTCTCGATGCCCGCGCCTTCAGGCTGGACTGGCCGGACAATCTACGGCTCTTCGAGCTCGATCTCCCACAGGTCCTGGACTTCAAGCAGCAGGTGGTGCGGACCGAAGGGTGGCACCCCGCCTGTGAGCGCATAACGGTGCCGGTCGATCTCTCCGACGACTGGGGCCGTCCACTTTGCGAGGCGGGCTTCGACCCGGGCGCGCCCGTAGCCTGGCTGGCCGAGGGACTGCTCGCCTACCTGTCCCCGCAAGTCAGCGACACCCTCGTCGCGCACGCAGCCGAGCTGTCGGTGGCGGGAAGCCGGATGGGACTCACCCTGGCCAGTGCCCGTCGCATGCGGACATGGCGTGAGGCCCACCCCGACGGTGCGAGCACGGACGGCGACTACGTGGCGCTCTGGCGTTCGACTGGGCCCGATCAGGCGGGCGAGTGGCTCTCGTCTCATGGCTGGCGGGCCGAGGTCTTCCACATAACAGAGCGTGCCGCCAGTTACGGGAGGCCGCTCGAACAAGACGCCCGCGGTGCCGACGACGCCCGTCTCGTCGACGCGCAGCGCTGCTGAAGTGTGGGCTTCTCGTCACCCTGGCGCACGGCCGCCGGTGTGATCGTGGTCCCCAGCTTCAAACAGGGGGTCGGGCTTCCTCGGCCGACCAGGCTTGCTCTGCTGCCGCGAGCGCGGCCGGGATCGAGCCGTTGAGCTCGGACGAGCTTGCAAGCGCGGCTCCGAGTGCCTCGAGCGCGTCGAGCACGACCGCAAGACGCGCGCGCTGGCCGGTGTGGTCGACCCGGACGACCGTACCGGCGAGCTTGCCGAAGCCCGGCGACAAGGCGACCTGTCGATCGCCGCGTGCGCGCAGCACCAGCGAGCGCGCGTCGGTTCCAGGCGGTGCGGCGAGCGTCGTCGCGACCACCGCGGCATCCGCGTCGCTCGCGTACGGTGTGAGCCCGAGGGCGCGTGCGCCCGAGCGACTGGCTGCTGCAGACGCGCGGTGGCGGCGTTGCACGCTCTCCAGCCCCTCGGCCACGACACGTTCGACGGCCGCCTCGAGGGCGAGGATCTCGAGTGGCGATGGTGTACCGGGGATCACGCTCTTGTCCGAGTCGAGCCAGTTCTGTTTCCAGTCGAGCAGGGAGAGGGCCGAACCTCGCGGCGCGCCCGGATTGTCGGACATCGCCTCCCAGGCTCGGGCGCTGACCGCCGCGATCGAGATGCCTGCCGGCCCGGCCAAGGCCTTCTGCGGCCCGATCACTGCGACGTCGACTCCCCAGTCGTCCAGGCACACCTCGTGTGCCCCGGTCGAAGCCACGACGTCGATCAGGACCAGGGCGCCATGGTCACGGGCGAGGGCTGTGATGGCCCGGGCGTCGTTGCGGACTGCGCTGGCGGCCTCGACATGCACGAAGCTGACCATTGAGATCTCGGGGTTCGCCTGCAGCGCCTTCTCGACAGCCTCCGGTGCGACCGGCTCGTGAGGCGCGGCCTCAAGCCCTATCACCGTTGCTCCCGTCTGGCGGAGCCAGCGGCCTATCGTCGCTCCGTACGGGCTCGTATCGAGGTTGAGCGCGGCGATGCCTTTACGGCCCAGCCCTCGCGCGGCCGCTTCGAGCGGGAGGACCGCCTCGGCCTGGGGAAGGACAATGTCGAGGCGAGTCTTCAACAGCGAGGCGACGGCACGCTCGAGCCGCTCGAGCCTAAAGGGCGCGATCGGCGGCGGATCCAAGAGAGGGTTGGTCAAGGTTCCTCCGGAGCAGGTGGCGGTGTCCCGTCGCGGAAGTGGCACGCGGCGAAGTGCTCCGCGTTCGCACCGACCTGTTCGAGACGCGGTCTGTCGCGAATGCAAATCTCGCCGGCGAGCGGGCACCGGGGATGGAACGAGCAGCCGGTTGGGATGTCGATCGGGCTCGGCGGCTCGCCTTTTACCGTGGGCCGGACGAGCTCGACCTGGTGCAGGCGCGGCGCGGAAGCCAACAACGCCCGCGTATAGGGATGTCGCGGGTCGGTGAAGACCGATTCGCGATCGCCTTGTTCCACGATCCGCCCCAGGTACATGACGGCCACGCGGTCGCTCAGGTGGCGCACGACGGCCAGGTTGTGGGAGATGAAGACGACTGTGAGCCCGAGCCGGCTGCGCAGGTCCTCGAACAGCTGGAGGATCGTGGCCTGCACCGAGACGTCCAGTGCCGAGACAGGCTCGTCCGCGATGATGACGCGCGGCTCGACCGTGAGCGCCCTGGCGATAGCGATCCGCTGTCGCTGGCCCCCGGAGAACTGGCTCGGCAGGCCGTCTAGCGCGCCGGGTGGGAGGCCGACGAGGGCCATGAGCTCTGAACAGCGGGCTTCGATGTCCGCCCGCGGAACGAGCCGGTGCACCCTGAGAAGCTCGCTGAGCACATGACGGACCGTCATGCGCGGGTTGAGCGAGGAGTACGGGTCCTGGAACACCATCTGAATCGCCCGCCGGTCCTGCGCGGCCCGTTTGGTGCGAAGTTCGCGGCCCTCAAAGCGCACCACCCCCGAGGTCGGGGCGACCTGTCCGGCGATGCACTTCGCGATGGTGGTCTTGCCACAGCCCGACTCTCCGACGAGACCGAGGACCTCGCCTTCGGTGATCCGCAGCGTGACGTCATCGACCGCCCGGAGCAGATGACCGTGCTCGGACCGGAAGCTGACCGAGAGGTCGTCGACCTCGATGAGAGCCTCAGACATCTTCGGCGGCCGCCAGCGCGGCCGAGAGTGCGTCCGAGTGCAGGCATGCCGCCTCGTGGCCTGGCCCGACGCGCTCGAGCTGGACGTCGCTCGTCACACACTCGGCAGTCGCGAACTGGCAACGGGGATGGAAGCTGCAGCCGCTCGTCAGCCGGAGCGGGTCAGGGAGCGAGCCAGGGATCGCGACCGGTTCGCGGTCGGGGCTGTCCACGTCCAGTGCCGCCGCGAGCAGCCCGCTCGTGTAGGGGTGCCTCGGGGCGGCGAGGACGTCAGCGGTGGGCCCGGTCTCGACGAAGCGGCCGGTGTACATGACCGCGACGCGCTCCGCGACCTGGCTGACGACGCCTAGGTCGTGGGTGACGAAGATCAGTGACAGGCCCCGTTCAGATCGAAGGTCTGCGAGGAGCGCAAGGATCTGGGTCTGGATGGTGACGTCCAATGAGGTCGTAGGTTCGTCGCACAACAGGATCGCCGGGTCCGAGGACAATGCGATCGCGATCATGACGCGCTGGCGCGTACCGCCCGATAACTCGTGCGGATAGGCGTGGTAACGGCGCTCCGGATCGGGAATCCCGACGAGCCGCAGGAGCTCGAGTGCTCTCGCCCTCGAGGCGCTGCGCCCGAAGCCGAGCACGTGTCTCGGGGCCTCTGCGATCTGGTTGCCCACCGTTGCGACCGGATTGAGGGCACTCAGGGGATCCTGGAAGACGATCGACATGCGCCTTTGCTGGTTGTGGCCGCGCCCTCTGCCTCGCGCGGCGGCCGGGAGGGTCACGCCGTCGACGATCACCCGGCCGGAGGCTAGGCGCCCCCTGTTCGGCAACAGGCCCATGATTGCCCGCAGCGTGAGGCTCTTGCCGCATCCCGACTCGCCGACGATCGCGAGAGCCCCACCACGCTCGAGCGCGAAGGACACGCCGTCCACCGCATGAAAGGCCCGCCGGTCGCGCCGCATCTCGACGACGAGCCCCTCGACCTCCAGAACCGGAGTCATTCGGGCCGCATCACATCCGCGAGCCCGTCGCCCAGAAGCGACAGACCTATGCCTGTGAGAACTACGGCCAACCCCGGTATCGCGGCCAGCCACTGATTGGTCTGGATGAAGCTCTGACCATCGCTGATCATCGATCCCCAGTCAGGAGCCGGCGGTTGGATGCCAAGCCCGAGGTAGCCGAGGGTGACGACGGCCAGAATCACAAGGACGATGTCGGACATCACATAGACGACCGCCTGGGTGATCGTGTTGGGCAGGATGTGCCGCCATAAGACGCGCATGCGCGACAGGCCGCCACCTTCCGCGGCGGCCACCCAGTCGAGGCTACGGGCGACCATCGTCCCGCTTCGCGTGGTCCGGGCGTATATGACCCAGTCTGTCAGCCCGAAGGCTATGTAGATCCCGTGCGTACCGACCCCCACGACAAACACGAGGGCGATGATCAAGACGTAGAAGGGGAAGGCGAGTACGACGTCCACGATCCGCATGACGACCGAGTCGATGCGGCCGCCGAAGTAACCGCAGACCGTGCCGATGGACACGCCGAAAGCGAAGGGGAACAGCACTGCGAGCACGCCGACTTGCAGGTCGGTGCGCCCGGCGTACAAAAGGCGCGACCACACGTCACGCCCGAGCTCGTCGGTCCCGAGCCAGTGGGCGCCGCTCGGACCCGCGAGAGGATGCAGAAGGTCCTGTGCCACCGGGCTGTAGCGCCCGATGACCGGGGCCAGCAACGCGAGGGCCACGATCGTGGTGGTCAAGATTGCGCCTGACATGAAAGTCGGGCTGTGGAGCGCTCGTGACTTGAACGAGGGCCGCCGGTTGACCTCGTTCTCCGGCTCTGTCAAACCCACCGGTGGGCTTATCGCGGCACTCACTTGAGCCTGATCCTCGGGTCGAGCCGTGCCGTGACGAGATCGGTTATCAAGATCACGACGATGACTCCGAGCGCGTAGACAAGTGTGACGCCTTGCACGACGGGGAAGTCACGGTTGTCGATCGCGGTCAACATCGCGCTGCCGAGCCCGTTGAGCGCGAACACTCGCTCGATCACAACTGTGCCCCCGATCAGGTAGGCAATGTTGATGCCGAGCAAGGTGACCGTCGGGATAAGAGCGTTGCGCGCGACGTGGACGAAGGTGACACGGGACGAGCGCAGCCCCTTGGCGCGGGCGGTCGCGACGTAGTCGGCTCCGAGCACATCCAGCATTCCCACTCGCAGGCTGCGTATGAGCACCGGGACGATGCCGATCGCGGCGCACAGACCCGGCAGCAGGAGGGAGTGCAGGTGTTCCCAGAACGTTGTCCCGTAGCCGCCGACGGGGAACCAGTGCAAGTCGACCGCAAACAAGACGATCAGGATGATGCCGAACCAGAACGAGGGCATCCCAAGACCCATGAGCGAGAACAGCCGCACGGCGTGGTCGCTGGCCCGGTCCTGGTGTGTCGCGGCGAGTGCTGCCAATGGCACCGTAATGACGATCGCGAAGAACGTCGCGACGAGTACCAGTGATCCAGTCAGCGGAAGGCCGGGGGCGATGACCGAGGCGACCGGCGCCTGGTAGTAGATCGAGGTGCCGAGGTTGCCATGAGCAAGGTCGTAGAAGTAGGCCCAGAACTGGCGCCAGATCGGTTCGTCCAGGCCGAGCTGGCGGCGAAGCGCAGCAACGGCCGACGCCGGCGCATGCAGGCCGAGCAGGGTCCGGGCGGGGTCGCCGGGGATCAGCCGCAGGAGCAGGAAGGTGACGACGACTACGCCGAGCACAACCGGAATCGAGAGAAGGATCCGGCGCACGACATAGCGCAGGCCTGGGCTCGTGAGATACCGGCGCGCGAACCGCGCTCCCCGCTCGGGCGAGCGGAGTCCGGCAGCCAAGTCAGCTGCGAGGGCACTGATGGGCTCGTCGTGGCCGAACTCAGCTCGGCCGCTTAGCTCAGCCAGACATCCTCCAACCGGTAAGTATCACTTGCGTTCACGGGAGCTCCGTGCAACTCGGTTGCCAAGCGTAGCGGCGGGAAACCGTCGGGACTCAGTGCCGGCTTCGCGCAGGACCCTGGCAGTAACGCGCCCGGGTTGCGACAGAGTCAGGCTGGTACCGCACGGCGGGCGGCCGTCTTGTCGCGGACTGACCCGGAAGGGCTCAGCCCTGTGGTCGTATGCGCAGCGCTCCCGGAGTCCGGCTCCTGGTGCGCATCGTGACAGCGGCGACGATCCCGCACATGAGCATCATCGCCCCGGCGGCCGAGAGCGCCGCGTCCAGGCCATGGCCGAAGGCCACGTACGCGGCCTGGGTCACCTCGTTGACGATCTTGGTGATCGCAGGCGTCCCCTTGAATTGCTTGGCCTGGGAGCTGAACGTGCCTGTTGTGACAGCCGTGATGACTGTGTCCTGGAACGACTTCGGGATCCCGATCAGGTTCAGCTGGCGAATCAGGCTGGAGATCAGCTGGCCGTTCACCATCGACCCGAGGACCGCCACGCCGGCGACAGCGCCGAGCTCGCGGCTGGTGTTGGTGGCCGATGCTGCCATGCCCGAATGCTGGGCGGGGAGAGCGGAGAGAGCAGTTGAGGTCACCGGCACTATCGCGATTCCGAACCCGGCACCGGCTATCGGGAGCGTCCAGCCGAGGGTTGACAATCCAGAGCTCGGAGTCAAGACGACTTCGGTCAAGATGATGCCGATCCCTGCGAGCACACAGCCCACCGTCATCGGCATCCTCGGGCCTGATCGTGCCACCCAGCGCCCGGCGAATAGCGAAGCAACGATCATCGCTGTGGCCATCGGCACGAAGTCGAGCGCGGTCCCGTAGCCCGAGCTCGTCCCGACGTCCTGGAGATACAAAGCGACGAAGAAGAAGATCGAGAAAGTGCCGAAATATGTGCAGAACGCGACGACATTGCTGCCTGCAAAGGCCGAACGCCTGAAGAACGAGACGTCGAGGATCGGGTGTGCCACCCTGCGTTCGTACAGCACGAAGAAGACCGCGAGGACCAACGCGGCGGCGAACAGCATCTCGATCCGGAAGCTCCTGTAGCCGGCCGACTCGCCCTGGATGATGGCGACGGAGGCGGATGCGAGAGCGCCCGCCCCGAGCAGGAAGCCCGCGAAGTCCAGGCGGAAGCGAACCGGGTTGGCGCTCTCGGGCAGGATCAGCGCCGCGCCGATGAGCGCGACCAGCCCGAAGAACAGGTTGAACCAGAAGACCGCCCGGAACGAGTAAACCCCAACCAGCACGCCGCCTATGAGGGGCCCCATTGCGAGGGCCAGGGCCGACACCGCGGCCCATACGCCCAATGCCTTGGCTCGCGAGGAGCGCTCGGGGTAGATGTGGCGGATCATCGAGAGCGTGCCCGGCTCGGAGGCCGCTGCGCCGAACCCCATGATGACCCGGCCGGCGATCAAGGCATCAGCGTTCTGCGCGACCGCCGCGACGACCGACCCGCAACAGAACAGGATTACGCCCGACAGCATTACCTTCTTCCGTCCCAGCTGGTCACCGAGCGTGCCGAACAGCAGCATGAAGCTTGCGAAGACCAAGGCGTAACCGTTGATCACCCACTGCAGCTGACTGATGCCGGTGTGAAGGGTCGACTGCACGTTCGCCAGGGTGACGCTGATCACCGTGTTGTCCATGAACGTCAGGAACAACACGAGCAGCAGAGTCGCGAGTCCGAGTCGCCGGTGCGTCCGGCTCAAGTGGAGCTCTGGCTCTTCAGGGCCCGGCGGGGGCGGCAACTTCTCGGCTGTGCCGCCGAGGATCGGCTCCATGATCTCGCGGGTACGCGATGTGAGGCGGGAGAACGGACCGTGTCCGGTCTCCGAGGAAGGGAACATCAAGTCGACCAGATAGGCGTGCCCGCAGGGTTCCGAGGTCCCGCGGCCTCATAGCTGGCCGGTCGCATGCAGCCGGTGGGCACGAGCTCCTTTCGAGAGTCGGGTTCCACAAAGAGTGTATGGGCCGCAACCTCTCTACCTGCTCGTGGCCGGTAGCCGCGTCCTTTCAGTCCTGTTGCACTTCAGTATTAAGGTCGTTTCGTTTTAGCGCCAGGTCTCGGATAGTAGTTACTCAAACTCACTCAGTGCTCGGCTGAGGCTCAGTTCACTTGCACGCGAACTAGCAACCGGCCGGCTGGTCACCATGTGCAGGCGGCAACGCCGTCCGCCTCTGATAGCGCGGGCGTGTCGGCTTGTTCGGAGGTGACCGGGAAACCGGCGGTGGTGAGACCATGGCCGAAGCCGTCGAGATATATGTGCGCCTCACTCTGGCGCGGGTACCGGTTGGCGATCTCGTGAAAGCGCGCGGTGTGGCCGGCCTCGAGGAGGTGGGCGAGCTCGTGGACGATCACGCCGTCCAGCACCCACTCGGGGACGGTTTGGAGGCGGGATGCGATCCGGATCTCCCGCGAGTGCAGCGAGCAGGAACCCCAGCGCCGCTGTTGGCGCGAGGACCATCTGATCGACGATGGCCGGACGCCGCCGAGGTACTGATCCGCCAGAGTCCCGGCACGCGCGGCGAGCCCGGCATCGGACGCGTGACGGCGACCGCTGCGCTGCAGCAGCTGGTTGACCAGCTGGTCGGCGAAGTTCTCGCGCGTCGTGCGCGACATGCGCTCGGGAACGACGACGACCACGTGTCCTGCTTCCCAGAAGGCAACGCCGGTCTTGCGGCGACGTGCGCTCGAGCGGATCTCTACCTCGGGTGTGGCGTTCGGGTCCATTGGACTCCCTTTTTCGATCAGGCTTTGTCCCGATGGTAACGAGGGGGTGTTCTCGACCGGGGGATGAGCCAAGGCGACCAAGACCCCCGGCTCAGTGGTGAAAGCTCGCCTTGTTCTCCGTCGGGCCTCGGTTGGGTCCTGCCGAGGTGGCGAGCCTCGACAGCACAGTCTCCAAGTTGTCCAGGAGCATCTTGGCTAGGTCCCGGCTGAAGCCGTTGCGCACGACGACTCGTAGCACCGCCACGTCGTCGAGCACAGGCGGCAGGGTGTAGGCGGGGACGAGCCAACCGAAGGAGCGGAGCGCTTCAGAGATGTCGTAAACGCTGTACGGCAAAGTCTCGGTCAACCGGACGGCGAACACCGGGATGTGCTCGGCCCTCGAGACGAGCGTGAACGGGCCGAGCCGCTCGATCTCGCCGGCAAGCCACTGTGCTGTGTCCCGGCAGGTCGCTTGGACCTCGCGGTAACCGTTGGCACCGAGGCGCAGGAAGTTGTAGTACTGCGCGACCACCTGGGCTCCCGGACGCGAGAAGTTCAGCGCGAACGTCGGCATCTCTCCGCCGAGGTAGTTGACCTTGAACACGAGGTCGTCCGGCAGCGCCTCGGCGTCTCGCCACAAGATCCAGCCGACGCCTGGATAGACGAGGCCGTACTTGTGGCCGGAGACGTTGATGGACTGGACCCGCGGGACGCGGAAGTCCCAGCGGAGCTTGGGGTCGAGAAAAGGGGCCACCAGCCCGCCGGACGCCCCGTCCACGTGCATTGGCACGTCAGGGCCGCCTCCGGCCGCGAGTGCATCGAGTGCAGCGGCTATTTCGGCTACCGGCTCGTAGGCACCGTCGTAGGTCGATCCGAGGATCGCCACGACCCCGATCGTGTTGTCGTCGCAAGACTGGACGGCGCTCTCCGCCGTGAGATGTGCGGTCTCGGGCCCCACGGGGACAAGGCGGGCTTCGACGTCGAAATAGCGGCAGAACTTCTCCCAGCAAACCTGAACGTTCGCGCCCATCACGAGATTGGGCTGTTCGGCCGGAAGCCCTGCGAGGAGCCGCCGCTGCCGCCAGCGCCACTTGAGGGCGAGACCACCGAGCATGCACGCCTCGCTCGACCCGGTCGTCGAGCATCCGGTGGCGCCGGTGCCTTCAGCGTGCCACAGGCGCGCGAGGATGTTCACGCACCGCCGCTCGATCTCGGCGGTCTGCGGGTATTCGTCCTTGTCGATCATGTTCTTAGACGAGCACTCGGCCATCAGCATCTCGGCTTCGGGCTCCATCCACGTCGTCACGAACGTCGCGAGGTTGAGGCGGGCGTTGCCGTCCAGCATCAGCTCGTCGTGGATGATCTGAAAGGCGATCCGGGGAGGCATGCCCTTTTCCCCGAGCCGGAGGCGGGGAACCTCGCCGACCTCGCCGTGCTGGGTGAACTGCGGCCGGAAGCTCAGCTCGTCGTCGCCGGGATCGGGTGTGTGAGGGTGCAGTGGCACGGTCGGACCTCCTGGTCGCAGCCAACAGTAGGGGGCGGACCAGGCTCTCAGGCGTCGTGACTGTTGGACGCCCCGAAAGCCGGTTCCGAGCGGAGAGGGCTCAAGTCGTGGCCTGTGGCCCGAGCGAGGGCGCGACTGTGACGAGCTCCTCGTGACCGCTGAGCAAAGCGACTCGATGACCGGCGACGGGTTGGACTTGCCCGCCTCTCGTCGCCGGCAGCGAGCAAGGACCGGCACCGCCGAGACGCTGGAAAGTGCGCGTGCTTTGTCGTTCACTCCGGTGTCGGCAACGTCTTGTGCATCTGGAGGGAGGAGACCTCGTATCCGGCCGACTCGTAGAGGTTGCGGGCGACCGTGTTCGGACCGAAGACGTTGAGGCCTATCGCATTCACGCCACGGCGCGCGGTCGCCTGCTCGGCGGCGAGCAACAGTGCGCGGCCGTAACCCTTGCCGCGCTGTTGCGGTGCGACCTCGATCGAATAGATCCACGCTCCCGGGAAGCTGTTGCGGCGCGCGAGACCTACCCAGACATGACCAATAGGTTCACCACTCGGTGTCTCTGCCACGAGCAGCAGCATGCCGGGGGTATCGACTCCCTGGGGCAGGAGCTCCTCGGTCTGCTCGGCCGCGCGCGTCTCTGCCTCGTCCTCGGTCCAGTTGCCTGCCCGCACGTGATCGGCCGCGTATTCGCGGACGAGCCGCGAGAAGATGACCTCGAATTCGTCCCGGGTCATCGGCCGCACGACCAGGTCTTCCATCCCGGCCAGCATAATTATCGACGAGGTCATATGCCTATGTCCGATTTCCGCCAGACGCGGGGCCCGCCGCCTGACAGACTCGAGGCATGGGGGAATCGACGTTCACGAGCGGGCCGTCCCGGCCGGCGGTCTCCGCGCCGCTCGACGACGAGGCCAGGTACCTGGCAGTGCGCAGCCGTGACGCCCGCTTCGACGGCTGGTTCTTTGTGGCGGTCACCTCGACGGGCATCTACTGCCGGCCGAGCTGTCCGTCGCCGCCCGCCCGGCCTGCGCGGGTGCGTTTTTTCCCGACCGCAGCAGCCGCCCAACGGGCCGGCTTCAGGGCATGCAAGCGCTGCGTGCCGGACGCGACACCCGGCTCGCCCGAATGGGACCGCAGAGCCGACGTCGTCGGGCGCGCGATGCGCCTTATCGCTGATGGCGTCGTGGACCGGGACGGCGTTCCGGGACTGGCCCTGCGCCTCGGCTACAGCGGGAGGCATCTCAACCGGCTCCTGATCGCGGAGGTGGGGGCGAGCCCACTGGCACTCGCTCGTGCCCAGCGTGCTCAGACCGCGCGGATCCTGCTCGAGACGACAGAGCTCCGCGCCGCCGAGGTCGCCTTTGCCGCGGGCTTCTCGAGTGTCCGCCAATTCAACGAGACGGTCCAAGAGGTCTTCGCTCTCGCGCCGATGGCGCTCAGGTCCCGCTCGGTCGCCCGGCGTGGGGAGCGACGTGCTTGTTGGGCCGCGCCCGGCACCGTCGTTCTGAGGCTCGCTTACCGTTCTCCGATCCAGCCGGCCCGGCTCTTCGGATTCCTCGCTGCGCGCGCAGTGCCCGGAGTCGAGGAGGGCGATCTCGGGCATTACCGCCGGACGCTCTCACTGCCGAACGGCTCCGGTGTCGCCGAGGTGAGCAGCGGTTCGGGTGCTCCCGGTTACCTGCACTGCGTGCTCGCCCTAGACGACGTCCGTGACCTGACCGCGGCCGTTGGCCGGCTGCGCCGGCTGTTGGATCTCGATGCCGATCCGGTCGCGGTCGTGCAGGCGCTCGGATCCGATCCCGTTCTCGGGCCGTCGGTCACCGCGATGCCCGGTCTCCGGACACCAGGCCATGTCGACGGCGGTGAGCTTGCACTGCGCGCAGTACTCGGCCAACAGGTCAGCGTTGCGGGCGCTCGTACGGTCGCAGGTCGCCTTGCCGCAGAGCATGGGCGAAGCTTGCCCGACACGTTCGGATCGCTGACGTGCCTATTTCCGAGCGCGGCGGCGATCGCAGCGCTCTCGCCGAAGCAACTGCCGATGCCCGCTTCTCGGGCGAGAGCTGTTCTCGGGCTCGCGTCCGCGCTCGCGTCAGGAGAGGTGGTCCTCGATGCCGGCGCCGACCGGGACGCCGTCGCCGAGCGGCTGGCCGCCATAGAAGGCATCGGGCCGTGGACGGTTGCCTATATCCGCTTGCGCGCACTCGGAGATCCCGACGCGTTCCTGCCGGGCGATCTCGGGGTCCGGCGGGCTCTCGAGGCGCGTGGGCTTCCGGGCGACGCGCGCAGTGCCGCATCGATGGCCGAAGCGTGGCGGCCGTGGCGTTCGTATGCCTTGCAGTATTTGTGGTCCTCCCCGTCAAGCCCCGGACACGACACGACCGACCGCCCGAGGGCGGCCAGAAAGGACAGAGTCGCATGAGACCTAGCACCGAACAGGCGGGAGACCCGGGGATCACAGATGCCCGGCGAAGCGTCCACCGGGCCAGTTTCAAGGCGCCGATCGGCGAGATACTTCTCGTCGCCGACGAGTGGGGCCTTCGCGAGCTGCACCTCCCGGGCTCTTTCGCGAGAGAGGACGCCACTTCGGCTTCCAGGCCGACCAACGCGGCACTTGAGCAGGGTCTCGAACAGCTCGAGGCGTACTTCGCCGGAGAGCTGACCCAATTCGATCTGCCTCTCACGCCGGAAGGGACCGACTTCCAGCTGAAAGTCTGGCGGGCGCTTAAGGACATCGGTTTTGCGAAGACCGAGAGCTACGGCTCGGTCGCGGCCAGGATCGGCAATCCGAAGGCGAGCAGGGCCGTGGGCATGGCGAACAACAAGAACCCTCTCGCGATAGTGATCCCCTGTCACCGGGTCATCGGAGCCAACGGCAGCCTCGTCGGCTACGGCGGCGGCTTGTGGATGAAGCAGTGGTTGCTGAACCACGAGGCGGCGGTGGCCGGGCACAACGATGCCGGGCGACATTTAGGCCCCCGACCCGACCGTGCGGCGCTACCGTCACAGGCCACAGTGTCTTAAGGAGGCCACGTGCCCTCGTCCCACCTCGCCCGGACAGAGCGGGCTCGTCTTTGTGATGTGCTGACCGAATCGGGCGAGGTCGCGCCGACGCTCTGTGAGGGCTGGCTCACCAGGGACCTCGTGGCTCACCTGTTCGTGCGCGAGCGCCGGCCGGTTGCGATGCCCGGAATCCTGCTCGGAGGACCGCTCGGTCAGCTCACGAACAGATCCATGGCGTCCGCTTTGCATCGCTTCGGATATGCGGGCCTGGTGGCCAAGGTGCGCTCCGGGCCGCCGCTGTTGTGGCGTCCGTTCGACGAGTTCGTCAATCTCGTCGAATTCTTCGTGCACACCGAAGATGTGCGCCGAGCGTCTCCCAACTTCGAGCCGAGGAGCGACGCCCAGCTCGACGCGGCCCTCTGGTCCGCGCTCGGTCGGATGTCCCGGCTGCTCGCGCACCGGGTCCGAGGTGCCGGCCTCGATCTCGAGCGGCCCGACGGAGCGCGGATCGTCGCCCGCCGCGCGCAACCTCGTGCCGTGCTCGGCGGCGGTGCCCAGGAGCTCGTGCTATTCCTCTACGGACGGAAACAGGTCGCGCGGGTCACGCTGAGCGGCGCCGGCCAACAAGCCGTGCGCGAAGCCCGATTCGGGCTCTGATGGCGATCTGTCAGCCTCCAGTCGATGTGGCCGACCGCTACCGTCCTGTCGTATCCGGGTGAGCGGCCGCCTCGCGAAGTAGTCAAACCCGACGATGCCGACGATCAGGTCGTCGCTCACCGTGAGCAATTGCCAACGCGCAGTCTGACACCACCCCGGGCTGCCGACGCGGCGCCGCCGAAGGCTAGTCCGACGAGAATCCCGAGAACGGCGACCTCGCAGACCTGTGCACTTGTGCCCGACTCTTCGGCGGCCTCCAGTGCTGTTGCCACCTGGCGTGCAACTTGTTCCACTGACTGGAGCCGCGTCATCTGATGTGTTCTCGACCGGTGACTCAGTCGGTGCCCGCGCGCAGGGGAGGGGCACGACCGTCGTGGCGCGAGCACTCGCCGGTCCGGCCGGCTCGAGATCCCGCGCGGTTCACAGCGCAGTTGGTTCTGGCTCAGGAACCGGACCCGAAGCCTCCACCGTCAGCTCGCCTAGCTGCCTCCCTGGCGCTCTGGCGTTCTGACAGCCTGGCGGCGTAGGCGGCCGCCTCGCTGCGCCGGTCCATCCCGAGCTTGGAGAGCATGCTCGAGACGTAGTTCTTGACCGTCTTTTCCGCGAGGTAAAGCCGGTCGGCGATCTGACGGTTCGTCAGACCCTCGGCGACGAGGTCGAGAACGCGCCGTTCCTGATCGGAGAGCCGTTCGAGACGCGCGTCGCGAGTCGGCCCGTCCCGAAGGCGGTCGAAGACCCGCCTTGTCATCGACGGGTCGATGAGCGACTCGCCCCGCCCGACTCGACGCACTGCATCCAAGAGGTCGGTGCCGCGGATCTGCTTGAGCACGTAACCGGACGCTCCGGCCATGATGGCGGCAAAAAGAGCCTCGTCGTCGGCAAACGACGTCAACATCAGGCACTGGAGCCTAGGCAGCCTCGATCTCAGCTCACGGCATACCTCGATCCCGTCACCATCTGGAAGCCGGACGTCCAGCACAGCCACATCAGGGCCGAGTGCCACACCTCGGGTCGTCGCCTCTGCAGCGGTTCCGGCCTCACCTACGACCTCGATGTCGCCTTCGGCTTCGAGCATGCTCCGCAAGCCGCTCCGGACGATCTCGTGATCGTCTACCAAGAAAACCCGTAAAGCCATCTGAGCCCTCCGTTGGTCCCCTTTGACCTTAACGGCGAAGCGGCTGATTACCGGGTGGCATCTGCGAAACGATCTCGGGTCCGAGCGAGCGGTAGTGGACGCGCCAGATGAGGCGATAGATGCCCAGCTTGCGCGGTATGGACCTCACACCGGGGATGAAGGGCACAAGGGCCAGCAGCACCGTGAGCACCATCATGATCGCCCACACCTCTACGTCCCCGTTGGACGAGGATTTCATCGGATTTACCTGGTACCAGAAGGTGTAGAGCCAGAGCCAGGCCTGCCCGGGGAAGTTCCCGGTCTCGTTCATCATTCCCCATTGGTCTCCCTGGAGATGACGTAGGCCCGCCTGATCCGCGAGATACGTGCCATCGGCGATGAACAGGAGCGGGTTGGTGTAGTTGGTCGCGTAGAGCTGCGGCGACTGGAGGAGGGCCCCATCGAGAGCCCCGGTCCTGGCCATCGACTCGAGGTTGTTGATGAGGACGCCGACTGGGCCGTACGGTCCGGCCTTGACGACGAGCTGGCCGTCGGAGAACGAGGCGTTGGCGACCACATTTTCGTAGGCGGCGTCCCATGCAGCCTGTTGCGAGGCGGAAGCGCCCTCATAGCTGGCGATGGCGGAACGCAGAGCCGGGCGGTTCGGCAGTGTCGCGAGCGGTTTCAGCACGAAGTCCTGGGCGGTATTGATCGGGATCCTGACACCGACGGCCCGCTCGATCGAGACCGGCCCAAGCATCTGGCCAGCACCGGGAACCTGCGTGTAGGGCGGCCCGTAGGTCGCAACCCCGCTCGTTCCGTCGAGCTCGGTCATCGCAGTCTGGGCGAAGTCCACCGGAGCTGCGTTCGACCACGACTTCACGGTCACAGGGCGTTCGTCTGGCGACGAGAACACAATCGCGCAGACGACTGTCAGGAGCAGGACGACGACGAAGCAGACGAAGACCTCCTTCGCAAGGTCGTATCTCCGGTAGGGCCCCTGCCACTCGACGACGTCACGGTCAGGCCTGAAGCGCCGGGAACCATGGGCCGTTGTGGTGAAGGAAGTGCTCGCCGCGCTCATGACTGGGCCTCCGGCAGGTTCCACAACGGCTGCGAGGACAACCCTGCTGTTGGCTCCTGCGAAGCGGCAGCTTGCCCGGTCGGTTCCTGCACGGCGGGCGCAGCCACCGGCTCATGTTGCACGTGGGGTTCGCTCGCCGGCGGTTTCAGTGGTTCTTCAAGCACAGGCGCGTCCCCACCGCCCGAGACGGCCGGAGCAAGGCTGAGCCCGGCCTTTGCCAGCTGGGCATTCGTCGGGGCAAAGGGCGGGACGACCCCGCGGCGCCTGACCAAAAGGACGTGGAGGCCGACCACGGCTGCTACCACCAGCGGTAGCAGCACGATGTGCCACATCAGCATCTGGCCGAAGTTGAGGACGTTCCAGAAGGCTCCGGCACCGGTGGAGTTGATGCCATCCTTCGCCTGGGTGGCGATCCACTCCGAGTCGAAGTTCTGCTGGGAGAGGTAACCGGTGAACGCCGTCCCGATCGAGACCATGAACGCGAGCACGCCGGTGATCCAGGTCGCCTTGCGCTTGCCGCGCCATGCCGCCATGAAGAACTTGGCCCAGAGGTGTACGACCATGAACATGAAGAAGAACTCGGTGCTCCACATGTGCAGCGAGTTCACGAACAGCCCGGCACTGGACTTGTGCCACCATGCCGGTCCCTCGACGGCGAGCACCGCACCCGACAGGAGCACAACGGCGAACGCCCCGATCGACAGAGCGCCGAAGACGTAGGCCCACGACGCGACGTAGGAGGGTTGGCTGTCGGGGAGCAGCCGGTCTGGTGGGAGCTCTTTGACCGCCCTGTCACGGATCTTTCCGGTCCAGGTGTCCTTGTCGGCGATGACGGTATCGGCGGGAGA
Source organism: Acidimicrobiaceae bacterium (assembly GCA_003140595.1). Classification (GTDB taxonomy): domain Bacteria; phylum Actinomycetota; class Acidimicrobiia; order Acidimicrobiales; family Bog-793; genus Fen-455. Next base: position 10,978 of record PLKG01000072.1, on the reverse strand, counting down.
CGTGATCACTTCCGCCTCGATTCATGCTTTGGGAACGGAAGCGCGATCGCGACCACCAGCATGAGGATCATCACCGCGATGATGATCAGGTTCGCGAGCGAGATCTGGAGCACTCCCCAGTTGATGTACTTGCCGGTTCCCCCTAGATGCACTAGCGCTGCAAGCAAGTTCATTCCCCCCTCAACCGACACGTGACCCACGGCTGTCACCTTCCCCACGCATCTTGGCTGCGTATCGTCGTGAACCCTAGGGCCGAAAGACCCTACTGCGCATACTCTCGGCACGGGGTGATTCGTGCCCGGCCTCGCCGCGCCTGCGACAGGTCAAGCCGTGTGACGGCCAGTTCGTGGCGCCGGGTCAGCCTGCAGGCAAGCGCGCGCGGAGCCCGAAGCCTCCTACTAGGGCGTCGAGGGCTTCGTCGATGAGGGCGAGCGTCTCCGCCTCGTTGAGACGCTCAACCCAGAACTCGAAGATCGTGGCGACCACCGCGATGATCGCCCCAGCGGCCAGGAGCAGAATACGGGGCTCGGGCTCGCCTTGAAGCCGCTCGACCAGAATCGCTGCCAGGGCCTCTTGACAGTTGCGCCGCCGGACGAGCCAGCGGGTCCTGAGCTCGGGAGTGCGCAAGACGAGGGCGAAAAGCTTGAGCGTGCGGGGATCGCGTTGCGTCGCGCTCACCCACGAAGACGCCGCAGCCCGCAAGGCGTCGAGGATGGGTTCGTCCTTCGGGCGGTCGCGCAACGCGGCAGTCACCGCCTCGGCCTCGTTCACGAGGATCTCGTCGAGGACGTCCTCCTTCGAAGGGAAGTAGCGGAAGAACGTCCGGGGGGACACTTCCACGGCGGCGACGATCTCCTCGACCGTCACCGCCTCGTAGCCGCGTTCGAGGAAAAGCCCCGCCGCGACCTCGGCAAGCTGGCGACGCGTCCGGGCCATCCGTCGCTCGGTGAGGGACGGGGACCGGACGGTCCCTTTGCCCTCGTTCCTGTCGGGCTCGCCCGTCATCGCAGGGATGCCGTCCTCGTCGGTGCGTCGCATCTCTTCCACGTGGACATCGTAGTGACCTGCCGTCTTGCTGACAACCACTGCCTGATGACATACTATGTCATCAGGCAGAGAACGCCAAGGAGGAGTCGTGAACGTGAGCAGGACGACAGAACGCCAGGGACCAACGGCGCAGACGGAGGGCCACAACGACAAAGGCAGGCTGAGAGGTAACCCGGTCTGGACGCTGGTCGTCGTGGGCCTGGGTATCGCGATGGTGGGCCTCGATGCCACCGTCGTGGTGATCGCCAATCCCTACATCGCCCACTCGCTTCACTCTTCACTGTCCGACCTGCAGTGGGTAGCGAACGCCTACCTGCTCGCCCTTGCCGTGCTGCTGATCCCGATGGGCAAAGTGGGGGACCGATTCGGACGTCGGCTCCTCTTCCTCATCGGTGTCACCGGTTTCGCCTTGACCTCACTGGCGGTCGGCAAGGTTGGTTCGATCGGCGGCGTGATCGCCTTCAGGGCCCTACTCGGGGTCTTCGGAGCCATGTTGATGCCGAGCACCCTCGCCCTCGTTCGTGGCGCGTTCCCGAGAGAGCGCCTGAACCTGGCGGTAGGGATCTGGGGTGGAGCAGCAGCAGTCTCGGTGGCTGCCGGTCCGGTTGTTGCCGGCCTGCTCGTCCAGCACGCATCGTGGGAATGGTGCTTTTTCATCAACCTCCCCATCGGTCTGATCACCCTCGTTCTCGGCCTGTTCATGCTCGCCGAGAGCCGGGGCTGGCACCGCGCGCGAAGCTTTGACTACCGAGGCCTGGTACTGGTCGGTGGCGGGCTCTTCTGCCTCGTCTTCGGTCTCGTGAAAGCCGACGGATGGGGGTGGGGTCACGCCAAGACGATCGGCTTTCTAGCCGGTGGCCTTGTCCTGCTCGTCGCTTTCGGCCTGGCCGAGTTGCGCACCTCGGTGCCGCTCGTGCCGATGCGGCTGTTTCGCAGCTGGAGGATGACCTTCGGGTCACTGGTTGTGATGCTGATCTTCTTCTCGCTGTTCGGGGTGCTCTTTTTCGTCACGCTCTACCTGATAAACGTCCATGGGTACGACCCGGTGCAGGCCGGTGTCCGTGTCCTGCCGTTGAGCGGGACCTTCATGCTTGCCTGCCCGCTCGGCGGCCTGCTCAACGACAAGTTCGGGCCGCGAGTGGCGATCCCCTGCGGGATGCTGCTCGTGTCCGCGGCACTGGCCGGTTTGTGGTGGCTCGAGCCATCGTCGTCCTATCTGCAGATTTGGGTGCCCTTCGTCGTGCTCGGCGTCGGCATCGGCCCGGTGATCGTGTCCGCCTCGCAAGCCATCGTGGCGAGTGCCCCCATCGCCGACGCGGGCGTTGCTGGTGGGCTGCAGTCGACCTCGCTTCAGATCGGTGGAGTCCTCGGCACGAGCATCCTCGGGTCGGTGCTTACCACCCGGGTTGGTGACACCCTCATCGCCAAGCTCACCGGTAGTGGTGTGCCCGCGACGATCGCAAGCCAGTTCGGCCATGCCCAGCAGCTCGTCGCCCAGGGTGTGGCTCCCCAGGTGAAGGGCGCCCCGGCCGCCCTCCAGAGTGCAATTGACGCAGGATGCAAGGCCTCGTTCATGTCCGGCTTTCACAGTGCGATAGTCGTGGCGGCCGCCGTCTCGTTTGTAGGGATATTCGTCGGCTTGCTCGTGAGGGACCGCCCTGGCGATGTGGACCCAGAGTTGGACGATCCGCCAGCCGTGTGAGCTGAATCCGGGGTCGAGGCCCCGAGGGTGCTCGTCGATAGCATTCGAGGATGGACTGGGCGTGCCTCGCCGTTGGCGTGGTGGCGGTCGTGCTCTCGCTGACTTCCTTATTGCCGCCGCGCGGAGCGGTGGGCTCGGCGGTTTCATTCGTGCCGAGCTGGATCGCCGGTGAGGCACCGTTGCATCTCGTTGCCGTCGTTGTCGCCGCGACGATCGGGTTCGGCCTTGCCGGCGGGTTGGGGAGCTGGCCGGGCTGGGCAGGCGTGGCGCTGACTGCACTCGCGTGTGCGGGCCTGTTGGCACAGTTCGCCTCCGGGCTGCGGTCCCGTCGGTATTTCGAGTCGGCGCTTGCCGAGGCGGGCCAGGTCTTACCGCAGTGGAGCTGGAGCCCGCAAGACTCCCGCCGCGTCGCTGTAGCCCTGCCGATCCGGCCACGCGGCGTTGAACGGCTTCGCAACATCGCTTACGTAGACGACGACGACCACGCCCACCGCCTCGACATCTACCGCAAGGCCGGGCCAAGGGCGATCGCCGCGCCCGTTCTCTTGTACTTCCACGGTGGCACATGGGTGATGGGGGACAAGCGCGAACAGGGAATCCCGATGCTCGAACATCTGGCCGAACGCGGCTATGTGTGCTTGACGGCCAACTACGCCCTGAGCCCGAAGGCGAGGTGGCCACGCCATGTCGTCGACTGCAAGTTGGCGCTCCTATGGGTCAAGCGCCACATTGTCGAATACGGGGGCGATCCAGATCTGCTGTTCGTCTCGGGCGGCTCGGCCGGCGGGCATCTCGCGGCGCTCCTGGCGCTCACGGCCAACGACCCGGCTTGGCAGCCCGGATTCGAGGACGAGGAGACCACGGTCGCCGGCTGTGTAACGCTCTACGGCGTTTACGATTTCGTGGACGCCGACAAGATCGCCAACGCCAACCTCTCGCCCATCTTGGAGCGCTATGTGTTCGGGCAGGCAGGAGCTGAGGAGTTCACCGCCGCCTCACCGATCCTGAGAGTTCATGAGTCAGCGCCTCCATTCCTTGTCGTCCACGGTCGCAACGACGTCCTCGTCCCCGTGCAGACTGCCCGCGCATTTGTGACCTCGCTGCGTGAGCGCAGTACCCAGCCAGTGACCTATGCCGAACTGCCGCTTGCCCAACACGGATTTGACAACTTCTGGTCACCGCGGACTGTGCACTTCGTGCACGCCCTCGAGTGTTTCACAGAGGGAATTGTCACGGGTCGGGCCGCGCAACGGGAGGTGGAGCGGTAGTTCCTTTGGCGGTCGCGGCCTACCATGCAACAGGTGGCGACCGCAGCAAGAGCCGATCGGCTCGAACGGATGACAAACTTGGTCCTGGTTCTCCTCGAGGCCTCGCGCCCACTTTCCCTGCGGGAGATCGCCTCGAGCGTGGTGGGCTATCCCGACGGCAAGGAGGCCAGTCGCCAGGCATTCGAACGGGACAAGCGAGCTCTTCGCGTGCTCGGGATACCTATCAGCGTCGAGCCGTTGGCAGGTGAGGAACAGCTCGGGTACCGCATTCACCCTGAGGACTACTACCTCCCGGACCTCCGGCTCGACCCCGATGAGCAGAAAGCTCTCAGCTTCGCCGTCGCTGCGGTGCAACTCGGCGGCGCGGCAGGCCGCGACGCAGTAGCCAAGCTCGGCGCGACTGGGGACGTCCCCGAACCGGGCCTCCCGCCGATCGCCGTCCTGCCCTCCCTGCCGGCTCTCGGTCCCCTCCACCAGGCTGTACGCGACAGGGCGATCGTGCGATTCGGCTACCGGGGACGCCGCCGCGAGGTCGAGCCGTACGGGCTCATCTTCAAGTTCACGGCCTGGTACCTCGTAGGACGAGACAGGACCGCGCCTGACGCGGGGCTGCGCAGGTTCCGGGTCGACCGTTTCGAGGATTCGCCCGCTCTCGGCGACAGCGAAGCCTTCGAGTTGCCGACGGGCTTCGATCTGCCCGAAGCCGTGCGTTTTCTCCCCTGGCAGCTGGGAGCCCGGTCGGCCGACTCACGCAGCGACGACGCTGAGGGTTATGAGCCGGTGGAAGTGACGATGGTCGTCGACGCGCGACTGGCCCGGAGCGTGGTTGCCACGCTCGGCGCCGGGTCGGTGGAGTCCTGGGAGCCCTCGGGCGCAGTGCGCCTGCGGATCCTCGTGCCCGAGCAGGACGCGTTCACTGCGTGGGTCATCGGTCTCGGCGACACGGCCGAGGTGCTCGCGCCAGCGGATATGCGCGCGGCCGTCATCGGGCGACTCGAGGAATTGGTCGCACGTCCGCCGCGCGCGACAGACCCGGCGAGCATCCCCCGCACCTCGCCGAGCGCGGCGACGGCGCTCGCAGAGCCAGCCTCCCCGCCTGAGGGAGCCCCGGCTGACCAGCACACTGGTGCGGCCAAGCGCGCGCTCCCCGCGCCGCAGGCAACCGCCGGCGACCGGCTGAACCGGCTGCTCGCGATCCTGGTGTACCTCGCGAGAGTGGGTGAGGCGCGGATCGCGGATCTCGCCGCCCGCTTTTCGGTGAGCACGAGCGAGCTCATTCACGACCTCGAGCTGGCGGCGTGCTGCGGCGTGCCTCCGTACACTCCCGACCAGCTGATCGACCTGTTGATAGACGAGGACCGTGTCGTCGCCGAGGGCCTACGCGAGCTAGCGCATCCCCGCAGGTTCACCCCTGAGGAAGGCCTCGCTCTCGCGGTGGCCGCGCGGGCACTGCTTGCCGTGCCAGGCGCCGACGGCGAGGGTGACCTTGCCAGCGCGCTCACCAAGCTCGAGGCGGTGCTCGGGTCTTCTCGTCTCGCCGTGGAAGTCGACTCGTCGCCGTCGCTCGGCCCGCTCCAATCGGCGGTCGCTTCGGGCGAGCAGGTCGAGATCGACTATTTCGGCGCGTCAGCGAGCAAGCCTTCGACGCGCCTCGTCGATCCGTACCAGGTCGTTGTCCGAGAAGGGAAGTGGTACCTGGACGGGTGGTGCCACCGGGCAAGTGGCCTAAGACGCTTCCAGGTCGATCGCGTGCAGGCTGTCAGGCCGACCGGCCGACCGGCTGAGAATGTCGGCTCGCTTTCTGATGAGGAGCGTGAGGCACTTGCGCGGCCCGAGGCCTTCCTCGGCGCGTCCGAAGCCATGACGGCGACGGTCGTGTTGGCGTCCGAAGCGCGCTTTGCGGTGGAGGGGCTGGTCACTCAGGGCCTGGAGGAGACGGGGGACGGTCGTCTGGTGGCGACCATCCCGGTGAGCGATGCGGAGGGTTGGTTCGGCCGCCTGCTCCTGCTGCTCGGACCGGAGGCCGAGGTGATCGATCCGCCGGTCCTCGCCGCAGCAGGATCCAGGGCAGCCCGGCGGACATTGGACCGCTACAACCGATAGCCGTCGCGTCCCGGCCGGTAGGTGCTGCGGTCGGCTCTGAAGCTAGCCAGGGCGGGTGCTCAGCGTCGCCAAACTGGCTCGGGGGAGGGAGGGGTACTACCTGTCGACGGTCGCGTCCGGCCGCGAGGAGACGGGAGCCTTCATCGAGCCCGATGGGCGTTGGCTCGGGCAGGCTGCAGCGGCGCTCGGCCTGAGCGGGGCCGTGGACGGCCCAGTGTTGCGCTTGCTGCTCGAAGGTGTCGACCCCGTCACAGGCGAGGTGCTCTCGGCGCGTCACGACCGAGTTCGCGTCGCCGCTTATGACTGCACGTACTCGACCCCGAAGTCGGTGAGCCTGCTGCACGCGCTAGGTCCCGAGGAAGTCCGAACCCAGGTTCGTGCCGGGCACGAGGAGGCGGCAACGGCCGCGCTCGGGTACCTGGAGCGCCGTGGCGCCCGCGTTCGGCGCAGCCTGGTTCGCGGCGCAGCAGCGTCCTCGGTTCCGGCGGGCGGCTTTGTGGCCGCGGCCTTTCTCCACCGCACCAGTCGCGCACCCGATCCTCATCTTCACAGCCACGTGCTCGTGGCGAACCTCGCGTCGGGACCTGATGGTCGCTGGTCGGCACTCGACGCCCGTGGCCTGTTCCTGGAGCTGGGCACGGCTCGCGACCTCTACGAGACGCAGCTGCGCTCTGAGCTCACTTGTCGTCTCGGAGTCTCGTGGCGCGAGCTGCAAGGCGCCTGGGCAGACCTCGCAGGCATCGACCCGGGCGTGAGGCGGGCCTTCTCGCGTCGGTCGGTCGACATAGAGACCGCACTCGAGCAGTCAGGTCGGTCCGGTCCACGCGCCGGTCGGATCGCTTCGGCGACGACGAGGCCCGACAAGGACCTGGGGACCCCATACGACGAGCTCGTGGCTATCTGGCGTGAGCGCTCTTACCGGCTCGGTGTCTCCGATGCGCGCCTCGCCGCGGTCACAGGGCGGTCGCCGGTCACCGGTCCTGAAAGGCATTCCAGCCCAGAGTGGACCGAGCGAACGCTCGGTGAGCGTGGCGTTGCCGCCCGGGACGGTACCTGCACGCGAGGGGATCTCGTGCGGGCGCGCTGTGCGTCCTTGCCGTCTGGCGCCTCGGTCAGCGAGGTCGAGCGCGATGTGGAAGATCTCGTGGCCGAGGGCCGCGTCGTCCCGATTCCGACGGCTCCGGGTTCGCTCAAGCGCAGTCTCAAGGGCACAGCCGGACGGACGATCCCGGGAGGTGTTACCGAGACCGTCTACACGACGCCTGCGATTCTCGAGATCCACGAAAGGCTCACAGAGCTTGTCCGTAACCACCCTGAGTCAGTTGAACTTCTTGCCTATCACCCCGGTGGACGGCTCGAAGCGCTCGATGCCATCGGCGCGATCGCATCGCGACCCGGCACCAGCGTCACTGCGGTCGCGCCGGGCCGGCCGGCCGCTGCCTCATTCGAATCTGTCACAGGCATCGAGACGACGGCCTTGTGCGACCTTTCGCCACAGAGCGCGCGGACGGGCGTCGTCGTGGCGGCCGAGGCGCAACGTATGGGTCCGTGGGAGCTCTCCTCGCTTGTCGAGTCGTCTCTCGCTGGTGGGGGCCGCGTGATCCTGGTTGCGCCGTCGGCGTCGATGAACGCACGGTTCGGCACCGCCGCGATCCTTGCGCCCGACATCGCCCGCCTCGTGCCCGATAGCCGTGCTGAGGTGCAGAGCGTTGCGCAGGTCGAAGCAGCCGCACCGGAAAGACATTGTTTTGGCGGACGCGAGGTCTTGGTCGTCGCCGACGGCCCGCAAGCGCGCGAAGCGCTGTTGGCAACCTGGCAGCAGGGTCGGGAATCGGGTCAGCCACTGTTCGTGGTGGCGAGCGACGACGCGTTTGTCGCCGCGCTGCGTGCCTCGATCCGCCAGGCCGGGGGTCTGGCTGAGGACGTCGTCGAGGCCCGGCGGTTGGCGGGCAGGCTGCGATCGCGGCGCGAAGGACCGCACGGAGAGGCCAAGTTGGCTGTGTTGGGCACGCTGCCGAGTGGTCTTGCGGGTTTGGCGCCGGGCGAATGTGTCCACGTTGCTATCGTCTCGCCGCAGCGGTCAACAGCCGAACGGCTCGGGCGAGCGGCAGAAGTCGCCCGACCCCTCTACCTTGTCTCCGAGCTCGGGGCAGTTCGCTCGGGAGGACCCGATCGCTCGGCATGGCGCGACGGCGCGACGGCGATAGAGACCTTCCGCCACCGGTGGTCGATCGAGGACGGCGAGCATGCTGTCGGGGATCGCAGCACTCAGCGGTCCTTTGGTCTTGCTGGCCTTAGGGACCTGGCGGAGACGAGGCTGGAGCTAAAGAGCGCGATCCGGGCGATCCAACCGAGGACGCCGCCGCTCGGGCGCCGCACGCTGGAGGCGCCGGGCCGGTCTCGGTGACCGGCGTCCTGGCTCTGTAGGCGAGCAGGCAACTGGGCCGACGTCTCATCGAAAGCCGATCGCCCGGTCGCGAGCTTGGGTGACCGCTCGGATCGGAACCGAGGAGAGCTCCGCCTGTCGGGTCAGAACGCTCGCCCGGCCCTCGATGACGGCCTCGCGCCACGGCGAGCTCGAATACCAGGGCGTCATCTGCACGAAACCGGGCTTGGCGCCCTCGATGCCGAGCACGCACCCCCGGTGTCCCCGGGCGATCTCGTCGACAGGAAGGATGCGGTCCTTGCGCATCGACACGGTCCGGGTCGTGCCGCGCCCGAGGGCGCCTAGCGCGTTGCGGCGCGGCCCGCGCGAGATCGAGACCGTCGGGACCTCGTGCTCGCCTGCGAGAAGCGAGACTGCCTCGAGTGTCCGAGTGTCGCCGATGCCGGCGAACACGAGCTTGGTCCCGAACAGTGACAGGAATCCGTCCGCCTCGCGGTCCCAGCGTGCCCGGGCCTGGGCAAGGTCTTGAAGGCACGCCAAGGTCACGACACCTTGACTGCCACCCTCTGCAATGAGCGCCGGAAGGTCGTGGAGGGGCGCGATGTTCGCCAACTCGTCGAGCACGAGAAGAAGCGGGGGCGCCGGGAGAGCGAGGGAGATTCCCGTGAATTCACTGCTGTTGTCGCGTGACACTGCGAGGGTCGCAGTGAGCGAGCGCTGATAGGTGGCCGACCGCACCTCGCGCAAGAGGCCTGCTACGAGTGGGGCAGCGTGTTGTTGATGTTCGCTTCCGGCGCAGACATACAGTGTCGCCCTGCCGCTTACGAGCTCTCCTGCGTCGAGGATCCGGCCTTGTGACGAGGCGAGGGCGGCATCGGTCCGATATCCGGCGAGCACCCCAGACGCCGTCGACCAGATCCCGCTCTGTTCGCGCCCTTCGGTGGCCACGATGCCCTCCAAGAGATCGAGTGCCCGATCGGCGCCGTGACGGGCGAGCGAGGCCCGTACCTCGTCGGGATCATGCCGGTTGACGGCGGCGAGCACGTCAGGGACAGGCCGTTGCTCGAGCGCTCCGGCGTGGAACACCGCGGCGAGGAGCGCTCCGGCGCGCTCGCTCCAGTGCGAGGACTCGCCACGATCGGTGCCCGGGCGCGCTGCTCGCACCATGGACTCGGCTACGAGAACGGCACCGTCCCAGGTGCCGGCGAGGCCAAGAGGAGACCACCCCACCTTTTCCATGCCTTTGGGGCAGGGTACCGAGCCGCTCGGGTCGAAGAGCAGGGCAGGGCCGACGCGGGACCTGGCCGCCCAGGTAACGGCGAGCACGTCGGCCTTTGTGGAGGCTGCGATCACCGGCCCGCATGCCGCGAGAACGTTGGGAACCACGACACTTGCCGTCTTTCCCGAGCGTGGTGGGCCCAACAACAGCACGCCGTCCTGCGGGCGGGCGAAGACGGGAGCGCTCCGGGCCTCGAGGGAGGACCCAAGATAGATGCCGTGTCCGTACAGCTCAGAAGTCGCAAGCACCAGAGCATGGGGATCAACGGGAGTTTGGGTCACCTCTGAGTGGTAGTCGAGGCGTCTACCAACCGACATCATGGTCGTCGAGCGCGTCGTTGGCCGCGGCCGATGGAGACTCACGATCCGCTTTCTTCTGGCAGCGACAAGGCACAACACGGCCGCGGCCGTTCGTGTGAGCCGAGAACGCCGAGTCACGCGCTCGGCCGAGAATCTGGCTGCGCGAGAGCTTGGCGAGAGCGGTGCGGCGCAGATTCGAGGAATTCGCCGGTCGCGCGGGCCTTCGGGCTGCCGCGAGCTGTCACGGCGCTGGCGGACCTGGAAGAGCCCTTAGAGCGTAGTGTCGCTCAGAAACCCCTTATATTTGCAGGTCTTAGTGGCGCCGTTCAACATCGGCGCTCATGCTTGTCTCTACGGAACAGGCCGTAGAATAAAGGGGTCGCGTGCCCGCGATCGGAGAATGCTTGATTTCCGCGGGAAAATCACCTTGTATTGCGGGAGGTCGGACAATATGCCAGGAGGCGAAATTGAACAGGACAGAACTCGTCGGCGAGGTCAGTGAACTCGTAGGGCTGACGAAGAATCAAGCGGAAAAGGGTTTGGAGGCGTTTGAGTACGTCGTCACGTCGGCACTGCGCCGCAACGAGACGGTTCGGATCACAGGCTTCGGAACCTTCAAGGTCCGTGACCGCGCCGCGCGGCGTGGTCGTAACCCGCAGACTGGAGCTCCCGTGAAGATCAAGGCGTCCAAAGGCATCGGTTTCGCAGCCGGTGCGGGGTTGAAGGCGGACTTGAACTCGCGCGCAGCATTGAAGAAGCCGGTCGCCGTAGCGCCCGTAAGCGTTGCTGCGCCGAAGGCCGCTCTGGCCAAGGTTGCTGCACCGGCAAAGAAGGCTGCGCCAGTTCGTAAGGCCGTTCCGGTCAAGAAGGCGCCAGCGGTAAAGGCGCCGGCGA